>JAEXCN010000177.1 GCA_023402175.1 Pseudomonadota bacterium | reverse complement strand
GCTTAGGGACGTTGGAGTACACGTCCTGCGGGACCCCGGCGCCAACGAAATGTACTTGGCCGTCGATGACGGTCGGGCTTGCGCGCCAGAGCGAGACGTCGTCCGGCCAGGTGACGCTTCCGCTGTTCCCGAAACCGAGGTCGACCTCTCCGAGCTCGGACAAGCGGAACAGACCTTTTGGGGTGGCTAAGGTCGTCTTGAGATCCGGTTCGACCCAGAGGCACGGTTGAAAATCGGGAGAGCAATAATAGCCTAGATGGTTAGCGGGATCCGCGCGCCCATCCTTGCCAAACTCCTTGGCTAGTTGCCCAGTCGCATCGAGAAGCGTGACGACGTTGTGATTGTACACGACAACCACTTTGCCGTCGCTCCGCACCGCGAGCGCGGAGACAGTGACGTCGGCGGTGTCTGCGAGCCCCGGAGGATTGACGGTCACCATACCCTTATCGCCGAAGGAGAGGTCCGGAGAGCCCGGTTCGCCGGTCACGTGAACCGCGAGCTTCGCGCTGGCAGAGGAGTCGCCAGCTTTTGCTGTCACCGTCACTTCTGCACGGGTTCCCTGGACCGAGGCAGCGGAGACATCCATGACGAGCTCGGCCTCGCTCCGTTCAACGGGCACCTGCAAGGGGGAGAGCGTCACGCCCGATGGCAAACCGGAGACCGAGACCTCGACGGACACGGGGGTGCCGGAGCGGGTGAGCTTCACGGGCACCCGCGCTGCCTGCCCTTGAATGAGACGGACTGCCGGTGGCACTTCGATGGTCACGCGTGAGTCCGACGGGATGGCTTCGGGCGCGCCTGGCGCGCCGTCGCGAACGTCCGCCGCCGTGTTGCCGCCACAGCCGAGTCCCCATGCGACGGCAATGATCCAGCCGCTAAGGCTGGGACATCGCAATCGGCGAGTGAGAGTCTGAGTCAACGAGTGGGCTTGAGAGTTACAGAGCATCGGCATTCCCATTCAAAGTTGTTGAGAGTCCTGTTTGCGCGTGACCGCTCACCACGGGCTTCGGTACCTGGGAAACCGTATTGTTCCGTAGTAGTCGGCCCAGCCGGCTGCGTCCGAGAAGCTCGAGCTCCAGACCGATGCCTCGCCGAACCGCATCACCTCATTGAGCGCACATTCGATGCCCCCGCTCCCCCGTCCGCAGACGTCGGGGAGCTCGTCGCCGTTCACATCGATGAAGCGCAACGTCGAGAAGTACGCGGGGTCAGCGTTCCAGCCGGCCGCGTCCGTGAAGTGGCTCGCCCAGACGGTAGCCGGCTCGAACGCGGCGCAGGCGGTATTCACGGCACATACGATACCGTTGGGGTCGCGGCCGCAGACATCTGCCTTGCCGTCGCCCGTGACGTCGACGTATTGAATCGTCGAGTAGTACTCGGCACCGGTGCCCCAGCCTTCGGCATCGGAGAAGGAATCTGACCAGAGCGTCGCTGGATAGAACGTGCCGTAGCCCGAGTTGAATGCACAGCGGATGCCGTCGAAGTATCGGCCACATACATCTGCGCGCCCGTCGCCGTTGATGTCTGGGAAGCTGATTGTCGAGTAGAGCGCGGGGCTCGTATGCCAGCCCTGCGAATTGCCGAAGTCCGGCGTCCGGAGGCTCTCCCATTGAAAGCCGTAACCAGTATTCTCTGCACACACGATGCCCGCAGCGCTTCGACCGCAGATATCCGGAAGACCGTCCCCGTTGATATCGGCGAAGGCGAGCGTCGCCCAGGTATCCTGCGTGCCCCATGCAGAGTCGCTGAATCCGAACTGGAGGGGATAGTTGAGATCGAACCCGTTTCCCGTGCTGAAGTAGCAGCGGTATCCTGTCGCCTCTCGGCCGCAAACGTCGTCTCGCCCGTCACCGTTGATGTCGATGAAACGGATGCTCGCGTAGCGGCGGGGGTCCCAGTCCCACCCGGAGTAGTTCGAAAAGAGGGGCGTATCGAACCACCACCAACTATACGGATAGAATCCGTCCCCCGTCCCCCAGGCACAAACGATGCCGTAGTCACTTCGGCCACAAACGTCCGCTACCCCATTGCCGTCGATGTCCGGGAACCGGATCGTCATGTGATTGTCGGGGTCGAACCACGGGCCGCTAGGGGCGATGTAGTTGCCAAACAGCTCGGTCCAGGGCGCAGTTTCGCCGAACGGTGTTCCGCCGCCGTTGACCGCGCAGTGGACGCCAGATTCGTTGACTCCGCAGATGTCGGTAAACCCATCGGCGTTCAAGTCGCTCTTGCCGTAGTCGTCGCGCATCGCCGTGAGCTGCCACTGGTACGAGTGCGCGCCTTGCATGCGAGCCAGCCTTGGTGCAGGGGGCTCGCTGTCGGTGCAGCCGGGCATGAGGAGGCCGAGCGCGGCGCAACAGCCGCCAACCGCCAATGTCGGACCGAACCACCGGCGGAGCCATCCATGTCGCTTGATGTTTTGAATCACCCTGGCTTCCTCATTTCGTGGCCATGCCGTTGCTGTGCTTGCTGCAGATGCCGGGACTCTCGTTCGAGCTCGTTGCCGGAGCGCCGAGGACGAGACTGCGCAAGACATTCGGTGTCTGCGAAGAGATGTCAGTGGACTGGAAGGAGCGCTGGGGCCGACGGAGAGGGGCGGTATTCGCGCAACCGCCAGAGGACCAGCTCGCCGGAGGAAAGGGCGCCGGTGACGATCACGCGTCCAGAAGCATCGACTGCGATATGCGACGCAGACGCAGAGGCCGGAGCATCTTCGATGTAGAAGCCCTTACTCAAGAATGTCGGGTCAAGCGCGCCCGACGTCGAAAGACGCGCTATCCCGAGTCGATCCCGCCCTCTATGGGACACAGTCGCAGCAACGAGTAGTTGATCGTTGCCATCGATACGGACGTCGTTGATGCGCCCCGCGTCTTGACCGAACGGGATCGTGAGCCGGCCAGAGGAGCCAAACGTCGCGTCCACGCTACCGTCAGCGGAAAGGCGCCAGAGCGTCGGCTCCAGCGAAAGCGCTCCACGCCGGTACCCCGCCACGACGAGGCGATCGTCGCCGTCAAGCGCAAGCGCTTCCGCGCTGCTTTCCGCGACGTCGTCCACCAGGGCCCACCCGGCTGAGCCGAATGTCGTGTCGAGGTGACCGGCGGACAGGAGCCGCACGACGAACGCGTGGAAGAGGGGACTCTCCTCCGTCTGATATTCACCGGAAAGAACGATCGCTCCGGACGACTGGACCACTCCTGCTCGAACGGCAGCTCGGCGAGCACCCGGAGGCATGACCGATGAACGGGATCCGGCGTCCCCGAACCCCGGTGCAAGTCCGAAGGTAGGCGACGACGCGAACTTCCAAACGGATGCCGCGCGCGAAGAACCATCACCATGCCAGCCGCCGACGAGCACTTGATCCGTGGCGCCTGGAAGCGGCAGGACGACCGACGCGCCGTCCCGCATCGTCTCCACTTCCAGCGCCGTTCGCCAGAGCCCGTTCGTCCCGAAACTCTCGTCTGCCGCGCCCGAGGCCGTTCGTTGCGCGACAAAGAAGCCATGTTCGTCGTCGACGGCGTGACCGAACACCCGTAGACCGCCACTGGCCGTCTCGGCGAGAGCTGCAGCGACGACGCCAAACGGCATGCCGAAGTCGTCGTCGACGACGCCGCTCGCACCGAACGTCGGATCGAGGGCACCGTCCTCGCGGACGCGCACGAGAACGCCTTGGCGTGTACCGGCAGCATCGACAAGAGAACCGCCGAGTGTGATGTCGCCGTTGGCGCCGATTAGGTAGCCGCGTGGTGGCACGAACTTACGGAAGCCGTCCGGAGAAGGGACGAGAACGCGACCGTCTGAGCCGAACGAATCATCGAATTGGGTCAACGCAAGCGGCGGCGTACCTCCGTCAGCTTCAGACCCCGCGTCGTCGCCCCCGTCGCCCCCGTCGCCCCCGTCGCCCCCGGCATCAGCGGCATCTGCAATCTCGCCTCCGTCCGGGGACACGTCATCCACGTTCGATGGTTGTTTTCCTGGCGGCTCGTCAGAGACACCAGTGAAAGTGGGCCGTTCCGAGGGCACGTCGCTGTACGTGGAGCCGCTTGGAGGTGTTCCTCCGGTAGCCTCGCCACATCCGCTGAGAAGGAATGCGCACGCCGCTTGTGCGACTGTCGCAAAGCGCCGAGCCCGTCGCGCCGGCAGAGCACACGTCGGCGCGGTCTCAGAAGGCCGCAGTGCTCGAATGGAATTGTTCGCCCAATGGTCCATGTGTTGCTCGGCGGTAGTGAGGGTATTCGGCGAACTTCGGAGGCAAGTGAAGTCGCGAATGCTTACGCGCCGGTCATGGGATCGTCTGCGATATCCTCATACGTCTGTTCCTCACTCCGCGGCGATCACGAGTTCCTGCGAACGTGCACTGGAAATGTAACCATCACCTCGCTGGGACTCCGCGCGCGAGGTCTCGGCCTGTGAATTAGAGGAAAGGGACGATTTGCACGATTTTCTGTACGCCGAATTGCACTTGTGCGGCAAGGATGGCGTGACAGTGGAACTCAGATTTGTGGGAGATCGGCCGACGCTCGTGGGGGCTGGTACGCCGTGAGGCTCAACGCAACTGGTGTCGCCGAGGTCCGCACCACGGACACGCGAGGGCGATTGAGCCGTGCGCCGAGCCCGTTCGGTGCGCGCCCAGTGATTCGCGGCGGGACGATCGACGCGAATACAAAAGCGACGCGGCGCTACGGGAGCGCCCGCCGCGCCGCGCGGGGGACAAGGATCGAGGTCAGCGCGAAGCGAGTCGCCTCAGCGTTGCCTTGGCGCGGGCTTGGCCACGCCTGGCGTGAGGCGGCAGTGAGGCCTCATTCCGAGCTCTCTGGCGGTCTTGGAAAAACTGGGATGTCTAGCGAAAACGACGAAAGCAGCACATGGCGCCCTAGATATCAACTGCTTTCGACGGCGAGCTTGTGATCACGCTGCGCCTCATTCGAAGGTGGCGTGATGCTCTGTCGCGTTCCTAGCCCACCCAGAACGACGGATCATCCAGGTGAAAGACGGCTAGATCCAGGTCTTCCGCTCCCTCTTGAAGGTTTGGGCCGCAACAGCCCTGGCGGCTCTCTCGAGGGTACGCTTGGTAGACTCTCACTGTCTGAGCGTCGAAGACCGCTCCACCTGTCGCAAGGGCGCAGGCATGGCGTTACGGGTCGGAGACAGCCATGACGCGCTCTGCGCCAGCCGCTCGCGCAAGCCACTTGAAAGCGCCAAGCGCTACTGGAAGCCCTTCGACCGCCAGCGTCACTTCTAGTTCCACGGTGGTGCGTTGCGTCGCTCGTCCCCACCGCCAGACCGACTGGCTCGGTTCCATCCAGTAGAGCCAATCGGGCAAAGACCATGGCTGCTCCTCGCTGACTCGCGACCTCTCGGCGTTCGGCATGCTTCGCCACCGCTGCAACCAGTCCTGTGCCTCCGCGTCTGACATCGGCCTCGCACACGCACGCACGAACCATTCGGGCAAATCGTGCTCCCATTGGTCCAACGAGGGCCACCTGGCCGTGGCCCGTTCGACTGAGTCCAGAACCTCCCGCATCCTCCGAAGACAGCCCGCCGCCCCTGCCGGGCAAGTGAGTACCACGACGATCTACAGCGCGCTCATTGGCCGATCCCCGGGACGAACGCCCGCACGAGCGCTTCGATCTGAGCAGGCCGAAGCCCGAACTGAGTCGCCGCGTTGGTTGCATCAACGACCAACGGTGCGTTCGGGAACTGCTTTGCCACCGACTCGGGGACTGCGCTCGCGTATGCCTCACTACACCCTTCCGCCGCCCTACGGATAGCCCGCGCGTACGACTCCAGTGACAGGATCGACCACCAGCACGATTGGTCCATCGATTTCATAACCCTCTCGAGCGAAGACGGCGAGCACCACGACCCAACCTCGTGAGTCTCGCTTGACGGAAAGGTGTTCATATCGGAAGGAGCCGCCGTTCTCTTGTAGCCACGTGTCCACCTCTCGACAGGCGTCATGCTCAGATGTGATCATCGAATGCCCATCACGTCGAGGATGTACCAGTTGTCCAAAGCCTGGCTACTTGCCACGGAGACCACAAACGTCAGTGCAGCGAGTCCACACGAACTGAAAAGAGCGGAGCTCCGAACGTGTCCTTGACGACGACGGCATCGCCCTCCGCGACGACATCCTTGAACCGATGTGCGAAAATGAGCTCGTCCGGCAAGGTCTCGAGGATCTGCTGTTCAAATAGCGTCACGCCCTTCCGTTCGAGCTTCAGCGTCAACGTGAAGTTGTGAGTGTCGAGCCGGCACAACAACGACGCGTGAACGCCGAGCGGCCGCAGCAGCTTCTTCTGATGCATCCACTCGTTCTTGTAACCCTCGCTGCGGAATTCCTCGATCGCGGCCTGCAACTCGGCGAGGGGAATGCGGTGGTGCCGAGCGCCCTTCTCCAGTCCGTCGACCATCATTCCGGTGAAGAACTCATGGTGTTCACTGGGACCGAGAGACCCGTAACGTGCGCGGTCGAATGGGACGGGTACGATCAGGTTGTGCTCGGAGCTTATCAACGGAGGGCAATCGGTTGCCCGACCTTGGACCAGTACTCCCTTGAAGCCGTCAGTCTTGAACCCAAGCTCACGAACACGCCGGGTGACGAAATTGCTGACGTAGCAGCTGCGAAACAGGAACTCGCTCCTCAACTCCCGCTCATAGTCGTCGAGGTGGAGGTAGAGTCGCACGTTCTTGAGCAACACCATGGCCTTACATGCCTATCCGGCTCGTTGAGCTGTCCCGACGCGCGCAATTGCGCCGCGTTCTGTTCCCAATTCAGAAGTTCTGCCGAGCACCGGGGCCCGCCGGTACCGTCTTACGATTCGCGCCTCATCCCGCGTCGGTCTCCAGCTTCTCGTTACACGCGTTTACCTCGCGATTGGCTCGGGCGGAGCCGCCACTCGCCGTTTTGGGCCGCCGTTACCGAGAAGTTCGAGGTAGTGCGAGCCGTTGGTCTTGCCCGACACCGTCGCTGTAACGAGCACGATAGCCAGCAATGCGCGCGGTTCGTCTGAACGTGCGGCCGGGCACGCAGATGTTCTCGTCAGGTCGCGTCGTCTAGAACGTGCGGCCGGGGGCGCAGATGTCCTCCGGGCCCTTGGCGTAGTTGTCGCGAACGAACGCTTCGAGCGTCGGCAGGTCGACGCAGTCGGCCTGATAGGTCTTTCCCCACGCGGCAGCGGCGACCATCGTCCGGATCGTCGGGCTCGGCGCGATGATGATGCGCTTCGTGCCGGGCTCGCAGAGCGGATCGGGCGCAGCGTTGTCGCGCACCCTTCTCAGCTGCTCGACGAGCGGGGGACAGCCGGAAGAATCGCACTTGTAGAGAAGGACGACGGCCCCGTGCTCCATCGAGTGCACGAGGTACGGCCAGTCGACCGGCGCCGTGTACTCCTGGAACGCCGCCCACACGGGGTAGTGATCCCCGCTCGACGGCGGGTTCGAGCAATAGGCGATGGGCGTCCCTTCCGGGACGTGACGGACGCTGGCGAGCGGCGGCGACTCGATCGTCACCTCGCACGCCGTCGCGCGCTTCTCCGGGGCAGGCGCCTGGGCGCACACGGGAGCGGCGGCTTCGCCGGTGCCTGCGTCGCCGCGCGGAGAAGTCGCGTCGTCGTCACCGCACGCGACGATCGAGAGGAGCGGGAGCGCAGCGAGGGCCGCCTTGGCAATCGAGCGAACGTTCACGGGCGACACCATACTCCGTAACGGCGCCGGATGAAGCCTGCTGCGCCGTGCAGGCGTTCCCGTCCGTAGCGCGCCGGGTTTGACGCCTTCCAAAAATGCTCCTCTTCTTTGGGCGTGACCCAGTCGGAGGTCCAGACGAGCTCCAGCGAGAAAACCGCGGTCGATCGCGCGACCGGCACCGATCGCCCGAGCCGGACGACCAGCGCGCCGGCTTCCGTCCGGCCGTCGCTGCTCGTGCCGCTCACGGAAGACGTGCTTCATCCGCGCGGACGCATCTGGCCGCCGCTTCCTGGCACGGCGCCGCGGAGGGAGCGCGTCGTCCGGGCGGTCGTCCGGCTCGGTCAGGGCCTGCACTATCACGGCGTCTTCCGCACAGCGCCGGCGATGGCGTTTCACTTCTTCCTGAGCCTTCTGCCGCTGCTCGTCTTCATCGGCTACGTGCTCGGGCTCGTCGCGCGCAAGAAGGGCGTGGCGGCGGTACTCGGGCTCTTGCTCGACAACCTGCCCGAGGCGAGCGAAGCGATCGTACGAAACGAGGTGACGCATCTCGCGAGCGCCGATCGGCTCGGACCGCTCGCGGCGGTCGGCTTTCTCTGGGTGGCCTCCGGCGGAATGCATGGGCTCATCAACGCGGTCGAGAGCGTCGTCGGCGCGCCGCGACGGGCGTGGTGGAAGAAGCGGCTCTTCGCGGTCGGCTCCGTCATCGCAACGCTCGTCGCGCTCGGCATCGCCGCGTTCGGGATCATCGAATGGGACGACGTCGTCCATGCCCCCGAGCGCCCCGCGATCACCGCTACCGCGACGTCCGGAGCGGCAGATGCATCCGCCGGCGCGTCGACGGCTCATGCGTCCGCCGGCGCGGCGAAGGCGACGCCTCCGCGCGCGAACCGGACGACCGCACCGAAGCGCGCGCGGAAGATCCTTCGGAGCGGAGGCGAACGCGTGCTCACGATCGCGCTCTCGCTCGCGATGGCCGTGGGCGGCCTCTCTGCGTTCTATCGGTTCGCCGTGTCGCACGCGCGGCGTGTCCGGCGACGTGTGCTGCCGGGCGCGGTGCTCGCCGTGGCCCTCTGGATCGTCGTGTCCTGGGGGTTCGGTCTCTATCTGCAAACCCTCGGGAGCTACACGGTCTATTACGGAAGCCTCGCGGCCGTCGCCGTGCTGCTCGTATGGCTCTGGTTGGTGAGCCTCTCGATCCTCGTCGGCGCGGAGCTCAACTCACAGCTCGAGGGTTTGCGCGACGAGCTCCAGCCTGACGCGAGCTGATCCAGGCATTACGCCGCGTATGCCGACGTGATCGTCGTGACCACGAGCGCAGTGAACGTGGTCGAGCTGCGAAGAGCTCGAGCGAGGCAATGTGGATCCATGCCCAAAGGTATGGAGCTGTACACCGCGAGCGCCTGCATTTTTACGAACTATTTTGTGCGTCTCACGCTCGCGAAGAGCGGGGCGATCGTGCAAGCTGAGTGATGGGCGTGAGGCAGTCTTGAATCAACGCGAGACTGCTGCCGTTCCGCCATCAGACATGACGCACGCAATTCGTCGAGCTCTCAGTTCAAGGTCGACAACGATCGCTGCAGCGGCCCTCGTGCTCCTCGGAGCAGGATGCGTGCGTCGCCAGCAGCAGCCGGACGATCGCATGCTACGTGCGGTCGAACAGGAAGCTTCCTCTGGCGTCGTCGCAATCGCGACGACGATGGCCGACGCGCCTTCGCACATCACGCTGTGCAGCGGCGCGCTCGTCGCTCCGAACCTCGTTCTCACAGCTCGTCATTGCGTGTCGCGCGCGGTGACGGCGACGCCGTCGTGCGATGCGCGTGGTCGCTCGCACAACGGCGATCACCTCGCCGAGGACGTCGATCCGGCGGCGATCGCGATCTACACGGGTACGCACGTCCGTCCCGACGTCGACACGCCCGTCGCGCGCGCGGTGCGCACGCTCCACCCGACCGGGCAGGTGCTCTGCGATTCGGACGTCGCGTTCCTCGTTCTCGATCGTCCGGTGGCCAACTCGGCGATCCTCTCGATGCGTCTGCACGCACCCGTCGAGACGGGTGACATCGTCGTGCCGGTCGGCTTCGGTGGCGGCCCGCTCAACATCGTCGGCCACAAGGTCGCGCGCTCGAAGAGCGTCGTCCTCGCGACGGGCCCCAGCGCGAACGCCGCGACGGGCGCTGTCCTCGGTCCGCGTGAGTTCGAGGTCGACCGCGCGACGTGCCGCGGCGACTCGGGCGGTCCCGCCATCGACGTGAGCAGCGGCGAGATCGTCGGCGTCGTCTCGCGCGGCGGCAGCTGCTCCGCGCACGGCAACCACGTCTACACGCGCGTCGACGCGTACAACCGTCTTGCCACCGCCGCCTTCGCCGCCGCCGAGCGCGAGTCGAAGTTCGCGACGCGTGAGCTGCCCGCCGCCCCGGATCGCGAGCGCGAGCACCCCGAGCGCTGACCGCGGGACACCCCGTCCTCGAGGGGTACAGGTCGTCGATCTGCTGGTCCACGGCCTCGGCGAGCTGATGAGATCGTCGTAGCGGCTCGCCCGTGGGGCTGTGCTGGAGGGCGAACGTGACTGACGAAGGGCCCGCCATTCGCGGTGCTCCGTCAGAACGTCGGTCCGCGTGCATTCCGGAACGCCAGCTCGTTACGACCTGAACGTTCCAGGCTCTCGAGCCGCGTCGAACCTGCGCGAATGTCGGGATCTTCGAGGGGCCGTACCTCGGCACGAGCGTTGCGCCCGTGTGCCGACGGAGAGCTCTCCAGCAGCTCGAAGCGAACGAGGAAGCGATGAAGCTTGGATTCAATCGTCTGTCACTGATGGCTCTCGTCACGGTAATCGCGACGAGCGCGGGCTGCATGGAGGAACGCGACACAATCTCGCGCGTCAAACCTGCGGCCCTTCCGAAATCGTTCTTCGTCGGGAGCAAGTTGAACGACCCGAGCGACGATCCCGAGTTCTACGGTCGAAGCATACTCGTGCAAGTCGACTACGGATCGAGCGGAGACGGGCTCTTCAGCGCCGGATACAACACCGTCAACCGTATACGTTGGACCATCGAAGAGAAGTATCTCCTCGGGCGCCTCGCCTACGAGCGCATCAGCGGAACCGACGGCTCCGGCACTCCCAAGCCGCCCGTTTCGGATCCAGCGCTACGCGAGAACAACGACGGCGAGGTCGTCTACAAGTTCCCGATCCTCGACCATTTCGACATCCGCCGAGCCTACAACTCGACGACGGGTGAGGAGCAGAACGTCATCGAGGAGAACACGCAGGACCGCCCCTGGTACGAGCGGGAATTCATGCGCGTCGACTGGACGATGAACGAAAACACGTCGAGCTACAAGTTCGACCTGCTCTCGATGCTCAATCTCTTTGGCGTCGAATATTCACCGGCGGCATATGCCGCCAACAACCCGAACTTCGAGGACGCACCCGTCTTCGATCTGGCGAATGGATATTTCGACGCAACTGCGAAGGTGTACGCCAAGCCGCGGATGCTACCGGACTACGGCATCCCGGCTTGCTGGGTCCCGAACATCGTGCGCGGCGGCACGGGACCCGTCGAGAGCTGCAACGAGCACCAGCTGACCGTTCGACACGCGTTCAAACGAGTCGTCGACAATGACTACGAGCCCGCCCACTGGGACGGCGATCGCTTCGAGATGTACGGTGCTTTCACCGTGGGCCTCCAGGACACCGAGCTCGGCTCGTACGACCGAGAATATGGCCTCCGCGACTCCGGACGTTATCGCGGCATTCAGCGATACAACATCTGGAAGCGAAGCCACTCTTATCGATATCCGGATAAGCTCGAAGGGCCGGCGAGATGCGCCACGGACGCAGATTGTGAAGGCATCTCTCCGGCATCACGCTGCGACACCTATCGACAGAAGAACATATGCACGCTGCCTTACACGCAGCGCGAGACCAAGCCGGTCGTGTTTCATTACGTCCAGGGCGGTGATCCGACGTACTTCGATGCGACGCGCGACGCGATCGCACAGTGGGACGCGGCGCTTCGCCTCGCGGTCGCGGCGGCTCGCACCGCGGAGTGCACACGATACGGATTGAGCGAGGGATGCGGGAACGCCCCCGTCCGCGGGAACTTCTCTGCGGAGGAGGACCTGGCCTATCTCGTCGGCGAGATCACGATGTGCCGCAGCGGGCTCGCGAACGGTGGAAAGGATTGCGAACAGTACGCAGAGGGCATCGGTGCGGCGCGCGGCTATGCCGACGATGTCATCGCTCTGGCAAAGGAGAAGGCCATGGTCGTCCTCTGCCACAGCCCCGTCGCAAAGGGCGACGACCCACTTTGCGGCAAGGAAAACACGATCGCCCGCATGGGCGATCTTCGCTACAACCTCATCAACGCCATCCCTCAGCCAGAGGTCAACGGTCCGTGGGGGATCATGACCGACGCCAACGATCCGGAGACCGGTGAAAAGGTCGCGGCGAACGTCACTTCGTATGTCGCCATCAACGACTCGTTTGCTGCCGGAATCGTCGACAAGCTGCGTTACATCGCAGGTGAGATCGAGACTGGCGACGTCACGGAGGGCCTCTACATCACGAAGTACCGCGAGGCCGCCCAGTCGGCCGCTAAAGGCGCGTCGACGCCCCTCTACACGGGCGCCGAGGTGAATCAACGGATCGCGGCGGCGGTCGGCGGCGACACCGCGCACGCCGACGCGCTGATCCGCGAAGCACAATCGCTGCGAGCGAAGCAGCCCGAGCTCGTGCAGAAGCTCGTAGCGGCCGTCGATGCCCGCGCCGACGGCATGAAGGGATCAGTCGGGATCCCTTCGGTCAATGCAGCCCTCTTCGAATCACGACGGCAGATGGCGAAGAACACTCCGCTCGAGGCTGCAGTGGTCACTCCGGCGATGATGCAGCTTGGCGGGGTCCTCGGCTCGACGCAAGCCGACATCGATCAGTCGAGCGTCTTTCGAATGCTGAATCCGAACGTCTCTCGAGAGCTCCGTCAGCGTAAGGAGATGGTCTTTGCCGAGCGTGGGCTCTGCGAGATGAACGCGGAGACCCCTGCGCCACTCAGCTATCTCGGTCTCAGGAGTGTTCTCGAGCAGAAGTTCGGCGCCTTCAATCCAAGCGATCCTCTGCGTCAGCAGGTCGAACGCGCAAATCGGATGAAGGACTACATTCGTCGCAAATCGCATACGTCCGTCATCGCTCACGAGCTCGGGCACTCCTTCGGGCTCCGCCACAACTTCGTGAGCTCCTCCGACGCGCTCAACTTCCGCCCGCAGTACTGGCAGCTCCGTACGAGCAACGGGAAGATCTCGACGGAATGCACCGAAAAGACAGATGACGGTTCTTCTTGCGTCGGGCCCCGGTGGTTCGACCCGCCCACCGCTGAAGAGACCAACGGGCTCGTCAACATGTGGGCTCATTCTTCGATCATGGAGTACCCGGGCGAGGTCACCCAGGACTTCCTGAACCTCGGGCGGTACGACTTCGGCGCGGCGCGCATGTTCTACGGCGACACCGTGGCGGTGCTGAGCGACGACCGCGAATTCGGTCGCAGCACCAACAAGGCTCGTGTGTTCCGGGAGCATGGCGACGACTTCGGTGGCCTTCTCGGGATCACTCCGCGCGACTCGCGGGGCAGCTTTCACTATTCACAGCTACAGAGCCGGCTCCAGTTGATCCGTGATTGCAAGGAGGTCGATCCGAACGCCTTCAGACCGGATCATTGGGACGAATCGAAGGATGGCGTCTGGAGCCCTCTCATGGACGGTCATCTCGTGACGGTCGAAGGCAAGACCAAACGCTGCAAGGAGCCCGAGCTCGACTACGTGCCCTTCGCTTCGATGAGCAGGGACACCGAGACCTCCGCGTTCCGGAGGACTCCGGCGATGTTCGACGACAAGCGTGTCCGGTGGACCCACGGCTTCGCGAGCGACAACTGGGCGGACCTCGGGAACGTCTCGGTCTATCGCCACGACAGCGGAGCCGACCTCTACGAGCAGCTCAATTTCTGGATCGCCAGCCAGGAGCTCGATCACATCTTCGCCAGCTATCGACGGGGTCGCCGCGCCTTCAGCATCCGTGGCGTCTTCAACGGAAACATGTCGCGCTATCACGAGAAGATGCGTGACGCCGCGAAGGCTCTCGGCCTGTACGCGACAATCGCCCGCGACACGACGGTCAACTTCGGCCCGGTCCTCGGACCCAATCCACAGGCCGCCCTCGCGGCCGTGCTGCAGTCGTTCCCCGCGAACGCCGTCGCGAGCGCCATCGCGTTCGATCACTTCACGCACGTCTTCGCGCGACCTCAGCCGGGCGGACACTCGGAGTTCGGGCCTGGCGCCGGCACACCCTTCGCCGTCCAACGATCGTGCGACGACACGGGCTTCGGGCAGTGCAACATGTCCTCGCTGCTCGTTCCCAACGGAGTCAGCGGGAACACCTTCGGGTATGCGACGTTCGAGCTGGGCGGCCGACCCGTCAACAACGACCTCTCGTCGACGCAAGGCCGAGACTACAATAGCGACTACTTCAGCCAGGCAGGCTCGTACTACGAGAAGGCATTCACCGCGATGCTCCTCACGGAGTCGGCGGACAACTTCATCAGCTCGTCTCGAGGCGACTTCGTCGATCCGCGTTACCGCGCGGTGTCCATCGCAGACGTCTTCCCCGACGGCTTCCGCCGATGGCTCGCGAACAACCTCACCGGCGACGACTACATCAAGGGCGTGCGAGCAAAGGTCGGTAGCGACAAGACCGCTCAGCTCGGCTGGACATCCTGGTGGCCGACCGAAGGGCCGCGAAGCTGCTTTCCGAACGGTGCGTCGAACTTCTGCTTCACGCCGGGCGTCGCGGCCCCGGGCGAGCCTGCGGGGCTCCAGGTCGTCGATCCTCAGGTCGGCTGGGAGCAGCAGCGATTCGCGTACATCTTCAGCCTTCTCTACGTTCAGGAGAATCAGCGAACGAACTGGCTGAATCAGATGCAGGTCTGGGAACAGGGCATCGACGGCGATCCGGGCTTCGATAACCGCATCGAGCTCCACGCTCCCAACGGCAAGACGTACGTCGCGAAGACGTTCGGAACCGAGGTCATCTTCGGTAAAACGGTGCAGCGCGGGGTGGCGGCGCGCGTGCTCGAATATGCGAACGAGCTGGTCCAGGCGGCGTACGAAGTCGAGCCTGTGCTCTTGAACGGTGTGACGGTCGGCTACAGGCCGAAGGTCGACGCGAACAACATGCCCATCCTCAAGAGCGGAACGTCCTGCGCGGAGAACGTCGACTGTACACGCCTCGAGGCCTACGAGAGCTTGCCAGCGATCATGCGAGAAGCGCTCGGGCGGTTCGGGTTCATGCCGATCAACGGTCTGAAGGGGCTCTGGTAACAAACGCGCACGGGCGCCGTTCGAAACGTGACGGCACAGCAGGGCTCGCTGCCGGCGCGAGCTGCGTAAGCTGCGGAATTCGTGGCGAGGACGAAGTGGCACGATCGGTGCGTTTCGTCCTCGCTCACGAACGCAGCCCATCGAGGCGTTCACTTCTCGTCGTCGTCCATGACTCCGCGTGGCACGACGACGGGAACGATCGCGATGGAGTCGAAAGGCCGATCCTTGAAGCCGACCCCGGAGCGCATGTCCCGTCTTCGTTCTTTCGTCGCCGTCTCTGGGGTCATTGCCTCGTGAGTGGGCCGAACGCGTCTTCGGCAGTCTTGCCGTTTCCGCTTCAGTCCTCGATGAGGCCCCGTCGAGACGGTTTCGCCGAGCTGGACGACACCGCGCTCTCCGCCGAGCCGGGCGTCTTAGTAGTCCGAGTGCGCGAAGAGGAACGCGGTTCGATCCTCGCGCACGTCGCCCGCCGGCTGCGGGCCACCGGATGTTGTGTCGTCGAGGTCAAGACCCCTTCGTCGACCTCCGTTTTCCGCGAAGCAGCCACTCGACTCGGTCTCGGAGCCGTGCCGCACGACCCACCTGCGTGCGCTGCAGCCATCGCGAGTGCATCAGCATCGCCGCAGCGCGTGGCCGTACTCTCCCAACTGCCCCACACCGGAAGCTGGGACGACGCGGTCGCATGCGAGCTCGTGGCTCAGGGAAAGACGGTTCTCGTCTTCGCCACCTCCTCTTCGTTGCCGGCGTGGGAGAGCACGACGTTCGACCTTACGGCCGATCTCACGGTATCGGATCGCCTTCGCTGGCTCGACGCGGTCGTTCAAGGGAGCGATTGGTTGCTCCGCGACAGTGGTTTGCACGGACTCGACTCGTGGTGGAGGCGCGCTCGGTACGCTCTCGACGGGGACGATGCGTTTGCCTCGTCCTCGAGCAGCGACGCCAACGGCGAATCGTCCTTGGCACTTCGCCTCTCCGCGCCGGCGCTCGAGTTGGCAACGTGCGTCGCCCTCGCCCGTCGCTCCATTCCGCTCACGGCCTTCGACAGGGCACAGGTGGGCGGTGTCGTCGAAGAGCTGGTCGCTGCGCGCGTCATCACGGACGGCAAGGTCGCCCTCGTGCTCGACCGGTCCGCCGACGCCGCCTGGCTGGAGGCGCACGCCTCACGGGAAGCACGAGAGCTGACCGCGCGCATCTTGCTCGGCGAGACGGGCGCGTTCGAGCTCGATCCCTGGGCGTACGCACGCGCCGCCGAGCTCTTGCTCGCAGAACAGCCGATGAAGGCGAGCGAAGCGATGGATCGAGCGTGTCGTTTGGCGCGCGACTCACGCGTCGTCGCCGACATCGCCGAGGCGTGGTTCATCGCAGTCTCCGCGGTGAAGGGAAGGGACGGTCTCGAGCTTCGACTGCGCGGAGCCGAGCGTGCGCTCGCGCAGGGCAAGCCCAAAGACGCGCTCCGGTGGTGTGACAGCATCCCGGAGTCCGTAGCGCACGAGCCACGCGTTCGCCTCGTCATCGCGAGAGCGCAAACGCAGCTCGGGGATCTCGTCACCGCGCGGCTCGTCCTCGACCGCATTCGGGTGGCGAAGGCCGACCGCGAGCTCCGTGCCACGATCGCCGCCGAGCGAAGCGAAGTCGACTACCTCACGGGCGATCTCGATGCCGCCGCCGCCGATGCCCAGGCAGCTCTCGCTCTGACGGCTTCGTCGCGAACTCGTCTCGCGGCTCGCAACGTCCTCGGGAAGATCCTTCTTGCGCGTGGAGCCTGGGACGACGCCGATTCGCACTTTGCAGCGGACAGCCTCGCAGCGCAGAGCGCTTTCGAAACAACGGCGGATCTCCGGGCGCGCCTGAACCGAGCAATCGCCCTTCTCTCCAAAGGAATGCTCGACGAAGCCCGCCAGATGCTCCTCGCCGTCCTCGCGGACGGCGAGCGGCTCGACGACCTCCGGGCAGTTGCCCGTGCCCTTTCGAACCTGGGCGTCGTCGCCTACCGCCTGCGCGATTATACGGCCGCGCTGAGCTATTGGGAGGCGACGATCAAGCAATGGGACCTGTTCGGCGGCGGGCTCGAGGTCGCGGGCCCGCTCGCAAACGTCGCGGATCTGCGACTGAAGCTCGGCCTGACCGACAACGCCGAGCACGCGATCCGCTTCGGTCAGAAGGTTCTCGCCGGTCACATGACGCCCGCGTTGGCGGCGCAGTTCAAGCTCGTGGCCGCGCAGGTCGCCCTCGTTCGCGGTTCCAGCGAAATCGCGAACGACGAGGTCCAGAGCGCCATCGTCCATGCTCGGACCTCGGGCGACGTCGAATACGTGACGGCGAGCGCTCTCGTTGGTGCGCGCGTGGCGCTCGCCGACGGCGACGTCCGCCGTGCAGAGGAGTGGATCGCCGTCGCGACCGAGAGCGCGAAGACCGCGAGGTCCGTTGCCGAGCTCGCGATGCTCCGCGCGGCCCATTTCCGTGCGATGGGTCGACCCGCGCTCGCAACCGCGAAAGAGGCGCTGACCCACGCGCGCGCTGCCGCCGATGACGACCTCCTCGTCGACGTTCACGCGCTCATCGCGACATGCTCGCGCGACGAAGGAGACATCGACGGAGCGCGCGTCCATTGCAGCCGCGCTGCAGCCATCCGCGATCGTATTGCCTCGACGCTACCATCCGCCGTGCGCGAGGCGTTCCTCTCCAAATCCGAGATGCGCTCGCTGGCGCGACTCGAGCAAGGGCTCGCCGTCGTGACCGCGGACACGAACGCCCAAGCCGCGCAGGCGCCGCAGGAGATGCTCGCGAGCGCGGCGTCGCGCGAGCTCCGACGCGTGCATGGGGTCGAGCTCGTCGGAAACGATCCACAGATGCAGAGCCTTGCTCTCGCAGTCCGGAAGGCAGCGCTCTCGCAGAGCACCGTCCTCATTTCTGGTGAGAGCGGTACCGGCAAGGAGCTCGTCGCTCGTGCGCTCCACGCCGCGAGCCCGCGCGCGTCGGGGCCGCTCGTCGTCGTCAACTGCGCTGCCCTCGTCGAGACGTTGCTGTTGTCCGAGCTTTTCGGGCACGAGAAAGGCTCCTTCACCGGCGCGACGTCGCGGCGTCGCGGTCGCTTCGAGATCGCTGAAGGCGGCACGCTCTTTCTCGACGAGATCGGCGACATCTCACCACGAACGCAAGTGGCGCTCCTGCGCGTCCTCCAGGAGAGGACCTTCGAGCGAATCGGTGGGACCACGACGCTCCGGAGCGACGCGCGTATCGTCTGCGCCACACATCGTGACCTCCGCACGATGGTCGAGCGCGGCGAGTTCCGCGAAGACCTGTACTACCGCATTTGCGGAATCACACTCGACGTTCCACCCCTTCGCGCACGGCCCGGCGATATTCCGCTCCTCGCAACCCATCTCCTGGAAAGGCTCGCCTCCGAGCAGCGGAAAAAGCCAAAGAGGCTCGCTCCAGATGCGCTCGAGCTCCTCCTCCGCCATCGTTGGCCCGGGAACGTCCGCGAGCTCGAGAACGTCCTTCGGGCTACGTCGGTCTTCGCCGAAGGCGAGACGATCACCCTGTCCGACTTGCTGGGCATGGGCGGCGACTTCAGGGGCGCTTCCGGCGGCACGCCACTGCGCCGGTCTCACGAAGCGTCCTCCGTACCGGAGCCCCCCGTCACCGAAGTCGTCTTTACGCATGTGCGCGAGCGCCGCGTCTCGCTTCACGACATGAAGCGGCAGATCGAGCGCGAGTGCGTCACTCGCGCGCTCGAAGAATCAAAGGGCAACATCACGCGCGCTGCAGAGCTGCTCGGGATGAAGCGGCCACGCGTATCGCAGCTCGCCAAGAAGTATGGTCTCACCGCAACCGCATCGGAGGATGAACGATGATCCGCACCAATCTACTCTCGACGCTCGCTGTCTTCGTCGGGCTCGCGACATGCGGTTGTGGTTCGGAGCCGGGCATTGCGCACGAAGAGAATGTGGTGGCGGAGGCGCCGAGCGTCCCCATCGACGGAGCGAACGGCGAGGGTAGCCAGGAGATGGAAGGCCGGGCCGGTTCACCGGCACCGACGCTGTCGACGCAGTCGCACCCGCTCGACCTACCGGATAGCACCGGCCACCTCCGCTACGGGCCGTTTCCGCAGCCATGGACCGCGGAAGAGAGGTGATCGCGGCGGACCGGAAGGCCCTCACTTCAAGACGGGCGGCGGCACGTCGATCGGGCGTAGGCCCGTGCCCGCGAGATATCCGTAGCTCGCGTAACTGCCCAGACCCTCCTCCGCGGATGACCCGATGACACGACGGTCATCCGCGGCTCCGATGCAACGCCCGACGTTTCGCGGGCATCCAACGTTGCTGCGGCTCTGCTACGTAGCGGGCCGGAGAGATGCCCATGGTTCCGCTTTCCATTCTCGACCTCGTTCCGGTCGCCGACGGCTCCACGCCGCGCGACGCGCTGAAGAACAGCCTCGATCTCGCGCAGCATGCCGAGCGGCTCGGCTACAAGCGCTACTGGGTCGCCGAGCATCACAACATGCCGGGCATCGCGAGCGCGGCCACGTCCGTCGTCATCGGCTATCTGGCCGGCGGTACGAAGACGATCCGCGTCGGCGCAGGCGGCATCATGCTCCCGAATCACGCGCCCATGGTGATCGCGGAGCAGTTCGGCACGCTCGAGTCGCTGTACCCGGGCCGGATCGATCTCGGGCTCGGTCGCGCTCCGGGCACGGACCAGCTGACGCTACGCGCGCTTCGTCGCTCTCCGTCGAACGCCGATCACTTCCCCGAGGACGTGCAGGAGCTCCAGGCGTTCCTCGGCGCCGTCGAGCCCGGTCAGCCCATCCAGGCGGTGCCCGGCGGCGGGCTCGAAGTCCCTCTCTGGATCCTCGGGTCGAGCCTCTTCGGTTCGCAGCTCGCCGCCGCTCTCGGGCTTCCGTACGCATTCGCTTCGCACTTCGCGCCCGCGGCGCTGAAAGACGCGCTCGCGATCTACCGTCAGCGATTCGAACCGTCCGAGCAGCTCGAACGGCCTTACGCGATGATCGGCGTGAACGTCTTCGCGGCGGAGACCGACAAGGAGGCGCGCCGCCTGTTCACGACGCTGCAGCAGGCTTTCACCGATCTGCATCGCGGCCAACGCGGCCGGCAGAAGCCGCCGATCGACGACATCGACCAATACTGGACTCCCGCGGAGAAGATCGCCGCCTCGCGCATGCTCACGTATTCGATCGTCGGCTCGCCCGAGACCGTGCGTAGCGGCCTCCAGCGCGTCCTCTCCGAGACGAACGCGGACGAGCTGATGGTCGTCTCGAACATCCACGACCATGCTGCCCGCGTGAGGTCCTACGAGATCGTGGCGGACGTCGCCCGCTCGATCGCGTGAGCATCGCCTGAGCGTCTACTTGCGCGTCACGATCCGGAACTCGACTCGCCGGTTCTTCTCGCGGCCCGCATCGGTGGAGTTGTCGGCGATCGGTCGGCTCTTGCCGTGTCCGACGACGGAGAGGCGCGAGGCGGAGACGCCGTGGGCGACGAGCCATGCACGGACGGCGTCGGCGCGACGGCGTGAGAGATCGAGATTGAATCGATCGTTTCCGTGCTCGTCGGTGTGACCCTCGATCGACACCTTCTCGATCTCCGGGTGCTCCTTCAGAACGTTGCCGACGAGCGACAGGATCGTCTCCGACTCGGCGAGGATGGTCGCGCGCTCGAGCTCGAAGTGAACCTGCTCGCCGATCTCAATCGCCGCGGCGGCGACTTTGGGTGTCGGGCACCCGTTCTTCGTCGGGTCGGGGTCGGCGGTGCCGGGCTTGTCGGGGCACGCATCCACGCTGTCGGGGATGGCGTCGCCGTCTCGGTCGGATGGGCAGCCGTTCTTGGCGGGATCGCTGCTCGTGACGCCGGCCACGTCGGGGCACGCGTCGAGGCTGTCGGGGATGGCGTCGCCGTCTCGGTCGGCCGGGCAGCCGTTCTTGGCGGGATCGCTGCTCGTGACGCCGGCTGCGTCGGGACATGCGTCGACGTGGTCGACGATCCCGTCACGGTCGCGATCGGCGCAACCGTTCGAACGCGGATCGGCGCTCTTGATCCCGGCGACGTCGGGGCAGGCGTCTTCCGCGTCGGGGACGCCATCGCGATCGCGATCAGCCGCAGTCTGCGCGCGGTTCCGCTCTGCATCGAGCGCCCAGCCGAAACGCGCCACCGCGCGGAAGTCGGGCGTTCCGATGGCCTGCGAGAGCCCCGGGCCTGCGCCCATGGATGCGTGCAGCCCGCGAGCGAAGCGGAACGAGGCCACGCCGAGCGCCTCGAGCGCGGTGTCGTCGAACGTCGACACGCCGCCCGAAGAAACGGCCGCGACCGGGCGCTCCGACACGACGAAGACCGGGATCTGCGAGGTCGCTTCGACGCCGACGCGGAGTCGATCGCGGTGGGTCCGGAATCCGGCGCCTGTCGCGAGCATCAGCGTGGGGGCCTTCCAGGTGGTGGCACCGATGTCGATCTCGGAGCGCGACTGGAATCCGGCGTTTGCGTTCACGTAGAGGAACCGAGTGGGGAGCGCCTCGGCGAGGAGCGCTCCTTGGAAGCGGACGTCTCCGTCGGACGCGTAAGCGCTCCGGCTGCCAGTCGGTGCGAGGAGCGACACGTCGAGCGCGAGCCCAAAAGGCGAAGGGGCGTCTCCCTCGAGCCCGCCGATCAGGCGCACGCGACCACCGAACCTGAGATCGCCGAGCGCGGTGGAGGTCGGTGAAGGGGCCGTGCCCTCCTGCACGAACGCGACGGGCAGCGAGGCGTGGAGCGTGAGCCGATCGACGATCCCGTAGGCGACGCCGAAGTGCCCGAAGAGCTGGTGCGCGATGATCTTCCGCTCCCCGACGAGACCCCCACCGGCGCCGTAAAGCTCCTCGACGAGAGGATTGTGCGCGTACGAGAGCGTCGCGACCGCGCCGAACGTTCCGCTCCGGAGCGTCGTGGGCCGTTCGACCACGAGCCCGTCGCTCGCGAGCGGCGTCGCACGGTAGCGGTTCGCGTCGAACCCTTCGTCGGCGGACGCGATCGACGTCACCGACGTCACGCCCAGCAAGAGCCCCCACGCGATCGTCCGCGCACGCATTCGAACCCTCTCTTCGCGCTTCACTTGTTTCTCGACGGCCTTCATGAGTAGGACCCGTCCTCGCAGCGCGCGTCGATGGTCGCAACGCGACGGCGCCGAACGACGGCGCACGCGACGAACGCGGCGGCGAGCACCGCGCCTGCGTCCCCTGCGCCGCTACCGCCGGCATTGCAGCCGCCGCCCGTGAGCTTCGTGTAGCCGGGGGTTGGTGCAACGCCGGGATCGGACGGAGCGCCGGGCTCGGACGGAGCGCCCGCATCCGGCGTCTCGCTGGGATCGGACGGAGCGCCCGCATCCGGCGTCACGCCGGGGTCCGACGACTCGACCACCGTCACCGTGAGCGAGCTCGAGGTGCTCGATCCATAGGTCGCGTCGCCCGCGTACGTCGCGACGAGCACGTGCGCGCCCGGGGTCGAGAGCGTGAGCGTCACTTGCGCCGCGCCGGAAGCGAGCGTCGCCGTCGCGACGACCGTGCCGCCGTCGCGCACGTTCACCGTTCCGGTCGGTGTGCCGTCGGGCGATGACACCGCGATGGCGAGCGAGATCGAGCCGCCTTCCTCGACGACGCTGGGAGAGGTCGTCGTAAGTTTCGTCGTCGTCGACAGAACTACATTGGTGAGCCCGAAATTCGCCGACGCGACGACCCCCGACACCGACGCGGTGACCTGGTAATTGCCGCCAGTGGTGTTCGCCGTGGCCGTGACGCGTGCGATCCCCGCCGCGTCGCTCGTCACGATCGTCGAGGAGAGCGTCGCGCTCGCGCCGCTTGCGGGAGCGGCGAACGTCACGGCGACGCCGGAGAGCGGATTGCCCCAGGCATCGAGGACCTTCACCTCGAGCGGGTTGGCGAACGCCGTTCCGACCGTAGCGCTCTGGGGCGTGCTCCCCGCAATGACCTGCAGCGATGCCGGAGCATCCGCCAGGTTCACGAGCGAGAAGCTCGCTGTCCCGGCTCCCGCGACCGTCGCCGTGACGACGTAGCTTCCTGCCTGCGCGCTCGCGGTGGCGTTCACGAAAGCGATCCCGGCTGCGTCCGTCGAGGCCGTCGAGGCCGTCAGCGTCGCGGTCGGGCCGGCCGCCGGGACGGCAAAGGTCACCGTCACGCCGGAGACGGCATTGCCGTACGTATCACGAACGATCACCGCGAGCGGATTCGCGAACGCGGTCGTGACGACGGCGCTCTGCGGCGTGCTCGTCGCGTCGACGACGACGCTCGAAGCGCCGGCGGCGACGACCACATGAGAGACACCGGCCGACGTGCTTGCCGCGACGCTTGCATCGCCCGAGTAGGTGGCGACGAGCGTCCGCGTGCCGACAGCGGTGAACGTGAGCGCGCACGAGCCCGCGCCGCCGGAGACGGCGCCGCTGCAGCTCGTCGTTCCGTCGGAGACCGTGACGTTCCCGGTAGGTGTCACGCCGGTCGCCGCGACCTCGAACGAGACCGTGACAGCCTGTCCGGCGGTCGAGGGAGACGGTGCGTGGGCCGTGATCGTCGTCGTCGACGATGCGAGACCAACCGTGTGGACCACGCTGGCCGACGAGCTTTCCGTGAAGCCGCCGTTGCCGGCGTAGGTCGCGACGAGGTTGTGCGTCCCGGGCGCGGGGAAGGTGATCGTGCAGCTCCCTGCGCCCGCGGAGAGCACGCCGGTGCAGCTCGACGTGCCGTCGCTCACGGTCACGTCTCCCGTCGGCGTGCCGCTCGCCGCATCGACGGCGAAGGCGATCGTGACCGACTGCCCGACCGCGGACGGGCTCGGCGTGTGGCTCGCGATCGTCGTCGTGGTACCCGTCTTCGTGACGTCGAGCGACGCAGTCGCAGTGCTCGGCGCGTAAAGCGATGTCCCGTCGTACGATGCGGTGACCGTCGTGCTGCCCGCTGTCGAGGGGGTGAGGACGCAGCTCCCCGTACCGGCGGAGAGGGTGACCTCGCACGAATCGGTGCCGTTACTCACCGTGACCGTGCCGTCGGGGACACCCCACGCAGGTGCATTCGCCGCGACGGAGACCGTCGCCGTGGTCGAGCCGCCCATCGGAAACGCAGTCGACGACAAGGTCAGCGTCGTCTTCGTGGGGGCAGGATCGGGGACGCAGACCGAGAGCTCGGACGTGTTGCCGGCGGCGTCGGTGGCAGTCGCCGTGATCTGATGAAGCTTGGCGACCGCGGCGGGAACCGTCGTGGTGAAGGTCGCATCACCGGCCGCGTCCGTCGTCACGTCGACCGTTCCGAGGAGCTCCTCGCCTTCGCCGTACCCGGCGGGATTGCACGCGGCGTTCGCGAACAGCTCGACGCGGAAGGTCGCGCTCGGCGCGGAGTGGAGCGTGCCGGCGATGGTCGTCTGTCCTGCGGAGACGGACGCGCCCGTGATCACCGGGTGGTTCTGACCGCCGTTTGCGCCGTCGCCGGGGTTCGCCGGCTGGTTGGGAGTGACGCCGTCCTGGCCGAGGTCGATGCCGAGGCCGCCGTTCGAGAAGATCGCGTTCTGCTGGATACGGATCGTGCTCGCGATCGAGACGAGCCCGATGCCGCCGAGCGTGTTGTTTGCGATGACGTTCGCCTCGAGGGCCCTGGGCCCGCCGACGAGGAGGTTGTCGGGTGCGAGGCCGATGCCGCCGATGTCGACGCCCCACCCTCTGTTGCCGAGCGGCGCGACGCGATCGACGCCGACGCCGATCGCATTGCCCGAGATGCGCACGCCGCTGACCGGCATTCCTGCGTAGGTGTAGGCGTAGACACCAGCCCCAGCGTTCGCCGCGATGACGTTCGCGCGGTTCGCGTCGTGGGCGGACCCGTCGCCGAAGACGCCGACGACCGTTCCCGGTGCGCCGTTCTGCATCGCGATGCCCGGTCCCTGGTTACCGAGCGCCTTCATCCCGGTGGCGTCCGTGCCGATGAAATTCCCGGCGACGCGATTGTTCCGCGAGTCCGGCGTGCTGCCGCCGAGCGCGATACCGGTTCCTGCGTTGCCGCTGATGACGTTGCGCTCCAACACATCGTCGACGCCGTCACCGTCGGTGCCGATGACGTTGTCGGCCGCGCCGAGGCGAAGCTTGATGCCGAACAGGTTCGGGATCGCGTTCGTACCGGTGGCGTCGGTGCCGACGAGATTGCCGGCGATACGGTTGCCGCTCATCTGGCCGATGAGCTCGATTCCGCCGCCGCTGAGGATCGTGGCGTTTCCAGCGACGACGTTGCCGAGCAGCGCCTTGCCGGGGCCGCTCCCGGCAACGAACCCGATGATGTTTCCGTTGGAGTTGTCTCCGAGGACGATCCCCCGTCCCTCGTTGGCGAGAGCAGCTTTGCCGGTCGCGTCGACCCCGACGTAGTTGCCGGAGATGCGATTGTTGCTCGTCCATCCGAGCGAGATGCCGTCGGTGCCGTTGCCGCTGACGACGTTGCGCTGAAGCGCGTCGCTGACGCCCTCTCCGCTAACGCCGATGAGCGTTCCCGTGCCGCCCCGGACCGTGATGCCGTCGTGGTTCGGGAGGCTCTGCGTTCCGGTCACGTCGGTGCCGACGTAGTTGCCCGAGATGCGCGCGCCGGTACCGCCCTGGATCGCGATTCCCGCGCCGAAGCTGGACTCATTGTGACCGCTCGCGAGGTTGCGCTCGCTTTCGTCGTTCGTCCCGTCGCCGTCGACGCCGACGATGTTGCCGGCGCCGCTCGCGATGAGGACCCCGAGGTCCCCGCGTTTGGCCGTGGCACCGGCGGGATCGGTTCCGAAGAAGTTGCCCTGGATGCGGTTGCCGCTCGAAGCGATTTTGATCCCCGCGCCCGAGAGGTAGTCGTTCTTGACGCCGTGGATGACGAGGCCGCGAACGAGCGCGCTTCCGCCGTTGAGGGTCAGCATCGCGAGGCTCATGTCGGAAGGCCCCGCCGCGGAGATCGCGCTGCCGTCGAGCTCGATCGTGAGTGTCGGCGGCCAGGTGCACGAGGAGCCAGGCTGCGTGCAGCCGTCGACGGTCACCGACGGCGCCGTGATCGGCGGGAGCGGCGAGAGCGGGGCGATCGTGTGGACCCCGGCGCCCGGGATCTGGAATGCGATGGTCGTCCCCTGCGGATCGCCCATGGCGTTCGCGTTCGTGATCGCCTGACGGAGCGAGCCCACCCCCGTATCGTTCGTGTTCGTGACCACGAAGGTCGCGAGCCCCTGACGTGCCGCTCCGACCTTCTCGCTGGCGCTACGACGAGCGCCTTGTTCCGAGCACGCGCCGACGATCCCGACGATGCAGAGCGCCGTCAGAATCCTCGCGACTGCAACCGCACGCCCGCCATCGCTCTTCGTCAACACCGCCACCTCCGGAAAATTCCAGCCGGGCTGGATAACTGACCGATGGGAAGGTGTCTACCCAGTTGCGATGTCGTGCCGCGATTGGCGTCACGGATGTCGCGCTTCTCGGCGTCCTGACACGGAAATTTCGGACGACGAGCTCTCGAAGCCGAGGACCGCGCTCGTCCCGATCGGAAAGCGCCCGACCGGTCGTGTGATCATCGCCCGCGCGCGAGCTCCTCGTGCAGACGCACGCGGCCACGCACTCGCGGCTTCTCCGTACGTCTTGTCGGTCTTGTCGCCGGACGGAGCGGTCAGCGCTCCGCTCCGGCGATCGCTCCCGCCGTCTTTCTCAATACACGCGCACGCGTGCGGAGGGCGCGAGATGGAGCCGCTGCCCTGGCTGGACGTTCCACGCGGTGTACCAGGCGTCGAGGTTACGGGCCGTGTCGGCGCGGTACTCGGCGGGCGCGTGGGGATCGGTGAGGAGGCGCTTTCGGGCGGCTGCCTCGCGGGCCTTGAAGCGCCAGCTCTGCGCGAAGCTGAGGAAGAACTGCTGGTCGCCGGTGAGGCCCTGGACGGTCGGCCCCTCCTTGCCGCCGTTCGACATGCGATACGCTTCGAATGCCGCGCTGAGGCCTGCGACGTCGGCGATGTTCTCGCTCGAGGTGAGCTTGCCGTTCACGTGGGCATCGGGGAACGGCTGGTATGCATCGAACTGCGTGACGAGCGCAGCGGACGCGGCGTGGAAGTGCGCGAGGTCTTCGTCGGTCCACCAGTTGTGGAGCTTGCCGGTCGCATCGAACAGCGCTCCCGTGTCGTCGAAGCTATGGCAGATCTCGTGGCCGATGATGGCGCCCGCTGCGCCGTAGTCCATCGCGGACGGCCGATTCGGGTCGAAGCCCGGCGGCTGCAAGATCGCCGCCGGGAAGTTCAGCGCGTTCATCACCGGCAGGTTCACCGCGTTGACGAGCTGCGGGTTCATCACCCACTCGCTGCGATCGACAGCGTGGCCGAGCTTTCCTAGATTCCGGCGATATTCGAAGAGCGACGCTCGGACGTAATTGCCATACGCGTCGCCGCGAATCACCTCGAGACCCGAGTAATCGCGCCACTTGTCCGGATAACCGACTCCGACCTTCAGCGCAGCGAGCTTCGCCTTCGCCTGCTCCTTCGTCTTCGGAGACATCCATTCGAGGTTGTCGATCCGCCGAGCGAACGCGGCGACGACGTTCTTCACCATCTGCTCGGCGCGGGCTTTTTCCGAGGGAGGGAAGTAGCGCTCGACGTAGAGCTTTCCGACCACTTCGCCGAGCGCTTCATCGGTGCGCTCGACGGCGCGCTTCCAGCGCTCGCGCTCCTGCGGAGTGCCATTGAGGGTCTTGCCGTAGAAGGCGAATGCCTCGTCGCTGAACGCCTTCGGCAGGAAGGCGGCGTGCTCCTCGAGCGCGTGGAATGCGAGATAGTCCTTCCAGACGTCGAGCGGCTCTTTGCGCACGAGCGCGGAGATGCCGATGACGGCCTGCGGCTGCCAGATCACGAACGCGGTCTGCTTGTCGAGCTGCGCGGCGCCGAGGAACGCGTCCCAGTCGAGCCCGGGCGCGCGCTTCGAGAGCTCCGCCCTGGTCCAGTGGTTGTTGCCCTTCTTGACGTCCTCGGTGTCTTCGCGGGTCGCGTGGGCCTGCGCGATCTTCGTCTCGAGGTCGAGGATGCGTGCCGCCTTGCGCTCGGGGTCGGCGAATTGCGCGAGCTTGAGGACGCTCGCGATGTGAGCTTTGTACTTCTCGCGGATCTCCGCCATGCGCGGCGCGGGCGACAGGTAGTAGTCGCGGTCGGGCATCTGGAGACCGCCCTGCAGCAGGAAGGGCGAATAGCGCGTCGGGTCGTCGAGATCCTGGGCGACCCAGAGACCGAGCACGTTGCCGGTGTCGAGGTCGGTTGCATTGAGCACGTCGACGTCGGCGCGTACTGTGCCGCCGAGCACGCGCGCGAGCGCCTTCGCATCGCGGATGGACGCGATGGCGGCGAGCGTCGGCTTGATCGGCTCGAGTCCCTTCGCTTCGATCGCGGCTTCGTCCATGAAGCTCGCGTAGTAGTCGCCGACCTTGCGCGCATCGGAGCCGGGCGGTGCGTTCTGCTTCACGGCGTCGGCGATCAGATCGGCGGTGCGCTTGAGCGTCTGTTCGGCGACGCTCGCCATGGCTCCCCACGTGCTTCGATCGGCGGGGATCTCGGTCGTTTTCAGCCAGGTGCCGTTCGCGAAGTGGAAGAAGTCATCGCCCGGCGCAACGCTCCGATCGATCCCGGCGAGATCGATCCCGGACGCCGATGCCGGCGCACCTGGCGGCGAGGCGACGGCCGCCGGTGCAGGCGCAGCAGGCGGCGCCGAGGTCGCGGCGTTCGCGCACGCGGCGATGGAGAGCAACAGACAAGGAGCAATCCGGCGAAGCGAGGTTCTCATGGTTGGTCCGGTCCTGATTGCGACTGGATAGCACGGCTTTCCTCGGAGCCCTCGAGCGAACGGATCGCAGCGTGTGCAGAGCTCGCGCTCATGGCGTCCGACGGAACGCGACCAGATGCAGGGCGGCCTTCGTTCACGACAAGGGCAGCTCGAGAGGGAGTGAACGACGTCGTCTCTTTGTTTTGGTTGGCGAGATCGACCCCGAACCGATGAGCCGCCATGACGACGTCAGTCACTACGACTACCTCATTCGCATTCGACAACCGTCATCTCGCGGAGACGTACGATCGCCTCAGCGACACTCAATTCGAGAGTGGAAAAGAGCTCGTCCGACATCTCGGCCCTCTCGAGGGCGCTCGCGTTCTCGACGTCGGATGCGGCACGGGCCGACTCGCTCAGTGGATCGCCGATCTCGTGGGGCCTTCGGGCAGCGTCATCGGGATCGATCCGCTCCCGGAGCGCATCTCCATCGCGCGTGCTCACGCGAGCGGCATCCGCTTCGAGGTGGGCCAGGCCGAGGACCTGAGCGCGTTCGCCGACGAGAGCTTCGACGCCGCCAGCATGTCTTCCGTTTTCCACTGGGTCGGAGACAAGCCGAAGGCGCTCGCCGAGATTCGCCGCGTCCTCCGTCCGGGCGGGCGCATCGGGTTGACGACGCTATCCCGTGAGCTGAGCACGGTCGGTACGCTGAACGAGGTGCTGAATCCTCTGCTTCAGAGAGCACCTTACGCGGGCCGGCTCGGCGTCCCCGACACGTCCGTCGTGACACCGACCCAGACGATGACGGATCTCATCTCGACGGTGCTCGAGAGCGGGCTCGAGCTCGAGAAGCTGCACGTCACGCCGCGCATCTGGGTTCTCGCGAACGGCGAAGAAGTGCTCGAGTTCCTCGAGTCGAGCTCGTTCGGCAACTTCCTCCGTGTCGTCCCCGAGGAGCTTCGTGGCGCACTTCGAGCGGACCTGGCCGAGGCGTTCGACGCTCGCAAAGGACCCGACGGCATTCTCATCAGGACGTGGATCACGCTGCTCGTGGCATCGCGCGTCTGATCGGCTTCCGGAGGATTCCGTGCGCGTGGGCTTCGACAGACCGAGCTCCTTCATCACGGCTTGGAGATCTTCCCACACCGGACTATGGTGACTACCGGGCGGGTGAGTTCGGGCGGCCCTATCATGTGGGGGGGTACCCCGTCAGGACACTAAGGATCATATTTGGCCGGTCTTCCGCGGACGGCGACCAATCCGACGTATGAGCTCCTCTTGTCATCGCTGCAATGAAACCATGAGGATGAAGACCGTCACAGGCAGGAATCTCGCTTGGCAAATTCTGCGACGTCGGCGAGGCACATATATGGCGACGAGCGTGTTGGCCCTGGTACTCGTCGTGGGTGCGGCTGGATTCGCCTGCGTTGAACCGAATTCGCGCCTAAGAAATGATCCTTCGAGCCCTACGGGTACCTACATCCCTACGGACTTATGCGACGCTCTGCGTGAGCTTGGCAATCGTGTCCCGGCGGAAGACTTGCGAGCGTTCGCCAACGACCCGAACGGGGTCGCACGCGAGCATTTTGGTATGGGGATAGGAATTCGAAATAGCTGGTTGAGGATGTTGACGCGAGAGGAAGGGGGCGGAACGACGCGGCTGGCGCAGTACTTTGTCGACCATGGCGTCTGCCACCCGGAGAACATGTCCGCACTCATCCTGCAGGCGCTCTGGCTTCAACTGCGCGGCCAGCCAATCTCTGTGGTTGAGCTCTTGGACAGCTTCAAGCGGGATGACGAGCGTGAATGCGGTACTGCGAATCTGTCGATTCGCGATCGACCCCGCTGCGGCTGTCCAACGCCGTTCGATGTCTCGGCCTGCAGCGTCGAAGAGCCCGCACATGTGCATCCTGACGCTCGGTGATTCACGGCGCCGCGAATTCGCTTGGCCAGAAGAGTACGCCCTGTGTGAGCCTCGTTCTTCCGCGAAGGTCGAGGACGCGTGATGGTGATCCGCGATGCGGACGAGAAAGACGCGGCGCAATGGAGCCAAGGCAGTCAAAGCTGACCTGGGAAGCGAGTGGGCTTGCGGCGGAGGCGTTCGCGAGCGAATCGTATGGCGCGCCATCTGCCTGCATACGGCACCGAGACAACCGTCGGCTTCATGTGCGGTGCGTCCGTTACGCGGTCTCGCTGCTCGCACCTGCCGTCACCGCAACGCGCGGAGGTCTTCGTCCTCGGGGAACGCCTCGAGCGCGAGCGCGAGGATGCGGTCGCGAATCGGATCGATGTCGTCCTTTCGCATCTCGGGCCCATCGGGGCCGTCGAGGTTCTCCACCGCGATTTCGTTGCAGGTGAAACAGACGAGCGCGACGACCGACGTCGTCCCGTTCCAGAACCGGAATCCGACGCCGGGCTTAAAGATGCAAAGCTTCTGGGGCTCGAAGATGTAGCTGCGTTCGTCGAGCAGGACGTCCGCGAGCGTGCGCAAGAACGTGCCTTCGCGCGAGACTTGGGCGGTGGCGCCGCCGGCAACCGCCGGGGCGCCCTTGGCGGTCGTTCCCACGCGGAAGACTTCGACGCGGGTGGCGGAACGCAGGACCGCCATCGTGCGCTTCCCCATCAGCTCCTGAAGATCCTTCGGGGCGAGGCGCGCGCGGAGGGCTTCGTACTCGGCTATCTCCCGGCGACGTTCGCATTCCCGCCACTCGACCATGGCGCCTCCCGCCAAGACGGGGAGGATCACGAGGCCGAGCACCAGACGAGAGCGTTTCAAGCTTCCTCCCTTCGTCGGACCCGGAAGCTCGACGAGCATTGGGCCAGCCGCCATTCATAGCCGGACGTTCGCTCGTCTTGGTCGCATCCCCGCGCGTCGGCGGCGGCAGCCGACCGAGCCAACGACGTGATGCTCGTGGGCATCGGCGGAGAAGACCCTTCGAGGGAGATCCGACTCACCTCGATCGTACGACAAAGGGTGAGAGCTGCGCGCATCCTGAGTGCCCTCGCCGTCGTCTCCATCGCGGGCTGCGTCGCTGCCGACGATGAGGTCACCGAGGGGGAGCAGGAGACGCTCGGCCAGTCGAGCGAGGCGCTCGTCGTCGGGGCCGAGACGGTGCCGAGCCCGTTCTCGTACGTCAGCGGTCTCGGCCGCACGTTCGAGCTCCCGCTCGGCCTCAAGGCGAGCGGCTTCGTTCGAGGCGACACCGATCCGCTCGATCCCGCGCTAATCGATCTAGGCAACCTCCTCTTCTTCGACGAGCGACTCTCGAAGAACGGGCAGATGGCGTGCGCGACCTGCCACGTCCCGGCCAACGGGTACTCCACGACCGCGTTCTCGCGCGGCGTCGCTGGCAACGTGCTGCCGCGCACGACGCCGTCGTCGCTGAACCGCGGGTTCGGCACGCTCCAGAACTGGGTCGGAGGCGAGCCCTCGCTCGAGGCGCAGTCGCTCGCGCCGATCGTCAATCCGACGGAGATGGGCCTCACGAAGTCGCAGCTCGTCTCGATCGTCTCGGAGATTCCCGGCTATCAGGACCGGTTCTCGCGTTTGCTCGCGGCGAACGTCCTCACCGCTCCAGCGATCTCGGCGCCGAACATCAGCAAGGCGATCGCCGCCTTTCAGCGAGCGAAGCTCGTGAGCGGCAACTCACCGGTCGACCGCTACGAAGCCGGTGATACGAGCGCGCTCACCGCGGCGCAGATCCGAGGACGCGACCTGTTCCGCGGGAAGGCGAGGTGCCACCTCTGTCATAGCGGGCCGAACTTCACCGACGAGGGCTTCCATCACATCGTCTCCGTCCTATCGAGCGATACCGGACGCCAGAGCATCACCGGCGCGGCGAGCGACTTCGGCGAGTTCAAGACGCCGTCGCTCCGCAACGCCGCGCTTCGCCGGCCCTACTTCCACAACGCGGACGTCGTGCGGACGAGCGGTCCCACGACGACGCTGAACGAGGTGGTGCGGCGCTACAATGGCGGTTCTCCGCTGAACGAGCGGAATGAGGATCCGCTCATCGTGCAGCTCGGCATGAGCGCCAGCGAGATCAGCGACGTCGCCGAGTTCATCTCCGGCCTCACCGGGAGCATCCCGCTCGTCCCGCACCTCTCGTCGCGCGGCGTCGCGACGTCGGGCACCACGCGCGAGAACATCTATCTCAGTCCCGACGTCTTCGACCCCGCCGACTACCGCGCCTTCAATTCCGATCTCGCCCAATTGACCGATGCGCAGCTCCGCAGCCATTGGCTCTCCAATGGCATCTCGGAAGGCCGCACGGCGAAGCGCGAGTTCGCGCTCAGCCACTATCTCCGGCTCTATCCCGCCGTGCACGACGCGGTGCAGGGGAACGCGAACGCGAACCAGCTCGCGCTCGACCACTACCTCGATCACGGGCGACGTCTCGGCTACGTCGGCCGCATGGAGCTCGCCCCGGCGTTCTTCTCCGTCAGCGACTACCGGGCGCACGGCCCGCGCAGCGGCGCCCTCCTCCCGGCCGAGGAGACGATCGACGGATACCTCCGCTCCGGCGCGAGCGCGATCCGCGTGACGAAGCAGGTCCCGAAGGGGTACTTCGTCGTGGGCTCGGGCACGTCCGCCGTCTACGGCTACGCGAACGGCGCGAGCTACTGCCGCTTCGCCGAAGCGGCGGCCGCGAAGGCGAGCTTCGGTCGGACCGATCTCGTTGGGATGCCGAAGCTGTTCTTCATCCCGCCGAACCTCGCGGACGGCGGAGCGTGTCGCGCGGGAACGAAGCCCCCGGCGCCCACCGTCACGACGCCGGCGCGGACGGAGACCATCGTCGCCTTCGAGTGTCTTGCGTCGGGGACGAACCAGGGCTGCTCGAAGGTCGTAGCGTGCCCTTCCGGGAAGGCCGCGCTAGGCGTCCGCGCCACGTGCAACCTCGAGTACGGCTCGGTTCCAGCGTCCACGGTCACGGCGCAGAAGTGGAACAC
>JAEXCN010000138.1 GCA_023402175.1 Pseudomonadota bacterium | reverse complement strand
CTTGAGGAGCATGCGGGCGAGCGGGGACTTGTAGCTGATACGGCCTCGCGCCGTGTCGATCTCGTCCTGGCCGACGATCGTGTACGTCGACGCCTTGCCGTCTTCGTCCTCGATGTCGACGGTCGCGCCGAAGAACACGCGTTGGGTGTCCGGTCGCTCCGTCGGTTCGACGACGTGCGCGCTCTCGAGGCGCTTCGTGAGGAAGTGGATCCGGCGATCGATCTCGCGGAGCTTCTTCTTTCCGTAGATGTACTCGGCGTTCTCGCTTCGATCGCCCTGCGCCGCGGCGTCGGCCACGTCCTGCACGACCTTCGGGCGCTGCTTGGTCCGGAGCTGGACGAGCTCTTCCTGCAGGCGCCGCGCTCCCAGCCGCGTGATGTAGTTCGGCTCGCCGCTCACGCCGCCCCGAACACGCGCGAAGGAGAGACCGGGCGTCCCAGCGCGGACATGAGCACGTCGAGCGCCCACGCGCGCGAGCTGCCGTCATGGAGCTCGAGGACGGCGGCGGCGATCGCTCGGCGCGAGGCATCGTGCGGGACGCTGACGATGGCCCAGCGCGCGTCCGGCTCCTTGCCCCACTGTCGTCCGAGCGCCACCTTCACGCTCCGCGACCCCTCGCAAATGGCGACGGTCGTGCGCGGAGGCCGGACGAGCTCGAGGGCGCGCTCGGCGAACGCGATCCGGTCGAAGCTCTCCGTCGAGCTCTCGGCGAGATCTTCTGCCTGCTCGATACGCTCGATCTCGATCCGCGGCACGGCGTCTACTCTAGCACCGACTCCGCCCTCGTTCCGGCGGCGCTTTCGATCAACGGTCGCGCGCCCGCTCTTTCAGCTCGAGGAAGTAGCTGACGAGATCGCGTTCCTTGTGGCCCATCGCGATGTACCGGGCGATCCGTCCGAACGGCCACACGCGCGTATCCGGAGGCACGAGCATCACCCAATGGCCGAGCTCGTTCGGCGAGATGTCGAGCCACTCCGCGTCGAGGCGGCGCGAGAGGATCTCGCTGAGAAGCGCCCCGTGACGGCGGAGCTCATAGGCTTCGTCGCTCGTCCTCACTACGTGATCGGGAAACGACTCGAGCAGCACCGACTGCATCGCCTCGATGCCGCTCAGGTCCGCGCGGAGATCGATGCCGCGCTTCAGGCGGTAGTCGAGGCCGAGCTCTCGGGCGAGCAGCGTGAACTGCACCCGCGCCTCGAGCACCGACGTGGGAAGGACATCGAGCGAGCGTGGCTCGCCGGCGAGACCGGGCGGAAGCGCGAGGTGCTCGGCGAGCTCGTCGTCCGCGCCGCCGAGCCGCGGCAACAGCGGCGCCTTCGGAAAGAGCGGGGGCGGGTTCTCGAGCCGGTACGGCGGGAGCGACGCGCCATGCATGAACGAGCGCGAAGGCGGCGCGCCCGAAGCTTCGACATTGGGCGGCGGCTCGCTGACGAACAGCGGCGGTGCGTCGAGCGTCGGCGGTGCGTCCGAATACGTCCGTCCCGACGGAGGCCGCAGCGGCGTCGGTCGTGTGTGCGTTGCGGCGTCCTTCGCTTCGGTACGCGCCTCGTCCGCCTCCGGCGGGGGCGCTGCACGACGCGCAGGCGCCGGCGACGAGCGATATTGGGGCACCGGCACCGAGACGGGCCGGCCGTCCGGCCTCGAGCTCGTCCGCGGCACGATCGGCGAATCCGGCTCGGCGCGCGGATCGTACGACGCCGGCGGACGCGTCTCCATCATCACTCCGCTCAGACGTGGTCGCCGCGAAGGCCGCGCGGGCTCGACCGGCGGCACCGAAGGCGTGGGCGCCGGATCGGGACCCGGCAGATCGAGCGTGAACGACGCGGCCGGATCCGCGAGCGTCGGCACCGGCGGCAGATCCAGCTCGAGCGGCGGCGGCGCGTGAGGAGCAGGCGGAACCGGCGCGGCCGGACGGCCCGACGGAAGCGGAGGCGCCGCCCGCGATACGCGCCCGGGCGGAGACGAGGGGAGCGGCGGAGGGAGACCTCGAGAAGGACGCGGCGGAGGCGGCGGCGGAAGCGGGCTCGCCTGGAGCGGAGGCGGACTCGGGAGGACCGGAACCACGTCCTCCGGATCGATGCTCAGCGGAGGCTGCTCGGCATCGGCCGAGAATCCGAGATCGAGATCCGGCGGCTCGAGGACCGGCGGAAGCACGGCGGCGATCTCGGCGGCGAGCGCCGCAGGGGGTCTGCTCGGCTGCGGCGCGTGGAGATTGTCGACGAGCGTCTGCTTTTTCGCGGGCGCAGCGCCGACGGCACGCGCCAAGAGGCGTTGCGCACGAAGGAGCAAACCCTCGTCGACGCCGGGTGAGTCGACCAGATCGCGCGCGTACGGCATCGCGCGTCGCGGGTCGCCCGCATCGAGCCACGCCTCCGCCGCGAGGAGCGCGAGCTCCTGGAACGACGTCATCGATAGAGCGAGAGCGGAGACGCGCTCGGCGATGAGCTTCGCCGGCTCGAGTCGCATCGCGAGCGACGCGCGCGCACGCAGATACGTCGTGCCGGGCGTGCGGCCGTGACGGCGCTCGGCCTCGTCGACGGCGTCGATGATCCCGTCGAGGTCGCCGCTCTCGATCCGCGTCTCGACCGCCCACAAGTCCGGCGACGCGAGCGGCCCTTTCTCGGGCATGTCTCGCAGGGACACCGAGCCCTCGAGCGATTTGTAGAGCGCCCGCGCGTCCTCGTCCGGCGCCGCATCGGCGCGCGTGCGAAGAAAGGCGATCACGTCGGCGCGCGGAAGCGCATCCTGGATGTCCGGCCTCGGGCCACGGTGCGCGAGCCCGCCGAGGGCGTTGAAGAGGCGTTTCGGATCGGCAAACGACGGCCGCTTGTACGTGCGTGCGCCGGGCTTGCCGCCTTTGGTGCATGCGTCCGTCGAGAGGAGGACGGTCGTCTCCGGCGACTCGTGCGCGAGCATCGTCGCCAGGTACATCGCGTGGAGCGTCGCGCTCGCGTGCTCCATCCCGAGGTCCTGCGAGAGCGCCGCGAGATCGAGGAACACGCCGCGGTAGACGTGCGCGCTCCCGTCGTACGCTTCCGACTGGAAGAGCTCGCTCGGGCCGAGGTACCGCGCGACACGGCGGACCGCCACACCGCGGGCGTACGCGTCCGAGATGACGGGCTGCATCGCGCGTGCGAACTCGAGCGCGAGCTGCGGCGTGAATCCGAAATTGGCGAGGCGCTCGCGCGCGTGCTCGGCCGTCGTCTGGTAGCCATGCTCGCGGACGCGGCCGGGCTCGCTCGCGCGGAGCTCGATCTCGCCGATCTCGAACATCGCGTATTCGGCCTCGGGCGGCGCCGTCGCGCGGAGCACGACGCGATCGCCCACGAGCAGCAGACACGTAGCGGTCGCTCCGCCGGCCCGCGCTGCATCGCTCACGCTCTTACCCCACACATGGCGAGTCGGGAGGATCGCATAATCGGGGCGCGGGGAGAGGAGCCATGTGAGCCGCTGTCGGGGCTCACCCGCAGACCTTGTTTTACAGCGGATTTCCCGCGGATGGCCACTCCTGGGTGAGGTCTTTTTCCTTTGCCCCGTGCTTACGGCCGGCTTTATATGTGGCTCCGCCGTATTGGCCCGAAAGGCTCCCTGCGCACCATGAACGCTCGCACCCTCTACGCCGCCGCTTTCGTCGCCGCTGGTCTCCTCGCTGCTGCTTGTGCTTCGAAGAAGCCGCCGCCGAAGGAGCCGCCCCACACCGAGACCGTGGCGGACGCCGGCGCGGAGGAAGCGGATGCCGAGCCCCCGAAGCCGAAGTCGCTCTACGAGCGCCTCGGCAAGCAGGAAGGCATCACGCAGTTCGTCGACACGTTCATCAAGAACCTGCAGGCGGACACGAAGGTCAGCAAGCGCCTCGCGAGCGTGAAGGGACCGAAGCTCGAGAAGCTCAAGAAGGACCTCGTCGACCAGATCTGCGTCGAGTCGGGCGGGCCCGAGGACGGCGCCGACTGCAAGTACGAGGGCCGCTTCATGAAGGAGGCCCTCGGCGCGAAGGGCAAGCTCAAGGAGGAGGAGTGGACCGCGATGCTGCTCGACCTCCGCACGGCGCTCGAGGAGCACAAGATCGGCGAGACGGAGCAGCAGGACCTCGCGTCCGCGCTCCAGAAGGTCCGCGACGACGCGGTCGACGTGAAAGCGCCGAAGCCCGCGGGTAAGAAGTAACTGTGAAAGACGCCGCGGACGCCCTCCTCAAGCCCGAGCAGGCCACGTACCTCGAGGGCATCGAGCCTGCGCGCGATGCGCTGCTCGCGGAGATGGAGGCGTACGCGAAGGATCGGCGCCAGCCGATCAGCGACCCGGAGGTCGCCTCCTTCCTCGCTGTGACCGCGCGCCTCTCGGGCGCGCGCTCCATCGTCGAGGTCGGGACGAACATCGGCTACGGCGCGATCGTCCTCGCGCGTGCAGCGGGACCCGACGCTCGTGTCGTCACGATCGAGTACGACGCCGAGACCGTGGCGGTCGCGCGAGGGTTCATCGAGCGCGCCGGTCTCTCGTCCCGGATCGAGGTCCGCCAGGAAGACGCGCTCGCGGCGCTCGCCGTGCTGAACGGCGACATCGACCTCGTCTACATCGACTGCGTGAAGGAGCACTACCCGGCGTACCTCGACCTGGTCTTGCCGAAGCTCTCTCCGCGCGGCGTCATCATCGCGGACAACGTGCTCTGGAAGGGCCTCGTCGCCGCGCAGGACGTGCCGGCGCACGAGGTCGGCCGCGTCCAGGCGCTCCGGACGTTCAACCACGCGATCGTCTCGGACTCACGCCTCCGCGGCGTCATCCTCCCGCTCGGCGACGGCGTCGCGTACGCGGTCCGCGTCTAAGCCTCGACCGTCCAGCTTTCCGCTTCGACAATCAGCGGTGGACGGCTACCGTCGGGGCGTGAGCCAGGACACGCGCGAGCGCATCGTCGATGCGGCCATCCAGCTGTTCAACGCCCGCGGCGTCGCGGCCGTGACGACGAACCACGTCGCCGCGCACCTGAAGATCAGCCCCGGGAACCTCTACTATCACTTCCGGAACAAGGAAGAGATTGTCCGCGAGTCCTTCGACCGGATGAACGCTGAGGCCGAGGCGGTCTGGCAGCTCGACTCGAGCGCGACGGACGCCGGCGGTGGGAAGGGCAAGCGCCCCACGGTCGACCCGACCGCGCTCCAGCGGATGCTCGTCGGCAACCTGAAGCTCTATGCGAAGTACCTGTTCTTCGCGCGCGAGCTGCCATCGCTCTTGCGCAGCGATCCCGTCCTGCACGAACGCTACGCAGCCATCTCGAAGAAGCGCGTCGAGCAGCTCGAGTCGGTGATGCTGCCGCTGGTCGATGCGGGCCTCCTTCGGGACGTCGGCGATCGCGAGGACCTCCGGACGCTCGTCGAGAGCGCGTGGATGGTCGGCCTCTTCTGCATCCCGTACGCCGAAACGCTCGACACCGCGCCCGCAGGCCGCCTCACCGCGAAGGCGCAGGCCGAGCGCACGCATCAAGCGATCGAGCGCGGCGCGCTCCTCGTCCTCCACATATTCAAGCCGTACATGGACCCGCTCGCCTACACCGCGCTCGTCGTGATCGTGCGAACGGAGCTGGAGAAGGCTCTCAAGTAAGCGCGCGTATCCCGCGCGTGCAGGCGTTCTTGCTTGCTCTTGCCCGCAGGCGCCTCGCCTCGCCTCGCCTCGACTCGACTCGCCGAGAAGGATCGAAAAGGAAGACAAGGAGCCGCTGACCTCTGATCTCTTTCGACTCCAGCCCGCGGTCTTCTCGTGGAGAGATTTACAGGGAGACAGGGGGAACGGGGAGCCGAGAGGGAGGGGGGCCTTCCTTCAATTTCGACCTGGACCCTCGTCGGGCCCACGGCAAACCCGAAGGCTCGCGAGCCGCACTTCGTGCTGTGGCTCGCGAGCCTTCACGTTTACCTCGGAAGGGAAGATCTCCCTCCCGAGCTCCATCCTCGTTCCGCAAACGGTGCGCTCTCCAGGCTTCGTCCAGAGACCTTCGGGAGGAGGCGAGCGGCTCGACGAGCCCACCCGGCGCACTCTTGCAAGAGCGACGATGAGCGCGTTCGACGCCATTCGGGCCGCTCTCCGTCCGAGTCTTGCAGCCGGCAAGGACGCCCGTGCCTTGAACAACGACCTGCCAGGTCGCATCAGAGGCTCAAATTTTTCGAGCGAAACGCGAAGCGTTTCGTGAGAGGCGACGAGGGTCCAGGTCGGAAGTAAAGCGAGGCCCCTCCCTCTGATCTCCCTGTCCCCCTGTCTCCCTGTGAATCTCTTCTCGAGAAGACAGTGGCAGTAGTCGATAGAGGCCAGAGGTCAGCCGCTCCACGCTTCCGTGTCGGATCCTTCGTGTGCAGTCTGCACGTGAGCGTGCAGACTTCGAGAGCCGTCGTGTTGCGGGTGACGAGCCGCGGTCAGGCGGAGGCGCTTGCTTCGGCCGCGGCGGGCGCGTGCGGGGGCGCGTGCTCGTCCGTGTCGGACGGAGCTTCCGCCGCGCGCTTGTACCCGCACTCCTTGTCCGCGCAGGCGATCATCGGCTTGGCCTTGGTGCCTGCGAGCACGAGGAACTTCGCGTTGCAGACGGGGCACGGCTCCGGGATCGGCTTCTGCCAGAGCTTGAAGTCGCACTTCACCGTCTCGTCGTTGTAGCGGCTGCAGCCGTAGAACGTCTTGCCGCCCTTCTTCTTCGGACGGACCTCGATGATGTCGCCGCCACACTTCGGGCAAGCGACGCCGAGCGGGACGGGGCGCGCGTTCTTGCACGCCGGGTAGCCCGTGCAGGAGAGGAACTCGCCGAAGCGGCCGCTGCGGATGGCCATCTTCTTCCCGCACTTGTCGCAGTCGATGTCCGTCTCCTTCGGAGGCGGAGCACCGTTGCCGTCCGGGCCCATATCCTTCGTGAACTTGCACTTCGGGTAGTTCGAGCACCCGGCGAACCAGCCGTTCTTCGACCAGCGCTTCGAGAGCGTCCCTTGCGGGAGCTTCCGGAGCTTTTCGTCCTCCGCGTTCGGCCCGCAGTTCTCGCAGAGCTCGTCGAGCGGCACCGGATCGGGGTTCCAGCGCTTGCCCTTCTTGCTCTTGTCGAGCTGGTTCTTGAACTTCTTGTAGAAGCGCGAGAGGAGCGTCACGCGCTCTTCGTTGCCGGCCTCGACCTCGTCGAGCTCCTCTTCCATGCCCGACGTGAACGCCGGGTCCATGAACTCGAGCTGGCTCTCGAGCAGGCCATTGACGACCATGCGTCCGAGCTGCGTCGGGCGGAAGCTGCGCCCATCGACCTTCTCGA
>JAEXCN010000100.1 GCA_023402175.1 Pseudomonadota bacterium | reverse complement strand
GCCAGCCGTGCCGATTCCGCCGAAGCCGAGGCCAGCCGTGCCGATGCCGCCGAAGCCGACGCCAGCCGTGCCGATTCCGCCGAAGCCGAGGCCAGCCGTGCCGATCCCGCCGATCCCAAGGCCCGTCGCGCCCAGACCGCCGACGCCGAGCCCGCCGAAGCCGGCGACCGGAGCCGCGGCGGCGAAGCCGGCGCCGGGCAGGATCACCTGTGCCTGGCTCGTGCTGTCCACGGCCTCTGCGGTCTCTGCATTGTCTGCAGTCTCCTGCGGAGCGGCGGCCGTGTCCTCCTCCTCCTCCGTAGGCGCGGCGCAGCCGCCGAGCACGAGACCGATACCGAGAGCGATGAATGGCAAATGACGCTTCGAGATGGTGGGCATGATGAGTTCCCTCCTTGCTCGAACCCTTCTGCATGCGCGCGACCATGACCTCGTGAGCGGTCTTCCTCCGCGCTGGAGGAAACGCGCGATGATCGAGCACGACCGGGAAGAGCCCGGCTTTGCGTAGGGCTCGGCCGTCGATCTCGAACGTCGGTCGCGTGCTCGACGTGTCCGATTTGTTCCCCCTCGGCGCGAGCGATCTCGAAACCGCTCACCCGGGCCAGGTACGAGGTCGGAGCGATTGTGCTCTTCCGGCGACCCGAACGTGGAGAAGTCGTCTTGGCTGAGGCGATCGCGAAAGTGCCTCGCACGGGAACAACGCACGATCGTGGTCGCGGCTTCACGCTGCGGCGGCCGCCGCAGCAACCCCGCTTGACGTTGCCGGCGACGGCCCCCATAACAGAGCCATGGTCGACCATCGTGTGATCCTCGAGCTCCCCTGCCGCGGAGCCGGTCCGTAGGCGTCTCTCGAGCACACGAAGAGAACGTCCGACGTGAGGCCGGCTCCGCAGCGAAGCGAAGCCGGCCTCGGCGTTTTCACGGCAAGACCGTGAGCCGAGGTCTTCGGTCGTTCTTTCATCGAGCACGCGCCAGGAGTTTTCGCGCGCTCGCACCGGAGTGGTCCATGCAACGTGACGTCACCCGCCTGCGGAACATCGGCATCCTCAACAGCGTCGACGCCGGGAATGCGACGTGTCGAGAACGCATCTTCGAGCTCGTCGGCGGGGTGGGCGCGGCCAACGAAGAGTCTTCCGCACCGCTGGTAGGTCGGAACGTCTCGCCCGCGAGCTCCGTCACGTGGAGCCCGCGCACCGGTCCCTTCGCTGAAGAGCCGGCGGCGCTCACGTTCGTCGCGCATGCTCCGCGCGTGCTCGACGGTGTCGTGTTCATCCTCGACGGCGCACGCGGAACGGCCGAGACAGGCGACGCCGCGCTCCGGGACACGTGCGCGCGTCGGGTGCCGTGCATCGTCTTCATCGACGACGCTGGCAAGCACGAGGACTTCGAGGCGATGGTCGACGCACTCGAGCTCGAGCTGGGAATGACCGCCGTCCCCGTTCACCTGCCGTGGAACGACGAGCGAGGGGCGAACGTCATCGACATCCTCCAGCAACGGCTCGTCATCGGACCCGACACCGGACCCGAACGCGAGCTGCGCCCCGTGCCCCCGGCGGCGGAGGAGACGGTGGGACGCATTCGCCGGCGCATCGTCGACATCTGCGCGGAGTTCGACGACGCCATCCACGGAGCATCCGCGGCCGGGCTCGACGTCGGCGCAGACGAGCTCGCTCGTGCGCTTCGCAAGGCGACGCTCACGCGCGACGCCCGCGTCCTCGTGGTGACGTGCGGTTCGGTACGCGCGGGTCGGGGCGTCGGTTCGCTCCTCGATGCGCTCGTCACCTATCTCCCGTCACCGACCGAGCGACCGCCGGTGTTCGGCGTCGATCCGCGTCGCTCCGTAGACGTGGCGCGCTTCGCTCGCGAAGGCGACGCGTTCGCGGCGACGGTGTTCGCGACGACGGACGTCCCCGCGCTCGGACGGCTCACGTGGCTCCGCATCTACTCGGGGACGATCGACGTCAGCGCCACCGTTGCCGTCCTGCCTCGAGACGACCGAGGAAGGATCGAGCGGATCTTCCTTCCGGACGTGCGAGGCATGCTCGAAGTCAACAGTGCTGGCCCCGGAGCGGTCGTCTGCGTGACCGGCGTCGTCGACGCGAACCCGGGCGATACGCTCTCGTGCGTTCGTGCGCCGGTGGTCCTCGACGAAGCTCATGCACCTGGGCGTGCAGCGCCATCTCCAACGATGGTCGACGGCGCAGCCCCGTTCATGAGCACGATGGCGAGCGTCGCGCGCAACCTGCGGAGCGCTCCGATGTCGAGCACGGGCTCACGCAGGACCCCGCCCTGATCTTGCGGAGCTCGCGGAGGCGCGCAGACCGAGGCAAGAGAGGCGGTCTGACCCAGGAAACGAAACGCCTCTGATACGCCTACGACCTTTCCCTCTCCTCGCTACGGTCGCGTCCGAAACTCGACGCGTCGTTCGATCCGCGCGATTCCGGCTGATCCTCAAGCTGGGGCTCCCGCTCGTCCTCCTCGTCCTCGCCGGCTTCGGCTTGCGTGGCGTGCCGCTCGGCGACGTCGTCGACAGGGTTCTGTCCGCGTCGCCGGCGGTGCTCGTGCTCGTCATGGGCCTTTCGCTCGTGCAGGCGGCTTCCGGAGCGATCCGTCTCTGGCTCGTCTTTCCGAGCACGAAGCGGCCGCGCCTCTTCAGGGTGGCGCGTGCATTCAGCTTCGGTCAGCTCGTGAACATGTACGTTCCGGGCCGAGCGGGCGATGCCTTCAAGGCCGTCTCGATCGCGCGTGGTCACGAACATCATCGCGACGAAGGAGATGCCGCCAAGGCCGCGCCGCACGGCTCGGCCTCGATCGCAGACACGACCGGCGCTCTCCTCGCCGATCGAGGTCTCGACGTCGGGTCGCTCGTCCTCCTCTGCGCCGCGTTCGGCGGTAGCGCCCTCGTCACGGTGTTCGCCGGCATGGTCGACCGTCTCTGGATGGTTGGTGTCGGCGCGGCGCTCGTGGCTTCTGCGCTCGTGCTCGTCCGGCGCTTCTGGCCGTCCGCATCAGGACGGCTCGCGCGCCTCGTCGTACCGGTGCTCTCCGCGATGCGCGGCGCGCTCTCCGCACATCGCTTGGCCGCGATCGTCGGCATCGCGCTCGTGGGCTGGGTGGCCGAGCTGATCGCGATGATGGTGCTCGCGTCGGAGCTCGGGTTTCACCTGTCGCTTGCCCACTCCGTGGTCGCGCTCTTCGTGCTCAACGTGGGCATCGCGCTCCCGGTGACGGTCGCGAACGTCGGCGCGTTCGAGACCGCCGCCGCTGTCGGCCTCGCAGCGTTCGGCGTTCCCATGGCGGAAGGGATCGCGATCGGCACCGTGCTCCACGCCGGGCAGATCGCAGCCGTCATCATCGGTGCGCTCGCGTTCTGGTTCGGCGATCGCCGGAGCCGCCGCGCGAAGGTGATGCCTGCGAGCACCTCGCGGGTGATGCCTGCGAGCACCTCGCGCGCGCTCTTTGCTCCCGTGCCGCATGCCTCGGAGGGCAGGGCGACGGATACGTGTCACTCGCCGCCCGTTCTTCAGAGTCCGAACGAGCGCAGCTTCTTGTGCAAGCCTTCGCGCGTGATGCCGAGCGACTTGGCAGCGGCCGTCTTGTTGTTGCCGTGCTCGCGCAGCGCCTCGATGAGCAGCCAGCGCTCGACCTGATCCATCATTTCCTTGAGTGTGCCCTTCGTCGGGCGCACGCGCTCGATCATGCCTTCGACCTGACGCACGCGAGGCGAGAGCATGTCGGGCGTGACGAAGCCGCCGGTGTCGAGCTGGATCACGAGGCGCTGCACTTCGTTCTGCAGCTCGCGAACGTTGCCCGGCCAGTCGTAGCTCTGGAGGAGCTCCATCGCTTGCTGCGAGAAGCCTCCGGCCGGCTTGCCGAACTCCACCGCGAAGCGCTGGAGGAAGTGCGAGCCGATGAGCGGGATGTCCTCGCGGCGCTCGCGAAGCGGCGGCACGCGGAGCGGGAACACCTTCAACCGGTAGTAGAGGTCCTCGCGGAAGCGCCCCTCGGCGACCTCCTTCTCGAGGTTGCGGTTCGTCGCGGCAACGATGCGGACGTTGACCTTCTTCTCCGCCGTCGTGCCGATGGGACGGATCTCGCCTTCCTGCAGGACGCGTAGCAGCTTCGACTGCAGCGACAGAGGCATCTCCGTCACCTCGTCGAGGAACAGCGTTCCGCCGTCGGCGACCTCGAAGAGACCGCGCTTGTCCTCGTGCGCGCCGGTGAACGCGCCCTTCTTGTGACCGAACAGCTCGCTCTCGAGGAGCGTCTCCGGCATCGCTGCGCAGTTCTGACCGACGAAGAGGCGGTCGCGGCGGTTCGAGCGGTAATGGACGCTCGCGGCGACGAGCTCTTTGCCGACGCCCGTCTCGCCCTCGATGAGCACGGTGACGCGCGTGTTGACGACCTTCTCGAGCTGCTGGAGCAGCTGCTTCATCGGCGCGCTGCCGCCGATGATCTCCGGCGGGCCGTCTTTCTTTCCGCCGGTGCGCCGCTCCTGCTCCTTGCCCTTGAGGAACGCGTTCTCTTTCTTGAGGCGCTCCTCGGCCGCGCGGAGGCGCTTCGCGACGCGTGCGTTCGCGACCGCGAGCGAGGCGTTCTGCGCGAGCACCGCCATCACGTCGAGGTCGTTCGCCGTGAGCACACCGGTCGCTTCGCGGTTGTCGACCTGGATGACGCCGAGGATCTCTTCGCCCTTCCAGAGCGGGATCCCGAGCGTCGAGCGGATCTGCGCGCCCATGAGCGACTCGCTCTGACCGACCTCGCGCGACGCGTCCGCGGCGACGACCGCCGCGCGTTCGCTGACGACTTTGCGGAAGACCGAGCGCGTGATCGGGATCGGCTGCGAGGGAGGGGCGTCCTGCCCTCGCACGCGCGTCATCACGGGGACGTACCCAGACGCTCCGCGATCGCGACTGGCGGCGGCGCTTTCCTCGTCGTCGTCGCGCAGGATGATGGTGACGTGCGTCGCGAGCGGGACGAGCGTGAAGCTCGACTCGCAGATCGCGACGAGCACCTCTGAGAGATCCTGCGCGCCGCCGATGCGCTTGAGCGCGTCGTACAGGATGCGGAGGCGACCTTCGTCTTTCTCGAGAATCGTCGCGCGCGGGACGAGCTCTTCGATCTTCTTCAGCGCGAAGACGCGGGCGTCGTCCGCGTCTTCGCGCATGCTCACGGTCACGTGGACGATGCGGTCCTGCGACCCGAGCTCGATGACGTCGCCGTCCTCGAGCGGGGCCTCGCGGCTGATCGTGTCGTCGAGCACGACCCGCTCTCCTCCGCGGAGGATGGCCGTCCCGTTCGTCGATCGCTGATCGACGAGGACGTACCGGTCCGCGGAGAAGACGATCTTGGCGTGCTCGCTCGAGACGTGCGTGTCCGGCACGACGAGGTCGTTCCCCTCGGCGCGTCCGATGCGGACGACATCCAAGTTGGGCTCGATCGTCGTGCCGACGAGCTGGCCGCGTGTGACCTCGAGTCTGATCACGGCACGCGCGACCTGAGCTTCAGGGCGATACGGTACATCTCGTCGGTGCCGGCCGCGTTGCCCGCGGCGCGGTCGGTCTCGACGAGCTTCTCGAGCTTGTCGGCCGCGGCGGCGTCGCCCTGCGGCGAGAGCGTGTCGATGCCCTCGAGGAGCGCAAGACGGACGGAGCCGTCCTTCACCTTCTCGACGCGCTCGAGCAGCTTCGCCTTCGTGTCCGCTCCGTTGAGCTCGACAGCCATCCAGACCGCCTTCACGTGGCCCATCTTCGCGGCGGGCGGCGCCGACGGCACCGGCGTGTCGAGGACGCCGAGATAGCAGGCGACGTCCTTCTTGCACTTGTCGAGCACCGCGCTCGCGCTCTTGTACATGTCCTTCTCGATCGCCTGGCCGGGGATCTTGTTGACCGCGTCACCAACGGCCTTCGCCTGATCGACGGTCATCAGCTTCATCGCGGCGGGCAGCGCCGATACCGGCATCGCGTCGGCGGCTTCGCCCTTCGCGGTCGCGACCTCCTTGAGGATCCACTCGGTGAGGCTCGCGTCGAAGAAGTTCGCCGCGGTGCCCGCGAGGATCGCGTGCCCGTTCGCGCCGCCCATGAGCGGGATCGCCGCGTTCGCCGGGACCTTCGCGTACGCGTCCGTGTACGCCTTCACGTTCTTCGGGTCGGTCGGGAAGTACGTGAGGTACATCGCGAGCGTCGTGCGGTTCTGATCGTTCGTCGCGCCCGCGAGCGTTTCCTGGATCGCGGCGAGGCCGGCGGGACGAGAGATGTACGCGAGCGGCTCGGCAACGAGCGGGACGTACGCCTTCTCGGGGTACGCCTCGGCGAGCTTCTCGTAGTCGCCTTCACCCTTGAGCGCCTTGATGAGCTCCGGCTCCGACTCCTTCGGCATCTTGTGGAGCGCGAGGCGGACGGGGAACGTGAGGTCCTTCTTCGTCGGCGTCATCAGGACCTTCACGAGCGGGACGACGCCCGGCGTGAATTTCGTGTCGCCGATCAGCTGCACGGCCGTGAGCTGCCAGAACTGCAGCTGGTCCATGCCCTGCTCCGGGTTCTTCGGATCCGTCACCGGCGCGGAGAGGAGCGTGACCGCCTTCGGGCCCCACGACGGATGTTTCACCGTCTTGATCGCGCCCTGGAGGTCCTTCACGAGGTTGATCGACTTCGCCTTCGACGGCTGGAACTTCGCGAAGCAGTCCCAGAGCGCGTCGATGAGGCCCTGATCGGTGAGCTTGCCCGAAGTCGAAAGCCGCGAGGTGCCCTGCGCGGCGAACTTCACGTCCTCGTCGTTCTTGCCGGGCTCGTAGTCCTTGAACGCCTTCGCAAACGCGGGGCCGCCACGCGGATCGCCCATGTCGGCGATCAGCTTGATGAGATCCTTCCGCGTCTTCTCGTCGAGACCGCCGGCGGTGTACGTCTTCGCGAGCGCCTCGGCGGAGTCGTCGACGACCGCCTTGACCTTCGGCTCTTCGCGGTTGTTGCTCGAGCTGCCCATCGCGGCGTTGAACATCTCGTCGAGACGCTTGATCGCCGGAGCGCGCTGGGCCGGATCGTCGAGGCGCTTCACCCACGTCTTCGGATCGTTCTCGTCGGCGCAGCCTGCGACCACGACCGACGCAACCACGACCGGCGCAGCAGCAATGCATGCACGCGAAAGGATCCCGACAAGGGCGAACGCGGTTCGACGCATCTTCATGACGAGCTCTCCGTCCAGGAATGCCGTTCGTCGTCTCTCTGCGAAAGACGAACGGCAGCAGAAGTCCGAGGGCCGAAAAAGAACGGGAAAATCCCCCGTTTTTCCCGGTCGCCCACGGTAATCCTGGCGCTCGCGGGGTGTCAACGTTTGTTCTCACCCCGGAGGGTGCGCCGCTCTGCGCGCGCGCACCGCCGAGCTCGACGATCTCAGTACGCCGGGCGGAGGTGCGGCACCCGGATCATCCGGGAGAGCGCCATCTTGCCGCCGACGATGAAGATGACGCCGAGCACGAGGAAGCCGACGTCCCACGCGACCTGGCCCGCGCCGGGATGAACGTGGTGGAGCCCGAGGATCTGGTGATCGATGAGGCCCTCGACGACGTTGAAGAGGCCCCAGCCGATGAACATCGAGGCGATGAGCGGCTTCGTGACGGCCACGCAGCGCTCGGTGCCCTTCGCGTGAGCGAGCACGAGCACGCCGATGAGCGTCATCGTCCAGCAGAAGACGTGGAAGAGCCCGTCGTAGAGCATGTTGACCTTGGCCGAGACGAGGTCGACCGGTGGGATCACGGACGAGACCATCGCGTGCCATTGCAGCATCTGGTGGAAGAGGATCCCGTCGACGAATCCGCCGAACCCGATGCCGAGGATGATCCCCGCGGTGACCGTGAGCCTCTCACCGTGATTCATGACTCTTCTCCTGTGTGGAGCCGCCCCGCACCTCGCCTGCTGCGAGACGACGGACGACGAGCGCGACGAGACCCGCCGTCACGATGAACGGGCCGATCATGCCGCCGATGCGAGCTACGACGCCGTCGCTCCAGAACGCATCGCGCGCTGCCTGTGCCGTGGGACAGCTCGGACATAGCGCGTGCTCGAGCGCGGCTGAGAGCACTGTGCACCAGAGCTCGAAGACCATCGCCCGCTTGCGGTGCAAACGGAGCGCCACGCGACGCGAGGCTTCGGCCGCGGTCGACGGCGCGCTGTCGATCGCGGAGCGCGCTCCCCGGTCAGCTGCGCGCGCACCGCGATCGTTTGAGGCGGGTCGGCCACCTGAGCTAAGCTCGAGCCGTGCGGCTTCGCGCTGGAATCTTCGCGCTCGCTGCCTGCTGCGCTGCTGGTTGCACGCTCCTCGTCGACGCGCGCGGGCTGGCAGGCGGCGGCGCTCCGGACGCGTCGCCGGACGCGCGGAGCGACGACGGACCGAGCGATCGACCGTCCGTCGTCGTTGCCACCGACGACGCGAGTAGTGACGCGCACAATCTCGAGGCGCCGGTCCATCCGTACGTCCAGGCGGTCCTCGCCGACGGGCCGTCGCTCTATTACCGTTTCGAGGAGGCGAGCGGATCCATCGCGAAGGACGAGATGGGGAATCACCCTGGCACCCATCGCGCCGGTGACGTTCTCGCGGTCGCCGGGGCCTTCCCGGGCAGCAGCGCGATGGGCCTCTCGGGAGGGACGCAAGGCGGCGTCGATCCTGGCGACATCTTCGATTTCGACGGCACCGCCGCGTTCACGCTCGAAGCCTGGTTCCGTCCGGACCGATACGACGGGGAGTATCGGTTCCTGATCCACCACAACGAGGAGTCCACGCTCCGGCAGAGCTACGGCATCTACGTCCAAACGAACAACGGCCTGGTCTTCGAGCGCTACGTCGACGGCGATGGACGGGGTGCAGCCGTCCCGCTGCCAGCTCGGTCGTCGTGGCACCACATCGTCGGCGTCTACGACGGCGCGCACCTCCAGCTCTTCCTCGACGGCACGCTCGCGAGCTCGGCACCGGACCTGCGCTCGGCCAAGAAGAAATCGTCCGTGCTCCAGATCGGCTGGGGCTGGGGGGACGGTTCGGGCGTGCTTCGGGGCACGCTCGACGAGGTCGCGATCTACGAGAAGGCTCTCGCTCCGGAGCGCATCGCTGCCCACTTCGAGGCGGCGCGCTAGCGAGATCAGCCGATGATCATCGACTCGCTGAGCAGCTTGCCTTCCTTGAAGCGCCGAAGGTTCCAGCGCTCGAACATCGGGAGGTCGGGATCGGCCTTGTCCTTCGCGATGTGCTCGGCGATGAGCTTGCCGACGATGGGCGCCATCATGAAGCCGTGCCCCATGAAGCCCGACGCTTGATAGAAGTGCTCGACGTCGTCGACGCCGCCGACGATCGGGTTCGCGTCCGGCGTCAGGTCGTAACACCCCGACCACTGCCGCAGCACCTTCACCTTGCCGAGGATGGGGCACGTCGCGACGAGCGCGCGCGCGTAGAGGCCTAGGAACGCGAACGAGCTGTCTTGGTTCACGCCGGGCGGAACGTGCTCCTGTCCAATGCCGCCGACGATCTCGCCGCGCGTCGACTGGCTGAAGTAGAGGCCGTTCGTGAGATCGGCGACGAGCGGCTTGAGCCACGGCTTCAGCGGCTCCGTCGAGCAGATCTCGTGGCGATGCGGCTTGTTCGGCAGCTCGACGCCGAGCATGCGCGCGATCTCGGGAGACCACGCGCCGCAGGCGTTCACGACCTTGTTCGTCTTGATGCGGTGGATCGGAGCGTCGTGAGGCGGCGCGCCGCGACCGCTGCTCGCCC
>JAEXCN010000095.1 GCA_023402175.1 Pseudomonadota bacterium | reverse complement strand
CACCACGCGCTTCGTGCCGATCTCCTCGACGAGGCCTTCGCCGCCCTGCTGATCACGCTTGTAGAACTCGGAGAACCTGTTCGCGAACATCCTCGGAGTCAGGACCCTGAGCAACAGCTTGAAGAAGGTGTTGGTCGCGTAGTTCCCGACCGTGTCGCCTGCACGGAGAAGCGCCTCGTAGATGGTCTTCTCGTCCCGTGGCGACGCCGCGTCGGCAATGGCGCGCCACAACGTCGTGAGCTCCGCACGAGGTCGCCAGTCTTTCGCCTGGAAGGCGGTCTGGTTCCTTCGGATGGTCTCGAGCAGCTGCGGATCGATGCGCTGACTCAACACCGGATCTTCCAGGATGTACCGACCCGTGTAGTGGATCATGTGGCCTTTGACCAACGGTTCCACGGCTGCTCCTCTATTTGGCGATTGCCGACACTTGCCGATTGTCGACACGCGATTCGCGTTCGGCCCGCTCGGTACGAGACCCGAACGGCGTGACCTCGTCAATACATATCGATCCAGCAACGACGGAAGGCACGCATTCCACGTATTTCGGTGGAGTGACGACTTCGACAGGTTCGGCGCTCGTCTCGGAGGGCGCTCCCGTCAGCGCGGGCTTCTGGTCGGAGCATTGCCGATACCCAGAGCCTTCTCGAGCATGCGGCGCAGCTCTTCGATGATGGTGAGCTCGTCGCCTCGGGGATCGTCGTCGGCCTTTGCGGTCGTCGCGCGCTCGTAGAGCTCGGCGACGCGGGCTTGGTCCATGCCCGAGCGCGAGGCGAGGAACGTGACCGGATCGGCGCCGCGCGGGAGGACCTCGCGCAGGCGCATCTCGACGAAGCGGCCGTACGCGCCGAGCGCATGCACATGGGCGCGCGTCCGGGCGTAGAACGCGCCCGTTGCTTCGACGTGCTCCGCGAATGCGCGCCGTTCCTTCTTGTCGGCGGGACGCGGACGCGCGTGGCGGATGCCGTAGGCGAGGAAGAGGACGAATGCCGCGACCAGCGCGTGCCATGCTCCCTTGCCGAGTCCGGCCGCGACGAGCGCAGCGAACGGATTGGACGGAGGAGGGATCCCGTCCTGGGCACGCGCGACGCGGACGTCACCGAAGACGAACGGCGTCGTCGGAGCGACCGGCACGTGGCGGAGCGGATCGTGCGATGCGGACCGGAGAAGCGTCACGAGAGCGGCCGCATTGCCGCGCGGCATCATCCCGATGTTCGTGAACAGATCGTCGTTCGCGATCCCGAGCACGATCCCTTTGCCGACGCGTCGCTTGGCCGCGTACGTGTGCGTGCCGAGGAAGGCGAACGCCTCCGCGTCGACCGACTCCGCCCACGTGAAGGCCTGACGTCGTGCCGTACGTGCGCCCTTGATCTCGACGGGCGTGCCGACGTCTTCGGCGTCGTCATCCGAGTCCATATCCTCGAGCCCGCCGTTCGGATCGGTCGTGCGGACGACGAGGTCGCGTGTGTCCGCCTCCGTCGGCTTGCCGCGAAGCTCGCTCGGCCACCCGCCGACGCGGCCGAAGAGGACGAGGACTCCGCCAGCCTCGACCCACCGCATCATGTGCGCCTGCGCCTCGCCCTCGAGCGGCACCTTCTCGACGTCGACCACGACGACCGGCATCGCTTCGTTCGCGTCGTCTTCGGGGATCGGCATCGTCGCGAGTGAGCTCGCGAGCGCGCCGACCTTGAAGCCATTCCGCTCGAGCACCGCTGAAGGAAGCTCGTCGCCGGCCGGATCCGAGCCGGGCTTCGGCGGGGAGCACCCGCTCGAGAGGACGCCGAGCGCGACGACGAGGAGCATGCTCGCCGACGCGCGGACGATCGCCTCCGCCCGGGCTGCGACCCGCGAGAGCGCTTCGTTCGTCGGAGCGGTCCCGCCGAACTCGACCTTGTCGACCTCGCGGACGATCTCGCGCAGCGGAGGCCTCGATGCTTCCTCCTCGCATGTGCGGACGTATTCGCCGTTCGTGCGGTGGCGCGCGACGCGGATCGCGCCACGTCGATCGAGCGCCGCGAGCGACGCCGCCAGGTACAGCCCGAGCGCCTTCTTCAGCTCGCCCCGCGCCCGGTGCTCTTCCGCGAGGAGGAGCGCGGCATCGGCATCGGAGATCTCCTCTGCAACGAGCGAGGGCGCTTCGAGGGGGACCGCCACATTCGGCTTTTCGGTGCTGGGCCCCTGCAGCTTCTTGTCGCGACCTCGCTTCGAGAGCGCGCGGATGACCGGCACGGCCACGACGAGCACGATCGCGAGCACGAGCACGTAGAGGAGCACCTTCGTCGCGGGCGCGAGCCATTCGACGAGGCGCGCGAACCAGCCGCCGTCCTTCGGCATCTGCACGAGGTTGCAGGCCTTCGCGTAGCCTTCGCAGCCCTCGACTTCGGGGGCGAGCTCGCAGAGCTCTTGCTGGCGAGCCCCGAGCGGTCGCGCGGGATCCTTGCAGAAGGCGTAGTTCCCTTCCTCGTAGGCTTCCTTCGCGGTGCGATCGATGCCCTCCGCATCGTGCGCAGCTGGGACCGGTCGCGCATCACTCGCGGCGAGCGCAGGAGTGGCTGGCAGCGCGAGAGCGGTCGCGATCGCGATGGGAACCAGCGCCTTCACGCCGCCTCCTTCGCTTGCTCCGCCTCGCGTGCCGCGATCGCGGCGAAGCGCGTTTGGATGTCCCAACCCTCCGCGCGCGTGCGGACGTTCAGGTACAGGAAAAAGCGCGCGGTCGCGAGGTAGGGCAGCAGCGCGAACAGCCCGGCGATCGCGAGCACGCCGCCGCCGGCGCTCGTGAGCGGACGCGGGGGCCGGAACTGGAGGAGCTCTCCGATCACGGCCCGGCCTGCGATGTCGGCGAGCAGAACGCCCACGACCAGAACGAGCGCGAGGCTGAGCACCCCGACGAAGACATCGGAGGTCGCGCTCGACGCCACCCGCTGCGCGCGGCCGAACGCCTGCCCGATCGATGCGCGCTCGAGAAGGAGCACCTCGCTTTGGAACAAGAAGATGGTCGCCAGCCAGAAGCCCGGCACGATGAGCATCGCAAGCCCCATGACGAAGAGCACGGCCGAGAGGACGCGGACGAAGAACACGCGCGGTGCTTCACGAAGACCGGTCACGAGCACGTCGCGCGCGCTCACGCGCTCCTCGAAGACGAGGCGCGAAGCGAGCACCGTGAACGGGATCTCGGCGACGAGCGCCAGCGGAATCGCGACGACCCATGCAGTCCGCCATCCGATCAACAGGCCGGCGACCAGCGAGAGCGCCAGCATCGGTACGATCGTGCCGAGCGCGACGAGACCGTAGGCGCGCCCATGGACGACGAGGAAGCGGAGCGCGAGATCGAGGACGTCGGAGAGCGGGCGATCGCGGAATGCGACGCGCGCGTGGAGAAGATCGATTCCTCCGCGGGCAGGCGTGCTCATGGCGCGTCCGCCTCGGCATCTGGAGCCCCGCGTCCGGCGAAGAGCACGTACGCGAGGACGAGCACGAACAGCGTGCTGCCGACGGCGAGCTTGACCTCGCTTGGCGCGCTCGAGCCCGACCAGAACGCTTCGATCGCGGCAGCCATGAAGAGCATCACGGAGGCGCCGGCGACGACGATCATGATCTCCCGCGCTCGCTTCTGGAGCGAGACGAGGCGGGGAAGGGGACCAGGCGCGATCAGCGACCATCCGATGGACAGCCCCGAACCTCCCGCGAGCACGATCGCGCCGAGCTCGAGCGAGCCATGTCCGACGATGAACACGAGGATGTTCTCGCCCGCGCCTTGTGATGCGACGTAGCCGAGGATCGCTCCGATCGAGAGGCCGTTCTGCACGAGGTAGAACGCCGAGCCGAGCCCGCCGAAGATCCCGAGCGCAAAGCAGCGGAGCGCGATCCCGACGTTGTTGTAGACGTAGAACCCCGCCATGAGGGTGCCATCACCGGCTCCGCGTCCGGCGTCGAAGCCCTTCGCGTACGCTTCGGTCAGCGGGCGGAGCATCGCCTCGGGCACGACGCGGAAGGCGAACGTCGGATCGCGCAGCGTGAGGACGCATCCGAGCGTGAAGGGCACGAAGAACAGTGCCGCCGCGAGCAGCATCTCGCGCTTGAACCGGCGCACCGCGCGCGGGAACGCGACGAGCCACGCGTGGCGAACGCGGCCCTTCTTTCCGTCGTCGCGGCCGCGCGCGTGCGGCCCGTACACGACGGTGTGCGCCGTGGCCGTGAGGCCGAGCAGATAATCGACGAGCGGCGCGCTGTACCGAGCCGCCTGAGCGGACGCGAGATCGGCACAGACGCTTCGATAGAGCGGAGAGATCCGGAGCACCTCGTCCGGATGGAGCTTCTTCAGTCCCTGACGCTGCGCCTTCATCGTGAGCGCGTCGAGCTCTTCCCATTCTTGGCGTCGTCGCTCCGCGAACGCCTTCTCCGTCAGCGTGGATGCGAGGACGCTCATCGCGGTCCTCCGAATGTGGCGGTGCTCGACGCTTTCTTCGCCTGCGGGCGCCACGACGACGGCGGTGCCTCGAGTCGTCCGGCGTTGACGGCGCGGTCGTAGACGATGGCGAGCATGCGCGAGGGATTGTGATGCGAATACCCGAGGCGCTCTCCAAGCGGACCGGCGATCATGCTCGCGAGCTCCTGTTCGCGCGCGGTCCCGAGCGTGTAGCGGCGCCGCAAGAAGAGCTCGATGGCCGATCGCTCCTCGGGGTCGAGCGCGACGTGATCCGGCAGATCGGCGAGCTCGCGAGGGTCCGCGGGCGGCCACAGCTCGAGGGCCCTCGCCGCCCGCGCGTTCTCCGGGACGACCACCATCGTGCCTGCGACGAGGTCGCCGAGCCGCTGGAAGCGTGACGACAGCGCCATCGACACGACGCCGACCACGTATCCCACCGGAAGCAGGTCGGCCGCGCGGAGCAGGTTGCGTAGCGCAGCAGCGCGCCAGCCGATCGGCCGCCCGGACGTCGTGACGACGCGCAAGCCGAGCGCCATCTTTCCCGGCGAGCGCCCGTACCGGGCCTCCCACACGACGAAGTACACCCATTGTGCCGCGAACAGCGCGAGGAGCAGAACGCCGACCCCCGCTTTGGCTGCGGCCCCGATCTCGCCGCTCTCGATCCCGCGCGAGGCCGCTACCAGGAGGACGACGAACCCGAGGACGAGCACTGCCCCGTAGCAGAGCATCAGATCGATGACGTGCCCGAGCGCACGCCGGGCAGGTCCGGCGATCCGGTAGTGGAAGACGATGTGCTCCGGCGTCTCGATCGCCACGTCCGTGTCGAGGGGGCTCATCGCGCGCCCATTGTAGAGGATCGGCCGCTGCGGGCCTGCGGTATGTCGGGCGCCCTCGTCGGAAGTCGCGTCCGCCGATCAGACCGTGCCGCTCGAGCAGCCTCGGTTGTAGGTCCGGCGGTCGCCGACGAAGCCCGCGAAGCGGAAGCCATTCGGCGGTGCCTCCTCGTCGAGAGGCGCATCAGACGCGAGCTGCATGATGCGCTCGTACTCGGCGATGTCGATCCGGACGCGGTGCTCGATGACGTCGTCGAGCTCCGCGCGGGCGATGATCTCGCGTGCACGTGAACCGACCACGCCCGAGAAGAACTCGGACGAGCAGCCGCTCCCGTACGAGAAGAGCCCGATGCGCTTGCCCGCGAGCTGCTCGGCCTGCGCATGGAGCAGGCTCGCGAGGCCGAAGTAGAGCGCCGCCGTGTACGTGTTTCCGATCCGCGCGGGCAAGAGGAGCGACGGAGCTACCTGTCGCTCGAAGCTCAGGGGCCCGGCCTTTTCTTCTTCGGCCATCGTCATCGGATCGAGAAGCCCGTGCTCTCGATCTTCCAGATCACATCGCCGGAGGTGCAGATGTGCCTTCCGCGCCATCTTGCAGAACGGCACGTGATAGACGATGCGCGCGAGCTGCTCGGACGTGAGCCCGAGACTCGGGACGACGATCTCGCGCTCGAGCGCCTTCGACCGCCACATCCGGTACGCGCCGGCGACCGCGTCGAGGTAGCACTGGATCGAGTAGTGCCCGTCGACCACCGCCTCGCGACGGCCGAGCGGGCGCCAGAAGTCGTGCACATCCGTGCTGAAGAAGCCGTTCGTGCCGCGATCGAGCTCGAGGAGCTCGGGCCTGTCCGAGACGAGCATCGCCACGGCGCCTCCGCCCTGCGTCGGCTCGCCGGGCGTTCCGATCCCATAGCGCGCGACATCCGAGCAGACGACGATCGCGGCCGAGCCGTTCGCGCTACCCGACGCGATCCAGTCCGCGGCCGCCATCAGCGCCGCCGTTCCGCCGTAACACGCGTGCTGCGTGTCGAACGTGCGCATCGCTCGCGGCAGCTCGAGGAGACCCTGCACGTACGAAGCGACCGCCTTCGAGTGATCCACACCGGTCTCGGTGCCGACGGCGAGCATGCCGATGCGCGAGACGTCGATCCCGTGCGCGCGGACGAGACGCGCGGCAGCCGTTGCGGCCAGCGCAACGGTGTCCTCACCCGGATCGGCGACGGCCATCTCGCGCGCTCCGAGCCCTACCGCGAGCTTCGCCGGATCGACGCCGCGTGCGACGGCGAGGTCCTCCATCGAGAGATGACGCTTCGGCAGCGCGACTGCCATTGCCTCGATACCTACCCGTTGATGCATACGCGGCCTCCTCTCACACTTCCGCCTTTTCACGAAGCCGCGCCGCCCTAGCGCCGGATCTCGGGCTTGTCCCGGGGGACGACGGCGTCGTCGGTCGTTCGCGGCGGGTCGAGCGCGATGCCCTTCACGATCCGCGCGCTCCCGATCGCGAGCCGCGACGCGAGCACCTCTTCGTCCTTCGCGGACGGCACGCTCGTCGACAGATGAACGAGGAGGCAGCGCCGGAGGAAAGCGCCGAAGAGATACACGTGCCCCTCGACGCCCGCGCCTTCCTTGCCCGCATCGATCGCGACCCACACGCGCGAGTCGTACGCGTCCGGTCCGACGTGGACTTGATCCTCGACCGTCGTCAGCGTCGCCTTCGGCACCCACCCGCGAGCGCGCGCACGCTCCTCGCAGCGATGCCGGTTCATCAGCTCCTCCTCGTGCGTCGCCAGGACGACGAGACGCGAGCTCGTCGGCGGATGCACCGCGACCAGCTCGGGCGAGCGATGATCATCGATCTTCCACGCACGCCCGTCGGGCAGCGGGACGGTGAGCTGGAAGCGCTTCGAGTGGAACTTGCCCCAAGCCTCGTCGTCGGCCGCATATCCGGGCGGCTTGCCGCCGGCGGCGGTCGCCGCATCCGGGCCCGCCGCCCGCGACGGTGCGTTCGTCACGGGCGGCTCGCCACAAGCAGCGATGAGGGCGGACGCCGCGAGCGCTCCTACGCGAGCGCGTCCTGCCCGAAGCACTGCTCTCTGGACGCGCTCGGGGATGAGCGCTCGGATGCTCAGAGCGCCGACAGCCACTCGGGGTGACTGTTGTCGCTGCCGCGCACCACGTCGAAGAACTTCGCCTGGAGCTTCTTCGTGACGGGGCCGACGACGCCTTCGCCGATCGCGCGGTTGTCGACCTCGCGCACGGGCGTGATCTCGGCGGCGGTGCCGGTCAAGAACACCTCGTCCGCGAGCCAGAGCTGATCGCGCGTGATCCGGCCTTCGGTGACGGTGAGGCCCATCTCGCGGGCGAGCGTCATGACCGTCTCGCGCGTGATGCCCTCGAGGATCGACGACGAGAGATCGGGCGTATGCAGGACGCCCTTCTTCACGACGAAGATGTTCTCGCCCGAGCCCTCGGAGACGTAGCCGTTCGCGTCGAGCAGGATGGCTTCGTCGTAGCCGCCGAGCTTCGCTTCACGCTTCGCGAGGACGCTGTTCGTGTACTGGCCCATCATCTTCGCCTTCGCGAGGCTGATGTTGATGTGGTGCCGTGCGAACGAGCTGATCTTGCAGCGGATGCCGCTCTTGAGCGCTTCCTCGCCGAGGTACGCGCCCCACTTCCACGCGATGACGGTTGCGCGGACGGGGTTGTCGGGGGCGTAGATGCCCATCGCGCCTTCGCCCATGAAGATGACCGGGCGGAGGTAGCCCTCCTCGAGGGAGTTCGCCTTCAGCGTGTCGGCGCACGCGCGCATGATCTGCTCGCGCGTGAACTTCGGCTGGAGCAGGGTCATCTTGCACGTGTCGAAGAGCCGATTCACGTGCTCCCGGAGACGGAAGATGTAGCTCTTGCCGTCCGAGCGCTTGTAGCAGCGGATGCCTTCGAACGCGCCGACGCCATAGTGCAGCGAGTGCGTCAGGAGATGGACCTTGGCGTCGTCCCAGGGAACGAGCTCACCGTCCATCCAGATCTTTTGCAGCTTTTCAACCATCGGAGCTCCGTACGGAAAAACGTGGCGTTCGGCCCTTGGGCGGACAGTAGTCTCGACCCACGCGACGGGCCAGCCGAATGAAGCGCATCAGGAGATTCACGCATGCTGCGGAGCGTCAGTCGCTCTCGCTGTCAGCGTCATTTATCGCTGTTGCCATGGAAGGGCCCCGTATCAGCGGCGGAGCGCCACGTAGACGGCGCCCTCGCCGCCGTCGTCCTCGCGTGCGGTAGCAAACGCGGCCACGTGCTCGCGGGCGCGGCCCTGCGAGAGCCACGCGGCGATCTCTCCTCGGAGAACGCCGCCGGGCGCGGGCGAGTGCTCACCTTTGCCGTGGATGACGAGGACGCAGCGCTCACCGCGAGCGCGCTGCGCACGCAGGAACTCGAGCAGCTTCTCGCGCGCCGCTTCGGCGCCGAAGCCATGGAGATCGATGCGGCCGTCGATCGGCAGCACGCCGCGCCGGAGCTCGCGGACGAGGCTCGGCGGGACATCGAGGCGGCGGCCCTCGACGCGCTTGCCGTCGTCCGTCACCTCGAAGCGGACCGCGTCGTCGACGAGGTGATGCAGGTGATCGAGCACGGCCTGCGCCTCCTCGCGCGCCTTCTCGCGGAGCTCGACGGGCTTGATCTTCCCGGGCTCGACGCGTGCGCTCCCGGCGACCGGAACACGGCTGCCTCGGCCTTCGAGCGGTACGACGCCGCTCATCATGCGGTGGAAGGTGAGCTCGTCGTCGCGATCGCTCTCGGCAGTGCGCTTCTCGGGTCGTGCCGCGCGCGGAGGAGGAGCAGCAGGCGGGGGCTTCTTGCCCGCGGCGACCGCGGCCTTTCGGGCTTCCTCTTTCGCTTTCTCCTCTGCATCGAGCTTGGCCTTGATGTCGCCGAGCCCGCCGGCCGCGAACGGCTTGAACCCGCCGAACTTCGGCAGCTCCGGCTCGCGGTCGTGCTTGTTGCCCTTGGGCTTCTTCTTCGACATCAGTGTTCTCTCTTCGCTTCTCGCTTGGCGGTGCTTCGCGTGAGGGCAGAAAGCGTGCTCTTCACCGATTGGATGCCGGCGAGGACGCCGTCCGCATAGTGCCAGTCCGGATCGTCGAGCTCGGGGAAGTCGTGCGGGTTCTGCACGTCCTCGAGCGTGAGGCCGGGCTTGAGCCGGCGCGCGAGGTCGAGGACCTTTTTCCTCTGGAGCTCCTCGAGCGCGTCGAGCTCGCGTGCGAGATCGGCGAGCGAAGGAGCGTTCTTTCCGTCGCCGGTCTGCGCGTCGTCGAGGAGCGCACTCGCGTCCGAAGGCTCGACCTCCGTGACGATGGCGCTCTTGCCCGCCGGGGCCGGGTAACGCGCGACCGTTGCTCCGCGCTTCGGGCAGATCCCGAGGCAGTGGGTCTTCGTGATCCACGTCGTCCCCACCTCACCCCGCGCGGCGACCTCGCGCTTCATCGCTCCGTAGAGCTCTTCGCCACGATCGCCACAACCGGGTCCGAGCGGCGAGCCCTCACGGCGGTTCGCGCAGACGAAGAGGTGAAATCGCGGCGCGGGAGCGTCTTTCATGACGGCCGATGTCTAGCACTGCCAGGTCGTCCCCACTCACCCCGCGCACACGCGCGCACGCGAAAGTCCAAGCTTCCGAGATCGAACATGGATCTCACCGGGTGGATCGCCCTTCGTCCGTGCCGCGCGTGCGCTTTCGCATTTCATCGGCGTTCCCGCTGCGGAGCTGACGGTTCGGTCGTTGCATTACATCGCGCGGTCCAGGCTGTTCATGGCGGTCTCGAAGCTTCTCAATGCGCCTCTCGAGCGCGTCGAGCTCGGCGGCGGTCGACGGGTGACCCTCGTCGATCTCGCCGGCAAAGGAGCGTTCGCGACCGTCTTCCGCGGCCTGCTCTGCTCCGACACGAGCGGCGTCCGGCAGCCCGTCGCGCTCAAGCTGTTCTCGGCCGTCTCGAGCGACGAGGCCGAGCAGGTGATGGCCTGCATCCGGCGCACCGTGCAGCGGATGGCGTGGATCGATCACCCGAACGTCGTCCGCATCTACGATTGCGGCCACTTGCGAGGTCAGCCGTACGTCATCGAAGAGCTCGTTGCTGGCGTGACGCTCGCGGCACTGCAAGAAGCGTTTACGGCGCGACAGCGACGGATGCCGCTCGATCTCGCGCTGTTCGTCGCCGCGGAGGTCGCCGAGGGGCTCGCGGGGGCGCGGCTCGCGCGCGACGGTGACGGCGTGCAGCTCGGCATGATTCATCACGCGCTGTCGGCGCGAGAGGTCCTCCTCTCGTGGCGTGGCGAGGTGAAGGTGTCCGACTTCGAAGCGAGCACGGCGCGCGCCGCGACGTCGAGCGTCCGCAGCCTCCGCGGCATGGCCTCCCGGGCGAGCACCATGGCTCCGGAGGTGGCGCAAGGCGGTTCGGCCGATGCGCGGTCCGATGTCTTCTCGTTCGGTGTCCTGCTCCGCGAGCTGCTCGTCGGCCCGCGATTCCCGGCGGGGCTCACGAGCGGCGACGCCGTCCGCCTCGCACGCGAAGGCTACGTGCAGCCGATGACGTTCCAGCCCCGCCTCCCCGCAGAGGTCGAGAGCGTGATGATGCGCGCCCTCGCGGTCGATCCCGACGCCCGCTTCCCGAACGCGTGCGCGATGGCGCTCGATCTACGGCGCGTCGCGCTCGCGATGGGCGTCGGTGACGGGCGCTACTTCTTGCGCAAGGCGCTCGAGCGCGAGTGGACGCAGCACGCCGACGAGATCACGACGCAGACGGTCGTCGCGCGCGTCGACGAGAGCGGCAACGAGCCGAGCGCAGGCGACGTCCTCACGCTCGATCGCCGCGATCAACGCGAGAAGCGGCGCAGGTAGGTCTCGAGCGCGCTCACGACGAGCGCATGCGTCACCTGTCCCGAATCGAGCAGCGCCGGAAGGTCCGACTTCGGGACGAGCGCGACCTCGAGGTCCTCGAGGTCGTCGAACGCGGTCGGACCGACGAGGCGCGCGCCACGAGCGACGTACGTGAAGCACTTGTTGCCCTGGAGCGCGGGGTTCGGCTCGACGATGCTCAAGAGCTCGATGGAGCTCGCCTCGTAGCCGGTCTCCTCGCGGAGCTCGCGCAGCGCTGCCGTCTCGGACGCCTCGCCCGGATCGATGACGCCGCCCGGGATCTCGAGCGAGAGCGCGTCCGTGCCGAAGCGGTACTGCCACACGAACACGACCTCTCCCGCGTCGGTCTCGGCGACCACGTTGCACCAGTCCGGGCACCCGACGACGAAGACGTCGCGCGGCAGCTCGTCGTACCGAAGACGGTCGACGCGGAAGACCCCGTGGTCGGCGACCGGATCCGCGGCCTTGCGTTCCAGCTTGCGGATGCTCGTCGGGCCAGGGACGAGATTCGGCCGACCTCGCGGAGGGAAGGCGCTCATGGCTCCGGTCTTTTACGCTAAGGTGCGCGCCCGCGACATGGGCGCGCCCGCGAAAAAGTCATCCGCCGAAGATGCGGTCGAGAAGGTCATCGTCACCAATCGGAGGGCGACGTTCGACTACGCCGTCGAGGAGCGCTTCGAAGGTGGCCTCGTGCTCGTGGGCAGCGAGGTGAAGTCGATGCGCGCAGGCAAGGTCGAGCTCGTGGACGCCTACGCGGCCGTCGAGGGCAACGAGCTCTGGCTGAAGCAGATGTACATTGCACCCTTCGAGCAGGCCGTGGCCTTCCCTCACGACCCGCGCCGTGCGCGAAAGGTCCTCGTGCATGCTTCCGAGATGGCGCGCATCGATCGCGCCGTCTCGCGCGAGGGCATGACGCTCGTGCCGCTCCGCCTCTACTTCAAGCGCGGACGCGTGAAAGTCGAGCTCGGGCTCGCGAAGGGAAAGAAGACGCACGACAAGCGCGCCGACATCGCCGCGAAGACGGCGGACCGCGAAGCACGCGCCGCGATGGGACGCGCGCGGAAGGAGCGCGGATGAGCGCGCAGGACGCCGCAGCACCGGCCGTGCATCTGACGTGGGCGAAGGGCGGCCACGCCGAGGTCGTGAGCGTCGAGGCGGATGCGATCGTCCTTCGCTCGACGACGTCGGCTCCGCCGGGAGCACGGCTCGAGGCGAAGCTCGCAGCGGAGCCGGCCGTCACCGTGAAGGTGAAGTCGCACGGCACGCACCGTGAGGCGGACGGGTCGTTCACGCTGAAGGGCCGCCTCATCGATGCGACGCGGGACCTTCGCGAGAAGCTCGGACAGATCGCGACCTCGCGCACGCCCTGATCACCAGAGCGGCGTGTCTGGACGTATGGCGGGACAACCGCTACGCCTCGGTGCGCCATGTTGACCCTCGCCCAAGCCGTCGACGAGCAGGCGCGCCTCCGTCCGGATGCTGTCGCGCTCGTGTGCTCCGTCACGGGTACACGGACGACGTACGCGGAGCTCGCGCATCGCAGCATCCGGATGGCGAGCCACCTCGCATCCGCGCACGGCGTGACGCGAGGCGAACGCGTGGCGGTGTTGGCGCTGAACGACGTGCGGACCTTCGAGCTGCTCGTCGCGTGCTCGCGGCTCGGCGCTGCGCTCGCGCCGCTCAATATCCGCCTCTCGGATCAAGAGCTCGAGGTGGTCCTCGCGCGGTGCGAGCCGCGTGTGCTCTTCGTCGACGAGCAGCATGCGACGCGCGCCGCGACGGTGAACGTGGCGCGCCACCCGCTCGCGGACGAGTCGCTCCTCGGCACCGAGGACGGTACGGCACCGAATGCCGGCACGCTCGACGATCCGCTCATCGTCCTCTTCACCTCGGGGACGACGGGCATGCCGAAGGGCGCGCTCCTCACGCAGCGGAGCGTCGCCGCGAACGCATCGAGCACGCGACGCGCGTGGGAGATGACGGAGCGTGACGTCGCCCTCGTCGACGCGCCGCTGTTCCACACCGGCGGCCTGAACGTGCTCGCGACGCCGCTCGTCTATCTGGGCGGCACCGTCATCGTCGCGCCGCGCTTCGACGCGAACGCTTCGTCGGAGATCCTCCTTCGCGAGGGCTGCACGATCGTCTTCGGCGTTCCGCAGATGATCGAGCGCCTCCTCGCATCCGGCGTCGTCGATCGGTCGCGCGTGCGCCTCTACGTCACCGGCGGCGCGCCTTGCCCGCGCACGCTCCTCGATGCGTTCGCGGCGAAGAACGTCGCGCTCGTTCAGGGCTTCGGCATGACCGAGTGCGGGCCGAACTGTTTCCGCCCCGATCCGAGCGTCGCGCCGGGATCGATCGGGCTGCCGACGTACGATCTCGAGATGCGCCTCGTCGGCGACGACGGCAAGGACGTCGCGCCGGGCGAGCCGGGCGAGCTCCTCCTGCGCGGGCCGCACGTGTTCGCGGGCTACTTCCGCGACGAGAAGGCCACGCGTACCGCGCTCGACGAAGAAGGATGGCTCCACACGGGTGACGTCCTCCGGGCGACGCCCGAAGGATGGTTCGTCGCCGGCCGCAAGAAGGAGATGTTCATCTCGGGCGGCGAGAACGTGTACACGGCCGAAGTGGAGGCCGCGCTGATGATGCATCCTGCGGTCGCCGAAGCCGCCGTCGTCAGCATTCCCGATCCGAAGTGGGGTGAGGCAGGCGTCGGCTACGTGCTGCCGATCGATCCTGCGAGACCGCCGACGCCCGACGAGCTCCGTGCCTTTCTCCGCGAGCGGATCGCGGCGTACAAGGTGCCGAAGACGATCCACGTCGAGCGCGAGCTGCCGCGAACGGCGAGCAGCAAGATCGACAAGCGCGTGCTCGCGGCTCGCGCGGTCGGCTGACGACGGAGCGCACTGCGCGCAGCTCCGGACGAGCTCCGCCGCGAGGAGGCGCGCTCCGCGGCTTTACACGGGGCGTGATCTCCGGGAGAGTGCCGATCTCATGGCGAAGCGCGAAGCCCGCACGGAGCAAGCCCCGCGCGAGATTATCGATCCCGGAGCGCAGAGCGAAGACGCGCCGTTCGAGCGCTCGCTCCGCCCGCGCACGCTCGACGACTACATCGGTCAGACGAAGCACCGCGAGAACCTCCGCGTCGCCGTCCAGGCTTCGCGCAAGCGCGGCGAGCCGCTCGATCACCTGCTCCTCTCCGGACCGCCGGGCCTCGGCAAGACGACGCTCGCTCAGATCCTCGCGCACGAGATGGGCGTCGAGCTGCACATGACGAACGGCCCCGTCGTCGAGCACAAGGGCGCGCTCGCGGGGCTGCTCACGAAGCTCGGGAAGAACGACATCCTGTTCATCGACGAGATCCACCGGCTGAACCCGGTCGTCGAGGAGAGCCTCTACCCCGCGATGGAGGATTTCCGGATCGACGTCATGACCGGCGATGGCGCGTTCGCGTCGTCGATCCAGGTCCCGCTGCAGCCGTTCACGCTCATCGGGGCGACGACGCGGACCGGCCTTCTCACGGGGCCGCTGCTCTCGCGTTTCGGGCAGACGATCCGCCTCGACTTCTACCCGGAAGAAGACCTCGCCAAGATCGTCGAGCGAAGCGCCTCGCTGCTCGGCGTCGCGACGAAGCCCGGCGCGGCGCTCGACATCGCGCGCCGCTCGCGCGGAACGCCGCGCGTCGCGAACCGACTTCTCCGCCGCGTTCGTGACTTCGCCGAGGTCGTCGGAACGGGCACGATCGACTCGAAGATCGTCGCGCACGCCTGCGAGCGCCTCGACATCGATCCGGCGGGCTTCGACGAGATGGACCGCCGGCTCCTCCGCATCATCATCGAGGACTACGACGGCGGCCCGGTCGGAGTGGAGACGCTTGCTGCCGCGCTCGGCGAGCCGCGCGACACGATCGAGGACGTCTACGAGCCCTACCTGCTGCAGCAGGGCTACCTCGGCCGCACGCCGCGCGGCCGCGTTGCCACCCGACGAGCGTACGAGCACTTGAAGCTTCCGTACGCGGCGCCGCCGCCGTCGGCGAAGCAGAAGCCGCTGTTCGACGAGTGAACGGTAGCCGGGCCATGGCGCCCGGGTGTCCGTTCTCCGACATCGTCGTTCATCCATTGCGGCGGGCTCTTCCGGCCCGATACACTCCTCCCGTGCCCCAGGTGGTCAGCGGCGGGCCCGTCTTGGTCGTCGACGACGACATGGTGAGCCGCCATGTCCTCGGGCAGGCGCTCGCCAAGGCCCAGCTCGATTTCGTCGCAGTCGGCTCCGGGGCCGAAGCGCTGGCGCAGATCGACCGCGTCCATCCCGCGATCGTCCTGCTCGATCTCGTCATGCCTCAGCCGGACGGATACCAGGTCCTCCGGATCCTGCGCGCCCGTCCGGAGACGCGCGACTTGCCCGTCGTCGTCCTCACGGCGCTCGATGCCGAGGACGAGATCGCCAAGGCGTTCGAGGCCGGCGCGGACGACTTCGTTCGCAAGCCGTTCAAGCCGGTCGAGCTCGTCGCTCGCGTGCGCGGGCAGCTGCGCTTGCGTGCGGCGATGGAGCAGCTCGGCAAGAAGGAGAAGGACGCGCAGGTCGTCCTCGAGCTGACCCAGACGCTCGCGTCGAACCTCGACTTCCGCGGCATCCTCTTCACCGTCGTCCAGCGCCTCGCCGAGGTCGCGAAGGTCGACCGTGTGTCGATCGTCCTCGTCCGCGAGCAGGAGAACGTCGGCTACGTCGTCGCCGCCTCCGACGACGAGCAGCTCCGCGATCTGCCGATCGATCTCGCGAAGTACCCCGAGATCCAGCAGGTGCTCGCGCAGAGCGCGCCGCTCGTCGTCGAGGACGCTGCGACGCATCCGCTGATGGAGATCGTCCGGACCTCGAAGCAGGGCTCGACGTTCTCCTCACTCTGCATCCTGCCGATCCTCTACGAGTCGAAGCCGATGGGCGTCCTCTTCCTCCGGTCGAAGCGGCCGGGGGCCTTCGGGACGCGCGAGATCGCGCTCTGTCAGACGATCGCGAGCGCGATGGCGATCGCGCTGCGGAACGCGCGGGTGCTGCAGTCGCTCCGCGATCAGACGCAGCAAGTCACCGTCGCGCGCTTCGAAGCGGAGCGACGGATGCGCTCGCTCCAGCGTTACGCCGACTTCTTCGAGAGCTCGGCGGACGGCATCGTCGTCCTCGATGCCGAAGGTCGCCTCCTCTTCTCGAACCCGAAGGCGCGCGAGATCACGGGTTACGACGAGAACGATCTCCGCGGGCGAAAGCTCGGCGACATCTTCGCGCCTGCGGAGGTGAACCTCGCCCACGATCTCCGGGCTGCGTTCCTCCAGGGCAACTTCCCGAAGGACCTCGACGTTCGCCTGAAGACGAAGGGCGGCCGCGACGTGATCGTCAACGTGAACACGGCGAGCGTGCTCCGCGAAGAAGGCGCGGTGCTCGCATCGTTCCGCGACGTCACGCAGCAGCGCGCCGTCGAGGCCGAGCTCGTCAACACGAAGGACTTCCTCCAGCGCGTCATCGACTCGTCGTTCGACGCGATCATCAGCTGTGACATGCGGGGGCGCGTCCTCCTCTTCAACCGCGCTGCCGAGCGCATCTACGGCCGGAGCTCGGCCGAGGTCGTCGGCACCGACGTCCGCACGCTGTACCCCGAAGGGACGGCGAGCAAGGTCATGAAGGCGATCCGCGCCGGCGGCGGGCGCATCGAGGGGCTGAAGATCGAGATCATCGACGGGGAGGGCGCCTCCGTCCCCGTGTCGTTCTCCGGCGCGCTGATCATGGAAGGCGAGACGCCGGTCGGCAGCGTCGGCATCTTCACCGACCTCCGCGAGAAGATGCGGATGGAGCAACGCCTCCAGCAGGCGCAGGAGCAGCTGCTCGCGCAGGAACGACAGGCCATCGTCGCCGAGCTCGCGGGCGCCGCCGCTCACGAGCTGAACCAGCCGCTCACGAGCGTCCGCAACTACGCGACGCTGCTTCGGCGGCTGCTCCAGCCCGGGACGCCTGCGTGCGCGGCCGCCGAAGTGATCGAGGGCGAGGCCGAGCGCATGGCGGAGATCGTCCGGAAGATCGGCAAGATCACGAAGTACGAGACGAAGAGCTACGTAGGAAAGCAGAAGATCCTCGATCTCGATCGAGCGAGTGAGGATGGGGTGCCGGTGGCGGCACCCGCAAACGAAGGAACGGCCGGGGACGCACCGCCTCGCGACGAGGCAGCAGCGCCCGAGTCACGAAGGACACCGGGGGATCGGACCGAGCGAGCAGAACAGCCGAGTGACCGGAGCAGCCCGAGCGATCGGCGCGGCGGCCCGAGCGATCGGCGCAGCGCCCCGAACGATTGGGAAAAGAGCGGGAGTAGGTGATGGCCCAGTCCAACAAAGACGAGCACAGCCGAGCACACGCGTCCTCGCTCCTCCCAGACGAGTCGAGCGAGCGGGTGACCGTGTCGTCCGTCCCGATCAGCCGTGAGTCGCGTGTGGCCATCGCCTCCCTCCAGGTCGAGGCCGCGTGGCTCGATCGACTCGTCGTCGCCGCGTGCGAGATCCCCGTCGCCGCCGGCGAGGCTGCCGTCGTCGAGTTCCTCGTCCGCTCCCTCAGCGAGATCTTCCCCGACTGCGGTGTCGGCGCATGCTTCGTCCCTGCGCCGCAGTCGCTCCCCACGCCCGATGTCTTCCCGACCGAGCAGCGCCTCTTCAAATACGTTCCGGAAGGCGAGGAGGGCCGCGCCGTCGGGATGGATCCGACGCGCCTGTTCCCCGGCTATCAGTTCGAGCGCGTGCTCGACGTCGAGGAAGGCTCGACCACGCTCCATCTCGCCTCCGACGATCCGCAGATCGAGGTCGACAGCTCACCATTGATGCACGTCTTCCGCCGCGGCGCGCTCGCGATGCGGAAGGGGCTCGGTTTGGCGCGCATGCATGCGCGAGCGACCGCCGACGCGCGTGAGCTCCGCGCGCTCAGCTCGCACATGATGCAAGCGGAGAAGCTGGCGAGCCTCGGACAGCTCGCTGCGGGCGTCGTCCACGAGCTGAACAACCCGCTCACGTCGATCGTCGCGTACACCGATTGGCTGATTCGCAAGCAAGGACCGAGCGGCGATCCCGACAGCCTCGAGCGTCTCCGCCGCATCGGAGAGTCCTCGTCGCGCATCCTACGCTTCACGCGCGACCTCGTCGCCTACGCGCGTCCTTCGAGCGAGGTGCCGGTGCCGGTCGTGGTCCACAACGTGATCGAGCAGGCGCTCGCGTTCTGCGAGCACGTCATCGCCGAGCACGGCGCGAACGTGGAGCGGATCTTCGCCGATCACCTTCCTGCCGTGCGCGGCATGCCCGAGCAGCTCGCGCAGGTGTTCGTGAACCTGTTCACCAACGCGTGTCACGCGATGCCGGAGTCCGGCGGACGCCTCTCGGTCTCGACGACGCTCAATCCCGACGGGCGCGTCGTCGTCGCCGTCGAGGACAACGGCCACGGGATCGCGAGCGAGCACATGACCTCGATCTTCACGCCGTTCTTCACGACGAAAGGCGACGGCCGCGGCACCGGCCTCGGTCTGTCGATCGTGCGCAACATCATGGACAACCACAGCGCGGAGATCCGCGCCGAGCGCGGCTCGGACGGCGGTGCCCGGTTCGTCCTCGTGTTCCCGTCCTGCGCCTAGATCGTCGCGCAGCGGACGACGTGATGCGCTCGTAGCTCGACCGCAACTGCTTCGTGCGCCGGAGCATCGGAGGTCTCGATGGCGTCAGAGTCGAAGTCCGCAGGCCTCCGGCGCGAGCGAACGTTGGCGTCACCCCGCTTCCGCGACGGCCGCTTCCACAACACCGACCCGGTCGACTCGCCGATGCGAAAGGGGTCGATGCTCGCGACGACGTCCGAGTACTTGTTCGGCGATGCGGTCAAGCGTCCTCCCGGTTCGCTGCCGATCGAGAGCCCGCTCGAGACGTGGCGACGCCCCGCCGACACGGGGCTTCGAGCGACGTGGCTCGGACATTCGACTGCCTTGCTCGAGCTCGACGGCTACCGCGTCCTGACGGATCCGGTCTGGTCGGAGCGCATCTCTCCCGTGCCGATCGTCGGACCGCGGCGCTTCCATGCCGTTCCGGTCAGCGTGCGCGAGCTGCCGCCACTCGACGCGATTCTCGTCTCGCACGATCACTACGATCACTTCGACGCGCCGACCATCCGGGAGCTCGCTGCCATCCGGGCGCCGTTCGTCACCTCGCTCGGGGTCGGCGCACGGCTCGAGGCGCTCGGTGTCGCGCCGGAGCGCATCATCGAGCTCGATTGGTGGGAGGAGGCGACCGTCCCAGGCACGCCGCTCACGTTGACGGCGACTCCCTCGCGTCATTTCTCGGGCCGCAGCCCGTTCGACCGCAACCGCACGCTCTGGTCCTCGTGGGTGATCGCCGGCGAGAAGCACCGCGTGTTCTTCAGCGGTGATACGGGGCTCACCAGCGAGCTCCTCGACATCCGCGATCGCAAGGGTCCGTTCGACCTGGTGATGCTCGAGATCGGCGCGTTCCACGAGGCGTGGGGCGACATTCATCTCGGTCCCGACAACGCCCTCGTCGCGCATCGCATGCTCGGCGGCGGGACGCTCCTGCCGGTCCACTGGGGCACGTTCGATCTCGCGCTCCACGCGTGGGACGATCCTGCCGAGAAGCTCGCGGTCCGCGCGGGCGAGCTCGGGATCCACGTCGTGACGCCGCGTCTCGGACGCGCAATCGAGCCATCGCGCGTCGAGCACCTCGATCCGTGGTGGCGTGAGGTCGCGGCGACGTCGATCGAAGGCCGCCCTGCGCCGCGGATCCACGCGCGGTCGACATAGCGCAGCCGGCACTACTAGCGCAGCCGGCACCACTCTCGCATGCTCGACCTACCGGAGGTCGCCGTGAAGAAGGGTGCCGTCGAGCTCGATCACATCTCGGTCCCCGTGCGCCGCCTGCGAGACGCGCGGAAGTTCTACGAAGCGGCGCTCGGCGCGATCGGGATGACCATCAACATGGAGGTCGACGACGCATTCGGCATGGGCGCGAACGGCGAAAAGATCTTCTGGCTCGTCCGCGATCGCAAGGCCTCCGGCGGCGGCCACTATTCGCTCCGCGTCGCCAGTCGCGAGCAGGTCCATGCGTTCTACGACGCCGCAATCGAGGCGGGAGGGACCGACCACGGCCCGCCGGGCCCGCGACCAAGCTATGGTCCGAACTACTACGCCGCGTTCGTGAAGGACGGCGAGCGCAACAACATCGAGGTCGTCTGCTACGCCAAGCCGCGCCGCGGCGCACCGCCGAAGCGGCCGGTCCTCACGCGCCCCCGCCTACGCCGCCGCCCGATGTGATCCCCCCGCGCTTTCTCCAGCGCAAGTCGGTAGCGGGCCCTTCACGCCTCTCGTCCCGTGCCGGCGTTCGACAGCCCGCGCCGCCGTATCGAAGGACGTCGACGGTGCCGAGCGGGACTTGCCCTGTCGCAAGTGGATCTGCGCCGCCACGTGCTGGCGGCCAAAGACCTGCTCCGCGTGATGCTGGTTGTGCGCGCGGCACCTCACTCGGAGGTTTGCTGCGTCATCGGTCCCGCCCAGGGCCTTCGAGTGAACGTGATCGAGCTCGAGGAACGCGCGGCTCGGACACCGGTTGCCTTCCGCATCCACGTACGAGCACTGCTCGCCGTCACGCGCGAAGACCTCTCGCCGCACCTCCCTGGGGATGTGCCGGCGCCGTGTCATCTTCAATGCGTCGTCTCCGCGCTCTTTCGCGCGAGTTCCGTGCGCGGGGAATGGGGCCTCGTTCGTCGTCGCTTCTGCATCTGCGCGATCGGGCACGTGCGTCGCGGCATGCTCAGCGATGTCCATTGTCGGCTCGGCACGCTTCCCTCTCCTCGGACGCGAGACCTTCCCGAGCCGCTCTCGTTCGAGCTTGGCGAGCAACAGATCGAGCGAGGCGTCGATGATGATCTCGAGTTCGCCGGCCGGGTTGCGATGGCGCATGAGGTCCTTGATGCGTTCGAGCTTCGCCTTGGCTTCGGCGGACACGGTGAGCTCGACGCGATACCGCATCGCCGAGAGCGGCTCGACCTTTGGACGCAAATCGGCGCCGAACGAACCTGCCGCTGACGGCGCGATGCCTTCGGGGCCATGCGGAAGCACGACCGGCAGCTGCGCTTGCGGCGCAACAGGCTCGATGCAGCTCGCGACGTCGGGGCGCGGGAACCGCGCGGCCATCATCGCGTGCACGTCGCGCGTGCACTTCCCGATGGCCTCGCGCAGGAGGTCTTCGTGGTTCTCCTCCGTCAGATGATCACGAAGTGCGTACACGGCACTCAGATGAACTTTGCCGCTTTCGAGCAACGCGAGGGCGTACGGAAACTGCCGAACCACGCGCGCCACGGCTATCCGACGGTGCGCTTCCCCCTCGCTCATACCGAGCCTTCGAACGCAGAAATCCCACATCGACGAACATGCGTGCTCCCGATCGAGCCTTCGAGCCTCGACCTCGCCGAGGTACTCGAGGAGCCGCGCCTGCCACACGTGTCCCTTGCCGACATGCGCGCTCAGTCGAGCGAGCAACTCCTCGTTCGTGAGGTCCCCCAGCTTCTGCATGAATCGCTTCTAACACGCAGATCTCGGGCTCACGGAGCGGCCCCGCCCGCGAACGAACGATGACTGGATTACCTCGCGAGACCTCCGGCACGCGAACGCGAAGCACGACGCTGCTGGTCGCCCGCACGCGCTGCTCTTCCGACGAGCCGCGCACTCGCGCCGTCGTGTGCCTCGTGGACCGTCAAGTACGAAATCCAAATTCGTCGTGAGCGTCATCTCCACGCGGGGAAATGCACACGCCCGCGACCATCGAGAGCGCCTTCGCGCCGCCCTATGACTCGCCCGCGTCGCGCCGGAGACTGCGGGCAATCCTCCAACGACGGCGAGGGGCAATGAGATGCTGCTCTGAAGACGTCCGTCCGCGAGCTAGGCGAAGCAGCACGGGGCTCGAACAATAGCGACCGCGCCCCGCCGAGATGCCATCACTCCGGAGAGTCCGGGCGAACCTCTTCGACGGTGACTAGATCGACGAGGTGCTGGCCTGAAGATGTCCGTCCTTGCGCAAGGCGAAGCAGCACGGGGCTCCAACAAAAGCGACCGCGCCCGCGGAGACTGAACGAGCGGCTGGCACACGATTGCCTCGAGACCTTCAATCTGTCTCGAGCTGCAATCGATGTGACAGCCGCTCGTCCCGATCGACGCGACGGGCGAAGACGCGCGCGGCAGCGCCCGAGCGCGCGATCCCTCGCATGCCCGTTCGTTCTCAGCCCGTTCTCTTCTCCCTCTCGCTGTCCCGACCGCGCCAGGCCGTCGTAGGCACGAGGGTTGTTCGCGTGAGGAGCTCTCCAACCACCGCACCGAAGCCATTCGTCGATCATGATCAGGAAAACGCGGACCACGCATGCGCGCAGCTCGTCGCGATGGCGGTCGCTTCGCTCGAGGCCAATGCCGACCGCTCCGCTGCCGAGCACGCGAACCCCGAGGACGCCCTCCCTAACTGCAAATCCCAGCTACCCGGAGCTGCAGCGTCATTGTGCAGCCGCAAGGACGATATTCCTCGCGCTTGTGTCGCGGGACCGAGTTTCGACATCGCAAGTACGAATCACCATCGCGGCGGCTCGCGACGTCCGCTTCTCCCCAACTACTCGGAGCTGCAGCCGTCATTGTCCAAGCGCAAGGACGATACGCGGGTGTCGCGGACCGAGCTCGACAACGCAAGTGCGAGTCACCATCGCGGCGGCTCCGGACGCCCGCTTCTACGCTCGCCCCTTCGCGAGCCGCAGCTCGTCGATAAGGCCGCGGCGAACTCTCCGCGCCGTGTTGACCGCCCGCGCGCCGCACGTCCCTCTCACGCGCCGAGCTGGAACACCCGCTGGAACCCCGCGTCGAGGTTCTTGATCGTCACCGCGACGATCCCGTTCTCGTCGAGCACGTACTCCTCTTCGATCCGCGGCCCCGACTCCGCCGTCACCCGCTCGACGCGGACCCCTTCGAGCGAGCGCTCCCCAAGGCTCGCCTCGAACGGGAACAAAACGTCGCCCGAGAAGACCATGTGCCCGCGCGGGCGGCCGTCGTCGGAGAGCGCGCTGCACTCGAGGAAGCGGAAGTGGCCGACGTTGTGCGCCGCGCGGTAGCGACGGCGGAAGGCGACCGGAGCGCTCCCCGCCGTCGGCAGGACGGTGTCGCGCGTGAAGATCGGATCGAACGTGATCTCCGAGCCCGCGTGTGCCTCGCGGAAAACGCCGAACGTGCGCGTGAAGCGATCGACGAGCTCGAAGCCCGCGGCCTCGTCGCACGCGATCGCAAGCCCGATCGCGATCGCTCCGGACGCATACGGCGACCGATGCACGCGGCGGCCGAAGCGACCGCGGAGCGTGCGCCCCACGATCGGCAGCTCGCTCGCGCCGCCGACCACGTAGATGCCCGCGATGTCGTCGCGCTCGACGACGTCGGACGCAGGGCCGTCCTCGGAGTCGAGCTTCCTCATGACGGGGAGCATCGCTTCGATTGAGGCCTCGACGAGCGGAGCACACGCCTCGTAGACCTCAGCGACCGGGACGGCGATCTCCGACTTCGGAGCGGCATCGCCGAGCGCGGCGTCGAGATCGATCGTCACCTTGCGTGAGCTCGGGTTCAGACGCTCCTTCGCGTCGCGGCACTGGTCGCGGAGCCGAGCGAGCGCCGGCGCAGAGAGGTCCTCCTTCGCGAGCTTCGTCTTCGCGAGGACGAGATCGACGATGACCTCGTCGAAGTCGTCGCCGCCGAGCTCGTTGACGCCGGCGGTCGCGAGGACCTCGTGGCTCGCGCCGCGCATGCGCACGAGCGAGGCGTCGAACGTGCCGCCGCCGAGGTCGTACACCACGACGTGATCACGCTTCGACGTGAGCGTGTCGCGATGACGATGCGTGTACTCGAAGCCGGCAGCCGAGGGCTCGTTGAGCATCGCGATCGGGTTCAGCTCCGCGCGGCGGAACGCATCGAGCGTGAGGAGACGCTGCGCGCCCGACGCGTTCGCGGGGACGGCGACGACGGAGCAGATGTCCTCGCTCCTGTGTTCCTTCGAGAGCGTCGAGCGCTCGAGGACGGCATCGCGGACGGACGCGAGAAAGCGCGTGACGAGATCGCCGAGGCCGATCGCGACGGAGCCGATTCTCACCTCGCTTCCGGGCGTCGCGTCGGTGCCGGCGAGCAGGCGCTTGAACGATCGAACGACGTTCGCACGATCGCCGGCCGCGAGCGCGTCGAAGCCGAAGAGGAGCTTGCCGTCCTGCTCCGCGACGACCGACGGGATCCAGTCGTGCGAGTCGCCGGCATCGTCGACGAAGCCGAGGAGCGGATAGTTGCCGCGATCGGCGCAGGCCACCACCGTCCGTGTCGTTCCGAAGTCGATGCCGAGTTTCACGGTACTTCCTCCCTGTTGCTGCGATCGGCGTGCGCCGAGAACACGCCGCCCGGCCCGATACTGCCGAAAGGATCCCCGACAGGCAAAATACGCGTGCCCACGAGAGGAAGGCGGCGCCGCTGGCGAGCTCGTAGCAATCCCATGCCCGTGTGGCATGATGATGGACGATGCGGGGGTGGGCAGCGTCGCTGCTGGCGGTCGCGGCGCTATCGTGCGGCGACGTATCGCGCGTGCGGACGTGGTCGTGCGCCGAGCAAGGTCGCTGGCTCAGCGACGTCTGGGGCAGCGCTCCTGACGACGTCTACGCCGTCGGGTACGACGGCACGATCCTGCATTCGCGCGATCGCGGGGCGACGTGGTCCTCCACGGTCGCTCCTCCTGTCGGAAGGTACTCGGTCTCGCCATGGCTCACTGCCGTGCGTGGCTCTGACCGGCTCGACGTTCGTGCCGTCGGCAGCGACGGAGCGATTCTGCACTCGACCGACGGCGGCGCGGCGTGGGTTACAGAGAAGACCGATACGGACGTGCGGTTCTTCGGTCTGTGGTTTCGCGATCGGAACGAGGTGTACGTCGCCGGCGAGAAGGGCACGGTCCTGCACACGGAGGACGGCGGAGCGACCTGGGCGAAACAGGACACTCCGACGAGCATGACACTCTGGGACGTCTGGGGCAGCGGCCCGGAGGACGTCTACATCGTCGGCGGCGACACGCACGTGTTCGCCGACGAGCCACCGTCGGGCGGAGTGATCCTCCACTCGACGGATCATGGCCGCACGTGGACGAGCATCGAGCCGCCCGGGAGCGATCGCTCGTTCAGCGCCGTGTGGGGCAGCGGCCCGGAGAACGTCTTCGTCGGCGGCAATGGCGGAACGTTCCTCCGCAGTCGAGATCGCGGCAAGACGTGGACGAAGGTCTCGCTCGGCGTGACCCTCGGGATTGGATCGATCTGGGGGATCGGTCCCGATGTCTACGTCGGTGGAGGCCTCTCCGGAATCGGAACGCTCCTCCACTCGACCGACGGCGGCGATTCGTTCTCCGTCATCCTCGATCAGAGCATCGGCATGTCCGGCCTCTGGGGCGATGCAAACGGCGAGACCGTTTACGCCGTAGGGACCGGCGGCATCCTCATCGGGCGGAGCGGCGACTGATACCGAGCGCGTCGGCGACGAGCGTGTACGAGCGCTTTCGTGCTTCGTGATCGTGGATGTTGCTCGTCACCATGACCTCGTCCGCGCTCGCCGCATCGATCATCCGCGAGAGCTCCTCCTTCACCGCGGAAGGTGTCCCGACGATGTGCCGCCCGCGACTCGACGTGCGGAAGACCTCTTCTTCCGAGTCGAACTGGTAGGCGCGCGCTTCTTCGACGCTCGGCATCGGCAGGTCGCGCAGCCCCTGACCGAATCGAATGAATTGGAGATCGGCGCAGCGGAGGAGATCCTCGGCCTGCTCTTCCGTCTCCGCGCAGAGGACGGACGTGGCGAGGATCGCGTACGGCTCGGACGACCAGCGCGACGGACGGAACGCCTCGCGGTAGGCGCGCATCGCCGCCACGTGATTCTCGGACGAGATGTGGTGCGCGAACGCAAAGCCGAGACCGAGCTGCGCCGCGACGCTCGCGCCCTCGGGGCCCGATCCGAGGAGGAAGATGGGCGGAGGCGTGACGCCGATCGGCACCGCCTTGATCGGCCCGAACCGTGCGCCCGGATCGGGCTCGCGCGCGAGGAACGTCATGAGCTCGTCGAGCTGCTCGGGGAAAGCCTCCGCGCCGAGCAGCTCGCGCGACTGCCGGAGCGCGAGCGCGGTCTTCGGATCGGTCCCCGCCGCGCGCCCGACGCCGAGGTCGATGCGATCGCCGTGGAGCGCGACGAGCACGCGGAACGTCTCGGCGACCTTCAGGGGGCTGTGGTTCGGCAACATGACGCCGCCCGAGCCGACGCGAATGCGTGACGTCGCGGACGCCACCGCACCGATCATGATCTCCGGCGACGAGCTCGCGAGCGATCCTGCGTTGTGGTGCTCGGCGAGCCAGTAGCGATGGAGCCCGATCGACTCCGCGTGGCGCGCGAGGTCGATCGTGTTCCGGAGCGCCTCGGCCGCGGTCGATCCTGATGGAATGGGGCTGAGGTCGAGGACGGAGAGGCGCACGAGTCCTTCGATGCTCGCTGGGAGCGTCAGGTGTCAGTCGTCATCCGGGCGACGGCGGTCGCAGGCTCGCCTTCACCGGCGGCGGAGGCCCGGGGTCCCAGACGAAGTGATCGATCAGCACCGGCGCGCTCTCGTCGAGGACGTCGTCCTTGCCGATCGCCCAGGCCTCGATCTTCCCGCCGGGATGGACGCAGAGGCGGACGAAGTGCTTGTAGCCGGGATGCCCGAGCACCGTGAAGGCTTGCTGGTGCTCGAGCCCGAGGAGCGTCAGCACGGTGAGGTACACGCCGAAGATGAACGATCCGGCGAACGCGCACGCGACGAGCACCGCTCCATCCGCCAGGTGGAACGGAAGGTGGGGAAGGGCCTGGCGCAGCCCGACGGGAAGAAGGCCCATGGCGAGGCCGAACGGGATGGCGAGCGCCACGCGAATCGCTCGCGGGCCGTGTCCCTGGACCGCGATGAAGTAGAGGACGAGCGCGAGCAGCGCCGAGACGGCGACCGAGGTGACGCCGAGCGTGCCCGCACCTCCGTGTGCGGCGCCGATCTCGAACGAGGCGACCAGTCCGAGCGCGAGGTGCACGAGGAGACCGGCGCGTCCGATCATCAGCTTCACGGGGACGCCGAGCACCAGCTGTCGCGTCGCGGCGGCGTCCGGATAGACCGCCGCCGGAGGTCCCGTTCGCGCGGGGTAGGGGGCGATCCGTGTACCATGCAAGAATGCCCCGCCGCCGCCGGCGATGACGTGCATCGACCTGCCTACTGCACGCCGCTCGTAGTGGTGGAAGTCGCCCGCGAGGAAGAAGACGCGATCGCGCTCGAGGCTCAGTCGGCAAGCCGCGAGCATCCGCGCGCCGGGATCGTTTCGTTCGCCGTAGGCCATCGCGGGATCGCCGGCGACGAACAGCACCGCGCGTCCGGGATCCTGCTTCCGCCGCGCGGTGAAATAGGCGCGCTGGCGGAAGTCGACGCGACCGAGCTGGCGATCCGCACCCCACAAGTCGAGCCCGGGCGCGAGCGGGAACGCGAAGTAGCTCGCTTCCTGGACGGGCTCGTAGCCGCGGAGGACGAGGCGGCGCCGGCGCTTGACCGTCGTTCCGCGGAAGAACGCGCGCACGGACTTGATGAAGCCGACGAACAGGCCGTAGAGGCCCCCGACCTCGTCGAGATGGATTGTGCGCGCGACGAGTCCGACCTTGCGCCCTGTGCGCTTGCGCAGGCGCTTGCCGATGCGCGGCGTCGTGTCGTGATCGTCGGCGCGGAACGGCTCGTCGATGCGCCGGCGGAAGAGGCGGCCGAAGCCGTCGAGGCCGTCGTACCAGTCGTGATTGCCGGGCGCGCCGAGCAATACGCGCTTCTTCGCGCTCGCGCCGACCTTGCGGAGCTCCTCGTTCCACGGGAGCACGAGCCGCTTGTAGATCTCGTCGGCCGTCGCGACCGGATAGGAGATGTCGCCGCCGAACACGAGCATGTCGCCGCGGGGCAAGAGCAGGCGACCACCTTGCCCGTCGTCGACGTCGTAGGTCGATGCGAGCATGGCGCCGACCTGCGCGCTGACGTCACGGTCGTCGCCGGTGTCGGCGGCAAAGTCGATCCAGACCGGACGCCCGAGGACGTCCGTCAGCGTCGGGCTCGTGGCGACGGCCTGGTCGTCCGAGCGATGGGGGACGAGGACGCGCGCCGCCGATGCAAGCAGCTCGTCGGGGCGATTCGGCCGCATCCAGTCGCGCGCGTCGACCGCCTCGGTCGCGATCGCGCGAGCGGTGAAGTTACGAAGATGGCCGAAGAGTGAAGTGACGCCGTACCAGCGGATCCCGAACGGGGGGTGCGCACCCTGCCGAAAAACGAGCGGCCCAGCGCGATCACCGCGCGGATGCAGCACGGTCGGTGGTCGTGCCAGGGTCGAGCTCGGCGGCGGCTCGACCTCGTCGGGAGGGAGCCCGTCGTCGTCTTCTTCGCTGGGGGGTAGCGCCTCGTCCAGCAGCACATGGAAGAGGATAGCGTTTTTGAGTTACCCTCGCTGGCGACCATGCGAAGAAAGCTCGCCCTCGGGCTGCTGTCGGCGTTTGCGCTGCTCTCCGCAGCCGGTAATGCGGGGCCGCCGAACGTGAAGGGGAAGATCACGGGGCACGAGAAGCTCGTGCCGGAGGTCTATGCGGAGGCGGCAAAGCCGGAGGCGCGCAGGTGGACGTGGCGCGAACCGTCACCGTCGGTTGCGCCGCAGTTCCGTGCGCTGGCGGCGAATCCATCGCGCGACATCTGCATCGCTGCAACGACCAGCGCGAACCAGGAGAAGCAGGAGTTCCGGATGACGGTCACGGGAGGACGCGTCTTCCCGACGACGATCGTCGTCACGCCGAACACGCAGCTCGCGTTCAAGAACTTCGATCCGTTCAAGCACCGCATCTACGTGATGAGTGCGACGGGGCAGAAGCTGCTTCAGCCGGACGACCTGCAGCCGAACGCCGTGCGCACGTGGGCCGCGCAAGGCCCCGGACGATACGAAGTCCGCGACGAGCTGTTCCCGAGCGTCCGTACGTTCGTCGTCGTCGATCCGCAGGTCGCCCAGGTCGCGTACCCTGGTCGTGACGGAGCGTTTGGATTCTCGCTCCCGGCCGGCGATTACGTGCTCAAGGCCTTCTTCAACGGCCATCCCGTGGGCAAGCCGATCAACTTCACCGCGAAGGATCGCGGCGTCGTCGAGCTGAAGGAACCGCTGAAGCTCGACGAGGGGACAGAGACCAAATGATGATCCTGTCGCGCATCTGGTACGTCATCCTGGCCATCTTCCTGGCCGCTGCGTACTACATCGTTGCGCTCGCCGTCGGGCAGTACAACCGCCGCAACCAAGCGGCGATGGAAGAGACGCTCAAGGCCGACAGCCAGGTCGTGAGCTGGGCGATGCAGGTCGATGCTCGACGTCGGCTCGATGTCCTTCTCCTCGCAGCCGTCGACCCGAGCATCGCGAAGTCACTCCGCCTCGCGAACGGCAAGGACGCCGTACCGGCGGGGGCGAAGGAGGACGGTTCGAAAGCGCTCCGTGCCTTCAACGAGAAGCTGCCGGCCGACTACAAGAACGACGTCCTCTTCGTCACCGATCGCGAGGGCCGTCTCGTCTCTCAGGTGGGCTACGACGCGGTGAACGGGTTCGGCGAGTTCGAGCTCGGCGGTTATCCGGCCGTGTTCGATGCGCTCCACGGATTCCTTCGCGACGACACCTGGGTCCTTGGCGGGAAGATCGCGCGCGTCGTCACCCGTCCGGTCGAGGACGAAGTCGGTCAGCCGCCGCTCGGCGCCGTCGTCGCGCTCCGCTGGGTAGACAACAGCTTCGCGAAGGAGATCGGAAAACGGACGCGAACGAACATCGCGTTCTTCGCGCTCGGCCAGCGCGTCGCCTCCGCCGCAAGCACCGAAGGCTTCGCCGAGAGCTCGCTCGAGGCGCTCGGCAGCGATCTCAAGGCGGTCGGCGAGGACAAGAACTTCAAGGAGAACGGACGCACCGACGTGCGTCCGCTCGGCGACGACAAAGGCGGCGTCTTGTTCGTCCGCCTTCCCGGTGACGCGTGGGAGCTCGGGGGAGGCTTCGCGGTCGCGCGCCCGAAGGTCGCCATCAGCTCGCCCACGGGCTTCCTCTCCGGCGCGGACGACACCGACAAGAAGAACGTGAAGCTCTGGCTCGTCGGCGTCATCGTCGCCGCCGCCGCGCTCTTCGGGTTCCTCTTCTCGTATCTCGAGCACTCGATGCCGCTGCGCGAGATGAAGATCCAAGCCGAGAAGCTGAAGAACGGACAGATCGATACGTTCAACCTTCCGCGCTTCCGTGGCGGCTATCGCCCGATCGCGAGCGACATCAACGCGGGTATCCAGCGTGTCGTCGAAAAGGGCGGCGGCACCGCACGCAAGCCGGCCGATCTCGAGTCGATCCTCGGGCCGGTGCCTGCGCAGCCCAACATGAGCGCATTCTCGTTCCCGCTCCCTGACGCGTCGGCGCCACCTCAGCAGGTCCCGTCGGCACCCGGCAGCTACGCTGGTCCGGCACCCTCGGCGCCGGGAGCCACGGGCCCGAACGCTCGCTTCCCCGGCGCTCCGCCTCCGCCAGGCTCGCGTCCCGGACTGCCGCCGCCGGTCAACGCCGCTCCGTCGGCGCCCGGCTTCGCGCAGCCCGATCGAACGATGGCCATGCCGGGCGCGCCACCGCCCATCGGTGGATACCCCGCGCCTCCTCCGGCCGCGGGCTCGCACAGCGCGACCGTCGCTGCCTCGCCTGGAGCCGCGGCGAAGCTCGGAGGCGCGCCGACGGCGCCAGCCCCGTTCCCGACCTCGGGGCCGCCGAACGCCAACAACAAGAAGCTCCCCAAGGAAGAGGACGAGCAGACGATGGTCGCTTCGCCCTCGGCCGATCTCATCAACGCAGCGAGCGGCGCGAATCCCGCGCTCGATCCGGCCGCCGAGTGGCAGCAGGTCTACGAAGAGTTCATCCGGACGAAGCGCGATTGCGGCGAGCCGACGGATGGTCTGACGTTCGAGAAGTTCCAGCAGACGCTGAAGAAGAACCGCGATGCCCTCATGCAGCGGCATGGGTGCAAGCGTGTGAAGTTCTCCGTCTACGTCAAGGAAGGCCGCGCGTCGCTCAAGGCCACGCCCGTCCGCGACTGATTTCCTCCGGGGCAGTGCGCGGCGCAGAAGCCCTCCGGCGCGTTCTCGCCCCACTTCCCGCGGCATTCGACGCGCCGTCCTACGGCTTCTCGCAGCGTGACCCTCGGGTACCCGTGTTGCATCGCTCACGGGGATGGACGCGTTCACGCTTCAACTCGAGCTTCGGAATGCCCTCTCGCTGTCGGACGAGCTCGGGCGTCACGAGTATGCGATCGGCAACGACGTCATGGCCGGGCAGCTCGCCGCGCTCCGAACGTCGCTCGGGGAGCTCGAACGCGAGGCAGGTCGCGGGCACGGCAGGGAGGCCCCACCGAACCCCGCGCTCATCGACGGCCTCGAGAGAGGCCTTCGCACACTGCGTGATCGCGTCGAGGAGGTTCCCGCCGCGCTCCGCCCCCGGCTCGGGCAGCTGCTCGCGTCGGTGGAGCGCATCATCTTCCGTGAGGTCCGTCCGACGGCGCCGATCCCTTCGAAGCCGCTCCTCGGCGTGTTGCCATTGAAGCGTCTCATCCCGCAGGACGTGCACTCGGTGATGGATTATCTCGTCGCCGGCGCGTACCTCTTCAGCGCGCGCGTCGCGAGGACGAAGCGCGCGCGCGCGGTCGGGATGCTGCTCGGCGGGAACGTGAGCGGCGTGTCCGCGATGACCGATTACCGGCTGTCGGTCGCGAAGGTGATCCCGATCGAGGTCCACGAGGTGCTCGATTACGTCTCCGGCGGCGGAGGTGTCGCCGCCCCGTTCCTCCTCGGTTACGCGAAGAAGGATCGTCTCGCGTCGATCATCCAGATCGCCGCCGGCGTCGGCACCATCGTCGCGTCGCTTTTCACCGACTACCGCGCGGCACGTGGTGTGGGTCGGGCCATCCGCTCGAGAGGCGGTCCTTACGCGGGTCGCTACAAGAAGCAGCGTGTTCCGGAGGCCCAGCGGCCGCTCGAGGGATTCTCCAGCCCGAGCTACATCCCGCGCCTCGACGTCTGAGCGCTCCTCGCGCGAGGGGCGACGGGGACAAAGCCCAGCTTTGAGAATTGTGCGGGGCAGGGCCCTCGTTTAGCGTTGCGCGGTGCCCCGCCGAGCTCGTTTTGCGCCAAGGGCCGCCGCCCCGATCGCCCTCGCGACGGTGGCGGCGCTCGTCTGCTTCCCACGCGGTGCTGCCGCCTCGAACGTCACCGAGGTCCCCGACAACGGCTCGGAACAGATGGGGCGCGGCGGAGCGTGGGTCGCGCGGGCGAGCGATCCACTCGCGACGACGTTCAATCCCGCCGGCCTCGCTGGGCAGCCGTCGAGGGTGACGATCCAGAGCAACATCCTCTTCCAGCACACGTGCTTCACGCGCGTGAAGGCGGCGACGGACACGAGCCTCGATCCGCTCGCGGATCCGGCCACCGGCCGCTTCCCGCGCGTGTGCAGCGACATCGAGCCGGCGATCAACCCGCAGATCGGCGCGACGCTCCGGCTTGGCGAGCGCGTCGGCATCGGTGCGTTGTTCGTCGCGCCCGCTGCTGCCGGCGAGAGGACGTGGCCCGAGTTCGTCGGGGACGCCACGGGCGCGAAGCGGGCAGCCCCGCAGCGCTACCTGCTCACGCGACAGGCCGGCATCATCGCATTCCCGACGATCGGTGCAGGTTTCGAGGTCATCCCGAACCTGCGGCTCGGCCTCGCCTTCGGGTGGGGCTTCGCCAAGGTGAAGCAATCGGCGGCGACCGTCGCTCTCAACAGCGGCGGGCAGACGCCCGACAACGACGTCCGCGCGAACCTCCAGGTCCGCGACTACTTCATCCCGCGGATCAGCGCGGGTGGCCTCTGGAGCGTCACGCCGAACATCGACGTCGCGGGCTGGTACCAGTGGACGGACTCGATCCGCGCCGTCGGCGACGTCGGGACCGCGACGAGCTACTACACGGCAGCGAACGCTCGCGGAGATGACAGCCGCGTCGGCTACGGCGACACCATCTTCAGCGATTGCGGGACGGCCCGTCCGCAGGACGAAGGCAAGTGCGGGAAGGGCGACAACGCGAAGGTGAAGCTCGCCATCCCGATGGAAGCGAAGGTCGGCTTCCGCTACCACCAGGCGCGCGCCTCGCTGGAAGAAGCGCAGATGCAGGCGCCTGCCGGGAAGACGTACCGTCGCGATCCGCTCGCGAACGACCTCTTCGACGTCGAGGTCGATCTGACGTGGGCGAACAACTCCGCGATCGACGCGCTCGAGATCCGCTTCCCGGGGGATTCAACGGGCGGTGGCCGTCTGCCTGTGTCCGGCATCAACTCCGAGATCCCGCCGAACGCCGACCAGCCGCGGCACTACCGCGATGTCTTCGGGATCCGGCTCGGCGGCGACTACAACGTCGTGCCCGACAAGCTCGCGCTTCGCGCCGGCGCTTACATCGAGACCGCTGCCGGCAGAGATCAATTCCAGCACCTCGACTTTGCCGCCTCGCAGCGCATCGGCTTCGCGCTCGGCGGGACGTACCGCATCCGTCTCGGGAAAGATCCCATGCGGACGGACGCGATCGAGATCATGGCCGGCTACGGGCACACGTTCTTCGCGGATCAGGAGCGGACCGATCCGAAGGCGAGCGGGATCGGCGCGCTCGCAGGCACGCCCTGCGCGGGCGACGCGACGGTCACGGGCCCGAATCGATGCAGCGACGGCACCCAGCGCTACAGGACGAGCTGGCCGGTGAACCTCGGCACGATCACGAACGCTCTGAACGTCATCAACGTCGGCGCTGCCTATAGGTTCTGACTCGGCCCCGTCTTACGCGAGGAACCTCGTCGGGCCGCGCGCGGTTCGAGAAGGTTCCAGCCACGCGCGAGCCGACGAACCGTGCACGGTCGGACATAGCTACCGCAGCACTTGGTGTTATGCTCGCAAGTCATGAGCGAAGCGCCTCGTAAGGTCATCATCATCGGCTCCGGTCCTGCGGGGCACACGGCGGGCATCTACGCGGCCCGAGCGAACCTCAAGCCTCTGATGTTCGAGGGCCTGGCGCGCGGCGGCATCCCCGGCGGCCAGCTGATGATCACGAACGACGTCGAGAACTACCCGGGCTTCCCCGAGAAGATCGCCGGTCCGACGTTGATGAAGCACTTCCGCGATCAGGGCGTGCACCAGGGCGTCGAGATCCGCACCGAAGACGTGAACAAGGTCGACTTCTCGAAGCGGCCGTTCACCGTCTGGGCGGGGGACGACAACAAAGAATACAAGGCCGAGACGATCATCATCGCGACGGGCGCGCAGGCGAAGTGGCTCGGCATCCCGAGCGAGACGGCGCTCCAGGGCAAGGGCGTCAGCGCCTGCGCCGTGTGCGACGGCGCGTTCTTCCGCAAGCAGCCGGTCATGGTCATCGGCGGCGGCGACACTGCGATGGAAGAGGCGATGTACCTGTCGGGTCTGTGCTCGAAGGTCACGCTCGTCCACCGCCGCGACACGTTCCGCGCGAGCAAGGCGATGCAGGAGCGCGTCATCAAGAACCCGAAGATCGAGGTCCTCTACAACACCGAGGTCGACGAGATCCTCGACGTGTCGAAGGGCGAGGTCACGGGCGTGCGCGTCCGCAACAACAAGACGAACGAGAAGGTGGTCGTCGACGTGACGGGCTTCTTCGTCGCGATCGGGCACACGCCGAACAGCGACCTCTTCAAGGAGTTCCTCGAGCTCCACGACAACGGCTACATCAAGACGAAGCCGGGCACGACGCAGACGTCGGTGCCGGGCGTCTTCGCCGCAGGCGACGTGCAGGACTTCGTCTACCGCCAGGCCGTCACCGCCGCAGGCTCGGGCTGTATGGCCGCGCTCGAGGCCGAGCGCTGGCTGGCCGTGAACTCGTCGCACTGACGGCGGCGTCCGTTCATTCCGTCGGAGCCGACGTGACGTCGCTCCGATGGAACGAGTAGACGGTCGCATCGACCGCGCGTTACGCTCCGACCGTGGCGAATGACTCGGCCTCTTCGGCCGTTCAGGAGCAGGGCGGAGTGCGCGGCGATCCGACGCCGAGCGCCGAGCGTGAAGCGCAGCTCGCGAAGGTGCCGTTCTTCGACGGCCTGACGCCCGAAGCGCTCGCGATGATCGCGAACGTCACGACGGAAGAGGCGCATGCGTACGGCACGCGCCTCTTCCAGTACGGCGATCCCGGCGACAAGCTCTACATCATCCTCGAGGGCAAGGTCCGTATCTCGCGCGAGGTCGGCGGCATGGGCGAAGAGGCCCTGGCGGTGCTCGGCCCCGGCGAGGTGTTCGGCGAGATGGCGCTCCTGGATGAATCGCCGCGCTCGGCCGGCGCGCTCGCGCACGAGCGCTGCCGGCTGCTCGTCATCACGAAGGACGCCTTCGACGATCTGCTCTTCTTGCACAAGGACCTCGCCTACGAGGTGCTCTGGAGCTGCGTGCGCATGCTCGCGGCGCGTCTCCGCGAGACGAACGACAAGCTGACGTTCCTGTCTACGAGCGGACGCTTCTGACCTCGGACCTCCGACCTCGACGCTTCACGATTCGGTCATGACCCGACGCGCTGGGCTGCTCCCTTCCTCGACGTTCGCTCTCTTCGGCGCACTCGTCTTCGCCGCGATCGCCGCGTGTGGCCCTGCGGAGGGCAGCTCGCCGGGCGCGAGAAGCCCGGCGCCCGCGGCATCCGGGACGCCGAGCGAACGCGGGGGACCCGAGGCGCCCGCGCCGTCGGCGAGCACCACGAGCGAGCCCGGGACGCCTGCTCCGTCGGGGACGACGGCGACGAGCCCGCCCGTTCCGGCCCCGCCCGTCGTTCCGATGAAGCCGATCGCGCCGTCCGCGATGGAGGCGAAGCTCCGCGACATCGGCCTCGATCCCGGCGCTCTCCCGCCGCTGAACAAGCTCGACGCGAAGACGCTTCGGGACGTGATGAACACGTTCACCAAGGCGCTCGGCGTCCAGTGCAGCCACTGTCACGAGAAGGACTTCAAGGCGCCGACCGCCAACAAGAAGATCGCCACGCACATGTGGAACGACTTCACGCGTGCGCTCGCGCTCGAAGGTGGGGGAGCGCTCTACTGCGACAGCTGCCATGGAGGCCGCGCGGAGATCCTCGACCGTCGCGACCTCGGCGCGCTCGGCACCTGGATGCAGGACAACTACGTCGACAAGATGCAGCGCGCCGACAAGAAAGAGCACCTCTGCGATACGTGTCACGGCGATCCCTTCGAAGGGAAGATCTTCACGAAACTCTGGAAGTGAGCCGGCGCTGTTCGTCGCCGCGCGCGCGAGGACGACTTTCCGTTCTCTTCTCGTCGCTGCGCGCGACGATCTCGAACCTGAAGCGTGAAGCCTGTAGCCCGAGGCCTCCGAACGCCTGTTGAAAAGCCGTGGAGAGCCCCGCCGTAACTAGCGGGAATGCCGCGACAAAACGGCGTTTCGAGCCCCTTCCTTGACTCGGGTACGCGTGTTCAGTACGCTGAACAACGTGCAAGGCCTCACGCAACGTCAGCAGATGGTGCTCGACTTCATCCGCCAGTCGATTGCCGATCGCGGCTACCCGCCGACGCTGCGCGAGATCGGCGCGCGAATGGGGATCCGGTCGACGAACGGCGTCAACGATCACCTCCGTGCGCTCGAGCGGAAGGGATACCTCACGCGCGAGGACATGAAGTCGCGCGCGCTGCGTCCCACCGCACACGCGAACAGTAATGCGGATCCCGCGGAGGCTTCGAACGGCAGCGCGCTGTCGAGCAGCCTGCCTCCGATGAGCGACGACGAGGACGTGATCGACGTCCAGGTCCTCGGTCGCGTCGCGGCGGGGCTCCCGCTCTTCGCCGAAGAGCACGTCATCGACACGGTCCGTGTCGATCGCGGGCTGCTCAAGGGCGGGCGCGAGGTCTTCGGCCTGCGCGTCCACGGCGACTCGATGATCGAGGCCGGCATCCTCAACGGCGACTACATCTTCGTTCGCAAGCAGCTCACGGCGACCCGCGGGGACATCGTCGTCGCCCTCATCGGCGACGAGGCCACCGTGAAGTACTACTACCCCGAGAAGGATTACGTGCGCTTCCAGCCGGCCAACAAGGCGATGGCGCCCATCCTCGTCCGGGCCGTGGACTTCAAGCCGACGATGCTCCTCGGCGTCGTCGTCGGCGTGTTCCGCCGCCTCTGAGCGACCTCGTCGCTCGCGAATCGTTCGATCTCGAAGCGAGATGTGCCGGCGCGTGCGACACGCGGCTTTCCGCTTGTGTCGGTGCACGAGCGGCTGGTACGTCTCGTAACGTCGAGATGCGGGGCTATCTGCTGGCTGCGATGGTCTGCGTGGGGTGGATGCAGGCGGGATGCGGGGGCGCGTATTACGCCGTTTCCGTCAACGCCGCCGAGGCGCGTCTCGCGCAGGCGCAGCAGATGGGCGCGGAGTCCGCGGCGCCGTACGAGTACTACTACGCGAAGGAGCACCTGCGCGAAGCGCAGCTCCACGCCGCCGAGGCGAGCTACGGCGACGCGGCGACGTACGCGGAGACCGCCGAGACGTACGCGCAGAAGGCGATCGACCTGATCCAGGCCTCGAAGCGAGGCGAGGGGCAGAAGTGAGGGGCCTCTCGTGGGGGCCCGCGGCGCGCAGCGCGGCGTCCTCGCGAGCTCGTGTCCTCGCGTGTGCTGCCGTGGCGCTCGTCGTCGGAGCTTCGTGTGCTTCGGGCCCGGTCACGCGCGGACGCATCGACGGGCTGAACGCGATCGTCAAGAAGGCCGAGGCGAACGGCGCGATGCGCTGCGCCCCGCGCGAGCTCGCGATCGCGAAGTCGCACATCCTCTTTGCGCAGGTGCGGCTCGATCAGGGCAAGCTCTCCGATGCCCAGGGCCACCTCGAGATCGCCGAGCCGAACGCGCATGCCGCGCTCGCGAACAGCCCGTCCGACAAGTGTGCAGAAGCCCCGTCGCTCGCGCGCGAAGGCGACCGCGACGGCGACGGCATCGCCGACACGTTCGACTCGTGCCCGGATCAGCGCGAGACGTACAACGGCTTCGAGGACATCGACGGCTGCCCCGACGATCCCGACACCGACAAGGACGGCATCCCCGACTCGCGTGACGCATGCCCCCTCGAGCCCGAGGACAAGGACGGCTATCTCGACGACGACGGCTGCCCCGATCCGGACAACGACGCGGACGGCATCCCGGACGAGAAGGACAAATGCCCGAACGATCCGGAAGACCCCGATGGGTTCCAGGACGACGACGGCTGTCCCGACGAGGATAACGACAACGATACGGTCAAGGACGTCGACGATCAGTGCCCGAACACGCCCGGGCAGCCGACCGCAGCGCGTCCAGGGTGCCCGAGCCTCGTCGTCGTCACGGCGAAGGAGATCCGGATCACGCAGCAGATCCAGTTCGACTTCAACAAGGCCACGATCAAACCCGTGAGCTTCCCGATCCTCGACGCCGTCTACGACGTGCTCGCAGCGAATCCGAAGATCACGATCGAGGTCCAGGGCCACACCGACAACGTCGGCAACGCGGCCTACAACCAGAAGCTCTCGCAGCAGCGCGCCGACTCGGTGAAGGCGTACCTCGTGAAGAAGGGCATCCCCGAGAGCCGCCTCGTGTCGAAGGGGTACGGCATGGCGCAGCCGCTCTTGCCCAACACCACCGAGGCGAACCGGGCTCTGAACCGCCGCGTGCAGTTCATTCGGACCGAGGCATCGAGCCCCTGACGCCCGCCCGGGGCGAGCCGGGTCGAGCTCGAGCAAGGCGCCCGCGACGATGCACCGGGCGCATCGTCGCGGCGCGCGCGTCTGCCGCTTCCTCCGGCGTCGGGAAGCCGGCCCCCGGACCGGCTCTCTCTGCGCTCCTTTCGAGGGCGACGGCACGTGCCGCCACGCGTCACGTCGACACGGGGCCTTGACTGCGATCTTGCAAGAACGCTTTGTGACCCCAATCAAACCGAAACCGGTGTAATGAACCGAATTCGTGAGCTCCTTCAAAGCGTCGACGCTGCGCTCCTTCCTCGTCATCGCCCTCTCACTCGCGGTCGGAGTCGGCGTGTTCTCCGCGTCGCCTGCGGCGCGCGCGCAGAACAACAAGGCCGAAGGTCCCGCCAAGGTGCTTCAGAAGAAGGCCATGGAGGAGGACTACCTCGCGACCGACTTCTTGAAGGCGCAGGAAAAGCTCGAAAAGGCCATCGGTCAGTGCGGGACGGACAAGTGCTCCGCCCAGCTCCGCTCACGGCTGAAGCGTGACCTCGGCGTCGTCCAGATCGGCGGCGGCATCAACAAGGACCAGGGCATCGCGAACTTCGTCGAGGCGATCAAGCTCGATCCGACGGTCGCTCTCGATCCCGACATCAAGACGAAGGACCTCGAGCAGGCGTTCGCTGAAGCGAAGAAGCGCGCTGCGGGCGGCGGCGCGGCTGCCCCTGCGGGCGGCGGCGCGGCTGCTCCTGCGGGCGGCGGTGCAGCTG
>JAEXCN010000089.1 GCA_023402175.1 Pseudomonadota bacterium | reverse complement strand
CTCGAGCACGGCGTCGCGATACGACGCGTGCACGAAGCCTTCACGGTCGAGGGAAGCGGGCCGGTACCGGCCATCGCTTCCCAACGACTCCTCTCCCGCGTGCAGGACGTGGAACAGCCAGCGCATGGCCGGCGATCCTACCTCGCGTTACTGGTGAGGCCAGGCCTCGACGCCTGCGATGTAGTCGCCCGGCTTGGAGAACGGGTTCTCCGTGACGACCTTCGCGCCGGCGTCGGTCGTCGGCACGCTCAGCACCTGGAGAGAGGTGCCGCCGTCGCCGAAGTAGAGCTGATGCGTCCCGACGAAGCCTCCACGGCCGTCCGTCGCGACGAGATCGATCCCGCCCTCGATCTCCGGTCCGAGCGTCGTCTGGCGCGGATCCCAGTGATAGCCGACGTAGCCGAACGCGACCGCTGCATGTTCGTTGGACACGAAGGCGAGCGAGCTCGGGAAGTCCCTGTCGTCGAGCGGGAGCAGCGTCTTGACCGCGCCGGTAGCGAGATCGACCTCCTCGACACGGCGGCGGGTCATGTCTCCGGGTTTGCCATCGCCAAGGTCGGCGTTGCATCCCGCCTGGAGCACGAGGAAACGATCGCGGGCGGCGTCGTATACGAGCGGCGATCCGAGCGGCGGGTTGTATCCCTCGAGCGCGATGCCGCCGCCGGGGGCGGTGCCGCCGAGGCTGACGACCTGATCGGTGTCGACGTCGATCGCGATGATCGACGGCTTGAGCGTCGTGCAGAGGAGCTTCCCTTCCGCCGGGACGTACTTGGTGAAGTCGATGTTCCCGAGCAGGACGTAGACGCGCTTCTTCGACGGAACGTACACCGCGCTCGTCATCTCGAGCATGTTCGGGTCGCCGGGCTGCTTGAGCGACGAGAGATCGATCCACTTCGTCGGCACGCCGCCGGCGGGGTTGCTCGGATCGATGACGGCGATGCGGTCGCGGTTGTAACGGAGGACGTAGGCCTTGTCGCACGCGGTCTGGACGACGGCCACCGGGTTTGCGTTCGGGTCGACGCCGTCGCCGCCATCGGTGCCGTCGTCGCCGTGCACGTTCCACGACGCGACAGCCTTCCACGGCTCGCGCGCGTCGAGGCGCGTGACGACGTCGGATTCGCCTCCGAGCAGGTACGGATCGGTGCCGAGCGACGACGTGTTCCCGTAGCCGCCGTCGAACGCGAGCCGTCCGTCCACTTCGTTCGTCGTGAGGTTCACCGCGGCGAGCTCGCCGTTCCCCTTGAAATTACCCTGAACGAGAAGCACCCGCGGCGGCGCGCCGGTCGCGTCACCACAGGCGAGGCCCGAAGGCCCGCCGTCGGTGGGCGGCGACGTCTGATCGACCGTCGAACCGTCGGACGTGCCCGCGTCGGTCGCTCGGTAGACATCGTCATCGCCGCTGCATGCCCAGAGGAGGCCCATCGGCGCAAGGAGGCCCAGGCACAACGAGAGTCGCTTCATTTTTCCACCTCGCGCCTGCGCACGCCCGCGCCGGCACATCCGAAAGAGGTCTCATCGCGCGGGTCCGGTCTCCGGACTTCCGGGTCATCCTCCCTCGGGCCCTTCCCAGTCTCGGCGAGCGTCGCCGCACCAGTGGTCATTCCCGAGATCGTCGCCGGTCACCGTGGCGGGCGCCGTGCCGGTCTCTCACCGGCTTCCCATGTGACCCCGAGCTCGTCCTCACGAGGAGGGCTCGATCGGCGTCACGACCACGCGCGAGTGATGAAGCGACACGACGACGCCGGGGCGCCCATCACGAGTCGCTCGATACTCGACGACGCGCCTGCGCGTCAATCGTCGACGCGCCCGTCACCCGCGGCGTCGAGCGGGCCGCATTGTCCTCATGCGGAGCGAGGGGACGAGCTTCGTTGCGATTCGCCTCGTCGCGCGCTCCGCATTATGCTGGACCGAAATGGCGCTCCTCAGACCTTCCGAGCTCGCGCGGATCTGGGAGCTTCATCCCAAGACCGTGTACCTCTGGATCCGCGAGGGCAAGCTGCGGGCGCTGAAGACGCCCGGCTCGCAGTACCGCGTTCGGACCGACGACGCGCGAGCGTACTGCGAGAAGAACAACCTACCTCCCCTGCCCCGGAGCATGACGAGCCCGGGCGGCACCGTCGCCGCGATCGGCAAGCCTGGGGCGTCGCTCCGCGCACTGGCGAAAGCGTGCAAGGCGCGCGGCACCTCCTTCGTCGCGTGGGCGAGCGTCCTCGAGGGGCTGCTCGGGGTCGCGGGGGAAGCGCCGGACGTGCTCGCCATCGACGCCAAGTGTGAAGAGGCCAAGCTCGCCGACGTCGTCCGCGCGCTCCGTCGGACGGAGAAGACGGCGAACGTGGCGGTGGTCGTCTACGACGCGGATGCGACCAAGTCTTCGGCGCTCTCGAAGCTCGGCGTGACGTCGGTCGTCCCGCGCGGCAAGAGTGAAGAAGCCGCGCAGGCCGTGGTGGATCTGCTCGACGGGTCCTGGGCGCGCGAGCAAGCCCCCGCGCCTTCGAAGCGGTCCTGAGCCAGCTCTCGGCCTGACGTCTGCATCGTCGGTCCCGCCGAGAGCCTTCGGGTGAATGTGTTCGAGCTCGCCGGAGAGGCCGATCGCGACTCCGCTCGGCGAGCTCGAGTCGACGCTCGGAGGTCCGTGAACGAACCCTCGCGGAACGCGCGCATCGAAATCGATCCGCGTCGTCTCGCCGAGGAGAATCGCTTGCCGCCGCCAGCCCACGTGGCGATCAGGAGCGGCTCGCGCATGCACTCGCGAGCCGATTACGACAGGAGCAGCAGTGCTTCGCGAAGGATCGTCTCGATGGGGGTCTCTTCGTCGAACCTTGCCTCGAGCATGGGCATGACCCGGCGGACTTCTGGCTCACGGAAGCCCAAGGAACGAAGCGCCCGTGCCGCCGTGTCAAAGCGCGGCGACGGCGATCCGTACTTGAGCTGTCGCAAGTGGATCCGTGCGGCCACGTGCTCGCGGCCAAAGACCTGTTCCGCGTGATGCTGGTTGTGCGCGCGGCACCTGACTCTCAGGTTTGCTGCATCGTCGGCCCCGCCGAGCGCCTTCGCGTGAATATGATCGAGCTCGAGGAACGCACGCGCCGGACACCGGTTGCCCTGCGTATCGAGGTACGAGCATTGCTCGCCATCGCGCGCGAAGACCTGTCGCCGCACCTCCCTCGGGATGTGCCGGCGGCGCACCGTGTCCATGACGTCGTCGCCGCGCTGCTTCGCGCGAGTCACCATTGCATCGGCGGCGGCGCTCTTGCCCGCATCGGCGCCGCGATCTGGCGCGTGCGTTCCGGCATGCTCGGCGGCGCCCATCGGCGGCTCGGCACGCTTCAATCTATTCGGACGGGAGACCTTCCCGAGCCGTTGGCGTTCGAGCTTGGCGAGCAGCAGATCGAGCGAAGCATCGAGGACGATCTCGAGGTCCCCGGCCGGATTGCGATGCCGCATGAGGTCCTTGATGCGTTCGAGCTTCGCCTTGACGTCGGCGGACACGGTGAGCTCGACGCGATACCGCGTCGCCGAGAGTGGCTCGATCTTGGGACGCGTCTCAGCGCCGACCGAACCTGCCGCTGACGGCCGGAATTCTTCCGATGCATGCGGACTCACCACGGCCAGTTGCACTTGCGGCGCGACGGGCTCGATGCAGTTGGCGACGTCGGGACGCGGGAACCGTGCGGCGATCATCGCTTTCACCTCCTGCGTGCTCTTGCCGATCGCTTCGCGAAGGAGCTCTTCGTGATTCTCCCCCCTGAGGTGTTCACGAAGCGCGTAGACAGCGCTCAGATGCACTTCCCCGCGTTCGAGCAACGCGAGGGCGCGCGGAAACCGTCGAACGACGCGAGCCACCGCAATCCGCCGATGAGCCTCGCCTTCGCTCATTCCGAGTTTTCGAATACAGAAATCCCACATCGACGAATATGCGTTCTCGCGATCGAGCCGTCGGACCTCGACCTCTCCGAGATACTCGAGGAGCCGAGCCTGCCAGACGTGTCCGTTGCCGACATGCGCGTTCAGTCGAGCGAGCAGCTCGTCGTTCGTGAGATCCCCCAGCTTCTGCATGAACTGCTTCTAACACGCAGATCTCGGCCTCACGGAGCAGCCCCACCTGCGAACGGACGACGACCGGGTCACCGCGCGAGACCTCCGGCACGCGAACGCGAAGCAGGAGCCGACTGGCTGCGCGCACGCGCTGCTCTCGCTACGAGTCGTGCTCTCGAGGCAACGTGAGCGGTAGATCTCGTCAAGTGCGAAATCCCAAATCGCAATCAGCTATTCATCTCCAAGCGACGAGGCGGCCGATGCCGCGAACATCGAGAACGCCTTCGCGCCGCGACTCCGACGTCCGGCCGACTTCTTCGACGGCGGGAAGATCGACGAGTCGCTGGTGCTGAGCACCCCGTTCGTGAGCTAGGAGCAGAGCCTCGCGTTCGAACAAAACAACCGCGCCCGCGGAGATCGAAACGAGCGGCTGGCGCATCGATTGCCTCGAGACCTTCAATCTGTCTCGAGGTGCAATCGATGTGACAGCCGCTCGTCCAGATCCACGCGACGCGGCGCCGACGCGTGCGGCAACGTCGAAGCGCGTGAGCCTCGCAAGACTGTTCATTTCCAGCCCGTTCAGCTCTCGATGTCCGGAGGCGCGCAACGCGGACGCCGACGATGCCCGCCGCGGTCTGGAGCTCGCGAAGCACCGAAGCCGCTCGTCGGGCATGATGAGGGAGACGCGGACGCGCCAGCGCTCAGCTCGCTCGCGATGACTGGCGCTCCCTCGACGCCAACGGCAGCCGCTGCGCTGCCGAGCACGCGACCGCCCGAGGACAGCCTCCCTAACTGCAAATCCCGCGTATCCGAAGCTGCTGCCGTCGTAGGCGCGAAAGCCATACCGCTCGCGCTCACGTCGCGGGACCGAGGTGTCCGCCGTCGACTCCTTGCGCGGGGAGCATGACCACGTACGACGGCAGCGCAGGTTGCGAGGTGGGTCGCCGCGTCGTGAGGGGCGTCACCGGCGAGATCGTCGAGAATCCACTCTGCAATCGGCACTGAGCTCCTGCACCGGAGCGAGCGGGAAGCGGTACGCGCACGCTCGCGCGATCGAGGATCGGCGCTCCGCTCGCGACGAGCGCAGCGAGTGCACCGCGAACGCAAGCCGTGCGCGCGCGCGCTGCGCGGCGCGTCTTCTCCGCTGCCGCGGAGCCCCGGCATGGCAGCTGCACGACCGCGGTCGCCCGAACGCGGGCTCGCGAGCGTGAAGCTCGCTCGGGCTCGCGTCGCCCCGCACTCGGTGAGCGCCATGCACGACGACCTTCCGCGCCCCTCGCCCGACCTTCTCGCGAGGAAGAAGCCGGCCGCCCTCGACTTCGACGATCACCCGTTGATCGCCATCTGGGAGACGACGCAGGCGTGCGACCTCGTCTGCGCCCACTGTCGCGCGTGCGCAACGCCGCGGACGCATCCGGACGAGCTGACGACCGAAGAAGGCAAGCGCCTGCTCGATGGGTTCGCCGCGATGGGCACGCCTCTCTGCGTCCTCACCGGCGGTGATCCCGCAAAGCGCGAGGACCTCGTGGAGCTCGTGCGTTACGGCACGCGCGCGGGTCTCGTCATGGCCCTCACGCCGTCCGGCACGCCGTTGATGACGCGCGCGCTGCTGGCCGACCTGCGCGAGGCCGGCCTCGCCCGCGTGGCCGTGTCCGTCGACGGCCCGGACGCTGCGATGCACGATGCTTTTCGCGGCGTCGCCGGCAGCTTCGACGAGTCGCTCCGGATCTTGCGCCAGGCGCGCGAGCTCGGCCTCGAGACGCAGGTGAACTTCACGCTGTCGCGCCCTTCCCTCGCCGCCCTCGATGCCATGGCGCAGCTCACGGAGGACGTCGGCGCAGCGATGCTCGTCGTCTTCGTGGTCATCCCCACGGGCCGCGCAGCAGCATCGCTCACGCTGACGGCCGACGAGGTCGAGCACGCTCTCGAGGACCTCGCCCGCATCGGCGAGACGCGCCCGTTCCAGATCAAGACGACGGGAGCACCGCAGCTCAGGCGCGTGCTCCTCTCGCGCAAGGCTCGCGAGGTCCCGACCGGGCTGCTCCGCGACGTGCACGAAGGCGTCGTCCGCGGGCCGCGTGGCGTGACTGACGGCGTCGGATTCCTCTTCGTCTCGCACACGGGTGACGTGTATCCGAGCGGGTTCCTTCCGCTCCGCGCAGGCAACGTGCGCGAGGAGCCCGTCGCGCGGATCTACCGCGAGTCGCCGCTCTTCCGCGCGCTTCGCAATGCCGACGGCCTCGGCGGCAAGTGCGGCGCGTGCCCGTTCCGCTTCGTGTGCGGCGGCTCGCGTGCGCGCGCGTGGACCGCGAGCGACGATCCGACGAGCGAAGACCCGGGCTGCGCCTACGTCCCGAAGGGCTACGTAGCGGCGCCCGTCCAGCACCGTCGCCTCCGATTGCCCACGTTGCAGTGATCGCGCGCTCGGCGCGTCCGCCCTCGGCGTTCCACGCGCACGCTCGCCGGCGCAGAAGGCGTGCTCGAGCGCGCTCCATGCGCAGCAGCGCACGGCGCACATGCTCGCGGTGACGTCACGCTCCGTGTTCGAGCGGACGCGCCGATACCGCGCATGCTCGCGGTGCTCATCCGACGCACCGATTGCACCGCGTCGCAGCGCCTGCGCGCACCTGATCGACAAACTCGGCGCAATTCACGAATTCGACGCTACGGGCCGGTCGGCACGGCGGATGCTTCGCACGATGCAGAGCCCGAAGCAGGTCGTTCCGACCCCGCGGCTCACGCGTCGCGCACGCCAGTGCGCAGGCTGGAGCTCTCCATGCGTCAACTCATTCCGTTCCTCCCTCCCATTGCAGCAGCGGCTCTCGTCGTCGGCGTGCACTGCCAGCGGAGCACCTCGAGCGAGCAATCCCAGGAGAGCGCCGCAGCATCGGCGACGAGCGCTCCGGTACGCGGCGAGCTCACGTTCGCGCCGAACGTCCCGGCCCCGATCAAGCGCGCTCCGACGCGCGTCGTCGTCGACATCGAGATCAAGGAGGTCGTCCTGCCGATCGCCGGAGAGACGACCTACACGTTCTGGACGTTCGGCGGTCGCGTGCCCGGCCAGTTCATCCGTGTCCGGCAGGGCGACACGGTCGAGCTGCACCTGAAGAACGCGCCCGAAAACAAGATGCCGCACAACATCGACCTCCACGCGGTGACCGGACCCGGCGGCGGCGCTCCGCGCACGTTCACGGCGCCCGGACACGAGACGGAGTTCACCTTCCAGGCGCTTCGTCCTGGCCTCTACGTCTATCACTGCGCCGCCGCGCCGGTCGGGATGCACATCGCGAACGGGATGTACGGCCTCATCCTCGTCGAGCCGCCCGAAGGCCTGCCGCCCGTGGACCGTGAGTACTACGTGATGCAGGGCGACTTCTACACGGCCGGCGGATACCACGAGAAGGGCCTCCAGGCGTTCGACGTCCAGAAGGCGATCGACGAGAAGCCCACCTACGTCCTCTTCAACGGCGCGGAGGGCGCGCTCACCGGAGCCAACGCACTCCACGCGAAGGTCGGCGAGAAGATCCGCATCTTCGTCGGCAACGGCGGCCCGAACCTCGTGTCGAGCTTCCATGTCATCGGAGCGATCTTCGATCGAGTCCACCGCGAGGGTGGAAGCACCGTCGAGAGCGACGTCCAGACGACCCTCGTGCCCGCAGGTGGCGCAGCGATCGTCGAGTTCACTGCACGCGTGCCCGGCGAGTACGCGATGGTGGACCACTCGATCTTCCGCGCGTTCAACAAGGGCGCTGTCGGCTCGCTCGTCGTGGACGGCCCCGCGGCCCCCGAGGTCTACGCGGCGCAGACGAAGGAGGGCGTCTACACCGGCGGTCCGACGCCGACTGCCCTGCCCGCGCCCACCGAGGCCCCGGCAACGATGACGAAGGCGGACCAGATCGCCGCGGGCGACAAGCTCTACGCGAGCACTTGTGGCGCGTGCCATCAGCCGTCGGGAAAGGGCCTGCCGAACGCGTTTCCTCCACTCGCCGGCTCCGACTTCCTGATGGCGGACAAGGACCGCTCTATCGAGATCGCGCTGCGCGGCCTCAAGGGCCCGGTGACCGTCAACGGTCAGTCGTTCGACTCGATGATGCCGCCGCAGTCTCACCTCTCCGACGCGGAGCTCGCGAACCTGCTCACGTACATTCGAAACTCGTGGGGCAACACGGGTGAAGCCGTGACCAAAGAGGAGGTCGCGGCGAAGCGCACCCCTGGAAAGACGGCATTGCGATGAGCTCCGCGATGTCCCGCGCGAGGGCGCTTCTGGGCGTCGCGCTCGTCGCGGCGCTGCCCATCGAAAGTGCACGCGCCGAAGGACCGAAACCCGCGCCACCGGCGCGCGACGAGGCGATGGCGCCCATCCCCGCTGGAACGTACCGCCCGCTCTTCCCACCGTCTCCGGTCGAGACGGTCGTGCAGGTGGCCGCGTTCCGGCTCGACCGCCTCCCGGTCACGAACCGCGACTTCCTCGCGTTCGTGCAGGCGAAGCCCGAGTGGGCGCGCGATCGGGTCGCGGCCGTCGTCGCTGAGCCCACCTATCTTGCGCACTGGCAGTCACCGCGTGCGCTCGGGCCGAGCGTCCGTCCGGAGCAGCCCGTCGTCGGCGTGAGTTGGTACGCGGCCCGCGCGTACTGCGCGTGGCGCGGCGGCCGTCTCCCGACCGAAGCCGAGTGGGAGCGTGTGGCGTCGGCCAGCCGCACGAGCGCCGATGGATCGACCGACGGCGGCTGGCGCGCAGAGCTCGAGGCGACGTACTCGCGGCCGGCGCCGACACACCTTCCGCCCGTGGGAGGCACGCCGAACTTCTGGGGCGTCCGCGACATGCACGGGCTCGTCTGGGAGTGGGTGCTCGACTTCGGCAATGCCGTGTCCGCGTTCTCGAGCGGGTCCGACCGCCTGCGCTTCTGCGGTACCAGCGCGAGCGGTTCGCAAGATGCCACCGACTTCGCCGCGTTCGAACGCACCGCACTCCGCAGCTCGCTGCGAGCGAGCTTCGTCCTCAAGAACCTCGGGTTTCGGTGCGCAGCCGACCAAGAGCCTGGAGCCGTGAAATGAAGATCTCCACGTTGTTGCCCTTTGCGGTCCTCCTTCTCGCTGCCTGCAACGATCATCCTCGCGCGACGACGCCGACGAGCGCCGCGGTGACCGTGAGCGCGCAAAAGGCGTCTCCGTCGCTCTACCCGCTCGGCGTTGCGCTCCGCGATCAGAACGACGCGGCGATCCAGCTCGACGTGTTCCGGGGCAGCCCCGTCATCGTGAGCATGTTCTACGGCTCCTGCCCGACAGCGTGCCCGGTCATCGTCGCGCACGTGAAGCAGATCGAGGCCTCACTGCCACCCGCGGTGCGAGCGAAGACGCGCGTGCTGCTCGTCAGCTTCGATCCGGAGCACGACACGCCGGCAGCGCTGACCGAGATTGCGGCGCGTCATCACGCCGATCCCGGCCGATGGAGGTTCGCCGTAGGTCCCGATGGAGAAGTCCGTCAGCTCGCGAATGCCCTCGGCATCACGTACCGCCAGGGCGAAGAAGGCTTCTTCTCGCACAACTCCGTCATCTCGGTCCTCGACGGCGAAGGATCGATCGTCGCGAGCGTCGATGATCCTCGAGCCGATCTGATCCCTCTCGCAGAAGCAGTGACCCGAGCGGCGCGCTGATCCATCACCACGCGAGTCGCTCGAGCACCATGTCGGGCGCGACGCCGGCCGCAGCGAAGAGCGCGTCGAGAGCCGCCGCGTCGGGCATCGGCCCGAGCTCACGTGCGTGGACGCCGGTACCGGTGACGAGCGCCGACGTGATCCCGGCATCACGCGCGCCGCGGATGTCGGTCTCGAGCAAATCGCCGATCGCCAGCACGCGTGACGCCGGAATGGCCCCGAGTTGCTTTCGCGCGGCCGCGTAGATCGGCGCGTGAGGCTTGCCGTAGAGGAAGACGCGCCCGCCGAGCTCGGCGTAGGCAGCCGCCACCGCGCCCGGCCCGAGCGTCACGCGTCCAGCCGTGGGGATCACGCGGTCGGGGTTCGTGCAAACGAGCGGCACCGATCGAACAGCCACCGGCGCGAGACGCTCGCGGACGCGGATGAGCGCAGCGTCGTCGTGGACCGTCCCCGTCACAACGACGAGGTCGGCGTCGGCGATTTCATCGACAAAGCGGAGCCCGAGCTCGAATAACCATGGAACGAACGACGCGTCGCCCACGTGGAAACATCGCGGATCATCTGGAACGAGATCGAAAAGCGCAGGA
>JAEXCN010000063.1 GCA_023402175.1 Pseudomonadota bacterium | reverse complement strand
GGTGGGCGATGTCGATCTCGTCTCCGTTGCTGAATGCCGTTCTCGGATCGCGCCGATACCACCAGTGCCGACCGCCGATGCATCGCTTCATCTGACTCCTCCGCCACCGCCGCGCCGTTCGTCGACGCCGACGATGCCGATCCCTCCGAGCGAGGACGCAGACGCCGCATCAGGAACGATCGTCCTCCCCAAGCGATCGCCCCTACCGCCGCCGGGGGAGACGAGGATGTTCTCTCGCAAGGAGACGATCCGAGGGATCGGCGAGCCGCCACCCGTTTCGGAGCCGGAAATCGCGCGGATCAGCGAGCTCGCGCGTGGCGGAGAGGACCCGCCGATCGAAGACGGTGCCCAAGACGAAGCTCCGGTCTCGGCGGAGCCTTCGTTCCCGCTCCGGCGACTTGCGCGATCGAGCACGTCGACGCTCGAGGCGGACCGAGAAGAACATGAAGAACGAGAACAAGAGGAAGACGGCGCGACGCCGGGCCCGGCGTCGTCGACGCTCGCGGATACCGTGAGGCGATGGACGGACGAAGACGAAGCGCTCGCGCTACCTCCGCGTCGCGGCGGTTGGATCGTCGCCGCAGTGCTCGTTGCAAGCGCCGTGGGCCTCGTCGGTCACCTGCATCTGTCGTCTCCGAAGCCGGAGACGCAGCGGCCGACGAGCGTGACGGCGACGGGACTCACGAATGCCGCTGGCGCCGGAGCATCTACCGAGATGCCGGCGTTGCCGACGACGACCGAGCACGCGAGCTCCGAGACGACCGACTCGGTCTCGAACGGCGCGCCTCTACCGACGGCGCTCGTGGACGTTCCCGCGACCTCGACGGGAATGCTCGTGACGAGCCTCGTGCCGTCGCCCACGCCCGCTTCCGTCACGACGACGACGAGCGCAGATACCCCGGGACCGCTTGGTACTGGACCGATCGCCCCGCCGATCGCGGCCGAGCCCATCTCGGAAGACCTCCTTCCGCTGAGCGAGCTGCTCCGTCGCGCCCAAGGCTCGCTCACCGAAGGCGATCGCAGGCGCGCGCAGCAGCGGTTCCGGCTCGCGCTCGCAAAAGATCCGTCGAACGTCGAAGCGAGCACAGGCCTCGGTGACATCGCGCGCTCGGAAGGAGATTTCGACGCCGCACGCGATCATTACCAGCGCGCGCTCGAGCGCAGCCCCTCGTTCGTCCCTGCCCTCCTCGCCTTCGCGGACATGGAGTGGGACCTCGGCAAACGAAGCGACGCGCAGAAGAAGTACGCCGCCCTCGTCGAGAGGCTCGGCGAGCGCGCGCCCGCTCGCGCGAAGGAGCGAAAGGGCGAAGACACTCCCTGACGCCTCGGACCCGTCGCCGAGCGGGCCACCTCACGGACCGGTCGCTGGCCGGCACCTCGCCTTTTTGGCGGATCGTTCGTCGAGCGAACATTCACGACCGGCAGACGGTTCGCGCGGAGAACGCGTCGCCTTCCTCGAGCCCATTGGTTCGTCCGCCGAAGCTGTTGGTTCGCCCGCCGAACGACTCGATGGCCCCATTGGTTCGCCCGGCGAACAACGCGATGGGCCACGTTGGTTCGCCCGGCGAACGACCTCGAGACGCTCGGTTCGCTCGCCGGAGCACGCCAAGCAAACCAAGCGCGCCGAGCGAGCCAAGCGAATGCGTCAGAACTTCCCGGACTGGAAGTCCCGGACCGCCTGCTCGAGCTCTTCCGGGGTCGTCATGACGAACGGACCGTATTGGACGATGGGCTCGCCGAGCGGTTTGCCCGCGATGACGAGCGCGCGCGCGGCGCCGCTCTTCGCGCGGAGACGAACGCCCTCGCCCTTCGAGAGCACGCCGAGCTCACCGCGTTCGAGCGTGCGCTCGCGGCCGGGGATGCCGACGACGACGTCGCCTTCGAACGGATAGATGAAGCCGTCGTGCGTGGACGGGACCGGGATGTCGGCGGCCGCGCCGGCGGGGATCTCGACGTCGAGATAGATCGGCTGCGTGTCACGTCCGTCGATCGGGCCCATGACGCCTGCGACCTTGCCGGCGAGCACGCGTGCGGTCGCGCCGCCGTCGAGACGGGCACGCGGGATGTCCTCGGACTGGAGATCGCGATAGCTCGGCTCGCACATCTTGTCCTTGCGCGGGAGGTTCAGCCAGAGCTGGAACCCATGCACGAGACCTTGCTCCTGCTCGGGCATCTCGGAATGGACGATGCCGCGACCCGCGGTCATCCACTGCGCGCCCCCGGCGGCGAGCAGGCCTTCGTGGCCCTTGTTGTCGCGGTGACGGAAGCGGCCCGCGATCATGTACGTGATCGTCTCGAAGCCGCGATGTGGATGATCGGGGAAACCGGCGAGGTAGTCCTGCGGCTCGTCCGAGCGGAACTCGTCGAGCATGAGGAACGGATCGATCCGACGAAGGAGCGGCGAACCGATCACGCGCGTGAGCTTCACGCCCGCACCGTCGCTCGTCTGCATTCCGCGCGCGCTCTTCTCGATCGTGCGATCGAAGCCCGAGCCCGACGTGGAGACCGCTACCTGAGCCATGATGTCTGCCTCTCTTCCGTGACGGCCACGACGATGTGGCGTGCGCTTACCGTAAGACGTCGCCGCGGCGGGCCAAGGCGGACCCGGACGAACCCATCGTTGCTCGCATGGGAACAATCGACGGCGCTGGCATCACCGCCGACGCCGCGCGGCGATGCACGCGAGGCTCGCGAGCGCGAGCGCAAACAGTCCGGTCGACGATCCAGCGCCGGTGCCGACGAGCGAGGTCGAGCTGAACGAACAGCCACCGGACTTCGGCGATGACGATGACGATGACGGTGAAGCTGACGGTGCAGATGGTGACGCAGCGGACGAGGACGAAGCCCACGACGAAGGAGGCGAAGCCGGCGACGGCAACGCCGCCGGCTGATCCGTCGCGTTCGAGACCGGCTCGGCGCTCAGGACGCACGTCGTCTTGTTCAACGTAGTGACCGTGATCGTCTGATGGATCGACGAGCGCGGATCACTCTGCGGAGCGCTCGTGATCGGCGTCGGACCACCGGTGCACTTGACCGATTCGGATACGAGCTTCTCGACGCCTGGGTCCTTCGCCTCGCCCGGCTGGGGTTTGAAGTCTTTCCGCCACGCCTCGTACGCGGTCTTGTCGACCGAGTAGATCGTGCAGCTCCCTCCCCGACGACCGACGTGGACGTCCGCGCCCTCCTCGAGCTTCTGGTGTTCGGCTTGCGGCCGCCCGTTCGAAGGACCGCACGGATACGCGAACAGCACCCGATCGGGCGCTGCCGCGAGGCCTTTCACACTGAAGCTGTAGTTGATCGCCTTGACGCCCGGAGGCGCGACGTCGGCGTGCGCGTCATCTGCGCGCAGGAAGAGCCCCGCGAAGAGAGCGGGAACGGTCGAGAGCAATGCGAGGCGCGGCGATAGACGCATTCACGCAGCATACGCCTGTACGCGCGATCGAACGCGGCCGTGCATGCCCATCCGTTCGATAGAGATGCGCCGCCCGCGACCCGCTGTGAATGCGCTTCCACTTCGACGCGCGCAAGCGACCGTCACGGACATTTCTGGGTGACGTGGCAGCCGTTCCCCTCGCTCGGGATGCAGGTGCCGGCATCGCAGCACAAGCGGACGTCGACGTCCTCGCAATGAGCCGCGCATCGCCCGCCGTCACAGCGGACGCCGCCGGCGCAGGCGCCAGCCTTGGTGCACTGGACGCCGCTGTCGGCGGCGGATGCGAACACGTTCGCAACGCAGCTCGAGGAGCCGGCGCACTTGATGTTCGCCGTCTCTCCGGCGACGGCGGTGACGGGGCCGTTCTTGCACGAGTTATCGGCCAGACAGCGGACGTCACAGCTCGTCGTCGCGTTGCACTGGACGCCGGCGGTGCACGCTTCCGAGCCGTCCTTTCCCGTGACGCCACACTCGACCGTGCAGCGATCCGCATTGCACGCGACCGTCTGGTTCTTGCAGCTGCCGTCTCCGAGACACCGGAGGACGCACGTACCGGCGTCGCAGGCGATCCCGGTGATGCATGCGTTCTTCGCGCTGCAGGTGACCTGGCACGCAGAGCCTTTGCATCGAATGGTGTCGTTCGAGCAGGAAGCTTCACCGGCGCAGAGGACGTTGCACGCTGTGGCGTCGGCGCAGTCGACCCCGCTCTTGCAGGCGTCGGCGCCCGTGCAGCGTACGTCGCACGGCACCCCGGGCGGGCAAGTGACGCCGTTCGTGCACTCCGCGCCCCCATCGCATCCGATCACGCACCAGCCGCCGTCACACGTGCCGTTGGTGCAGGCCGCCTTGCAGTTGTCGGGCGACGCGTCGATGCCAGCTTCGAACGGATCGACGAGAGGATCGGGTGAGGTGACGTCGCCACCGCCGTCGGTGCGACCGCCTTCGGGTGAAGTCGTAGCGACGTCGTCCGCTTCGATCCCGACGACGGAGAGGCCGCACGCGACGATCGCCGTCGCGACGAGCCCGAGCCCGATCACGCTCCTGCTCCTGCTCCTCACCCTGCGAGAAGGCTACCACGCGCCGGTGAAGGACGCTCATGTCCGAGTGACGGTCACCGAGCGCGCCGTTTCGAGGCCTTCTTTCCCGCCGGAAGCGGCTCATGTGCATCCGCTTGAATGCGGTCGTCGGCATCGCGGACGATCGCGGAGAGCACCTCGTGAAGCGCGTGCATCTTCGGCCGGCCCACGAGCTTCTCGACTTCGTTCGCGATCTCGTTCAGGACGGCAAGTCCTTCGAGGATCGCGGCGCGTCCTCGCTTCGTGAAGCGAACGAGCTTCGCTCGGGCGTCGGCGGGGTCCGGTACGCGCTCGAGCATGCCCATCTCGACGAGCTCGTCGACGAGCTGACCGGCGGCCTGTTTCGTGACGCCGAGACGGCTCGCGAGATCGGTGAGGCGCGTTCCTTCCAGATCGACGTGCGGGAGCAACGTGGTGTGCGCGCCCCGCACCGGCTTCTTGGTCTGGCTCCGGACACGGGCGATCGCGCGCTCGTTGAGGAGCCGCGCCGCCTTGAAGAGGAGCTGTACGGTGGACCGCGCTTTTTCGGCCTCGAGCTTGTCTGCGTACTCCTCCGGGCCCATATCGCGACTCCAGCAGGAGCCGGGCATGTCGTCAAGCCAACTTGACGAATTGGTCAGGCATGCTTGACTATATCGAACCGGACCCTACTGATCGTCGAAGAGTCCCATTACGGAGGAGACATCGATGTTGAAGCGGATCGCCGAAGACGTCTGGGCGCACGATGACGACGTAGGGCTCCCGCTCGGCCTGAGCATGCCTGGGCGCGCGACGATCATGCGTCTGTCGGACGGCGGGCTCGTCGTTCACTCGCCGCTGCGCGTCGACGACGAGACCGCACGAGCGATCGACGCGCTCGGCGAGGTCCGCTTCCTCGTCGCGCCGAACTCGCTCCACTGGATGTTCCTGAAAGCCGCGAAGGAGCGGTGGACGCGCGCTCGCGTTCTCGCAGCGCCCGTTCTCGCGAAGAAGCTCGGGAGCTTCGCGTTCGAAGAGCTGCCCGAGAGCGGCTACGTCGGCGGAATGGAGGGCATCCGGATCGAACGCATCCAGGGCGCGCCGAGGATCCAGGAGCACGTCTTCCTCCACGAAGCGTCGCGCTCGCTCGTGGTCGGTGATCTGATGTTCAACGTCCACGAGTGCCGGAGCTTCTGGATGCGGCTCGTCCTCCGCCTCGGAGGCGCATGGCAGAAGACCGCGCAGAGCCTCGAGTGGCGTCGTCTCGTCAAGGACCGAGCGGCCGCGGCGCAAAGCGCATCGAACGTGCTGAGTTGGGACTACGAGCGCGTGGTCGTCGCGCACGGCGACGTCGTCGAGGACGACGCACGCGAACGGACCCGACAGGCGCTCGCGTGGATGACGAGCGGCGCACCGAAGCTCCTCGGCGCCGGCTCCGCCGCAACGTGATGTCGGTTCGCGAAAGGGCATTGGCCCGGGCGTGAGCTCGAGGCGCCGAGCGCGAAGACGCGCATCTCCATCCTCCGTCAGCGCTGCATGATGCGCGCGAGCGAGAGCGCGTGCTGCACGTCCTCGCGGGACATCCCGGCGCGCGCCGCGATCTCGTCGTGCCGCGGCGCCCTTCCGAGCTCGGCCCGGAGCACGCGCGCGGCGTCGAGGACGCTCTTCAACTTGGCCTCTCCACGCCCTCCCTCCTCCGAGACGACTTGACGACCTTGCTCCTCGAGCATCGACATCATGAGATCGATCTCGTCTGCCGACGCGGCCCGGACGCCGATCGCTTCGCCGATCGCGTCGAGCGTGATCACGTCGCCTCGCGCCGTCCCGCGGAGCAGATCGTCGACGACCGTAGCGAGCTCTGGGCGCAGCCTGCTCACGCCGATCCGCCTGACGGCGCGGGCCACAGCTTGCGGAATCCGACCGCGACGACCGCACCGTCATCGCGGAGCACGAGAGCGCCCCAGCGGCACTTCTCGACGACCTTGCCTTCGATGAGCGTGCCCGAGTCGTCGGCGTAACGAACCGGCTGGCCTTCGACGAGCTGACCGAAGAGGCGTGCATCACCCGCGATCTTCTCGAGCTCGATCGCGACGTCGCCGCCTTCGTGGATCATCAGGTCCGCGGGAGGCATGCGACGGAGACGGATGCCGTCGAGGAGGACGTGAACCTCCGTCTGTGACGCGAACACGACGACGCCCGGCATCCGGCGAGCCTCGGAATCCGTGCTCGCTCCTCCGAGCGCGAACGTGACGACGACGCCCGGCGCGAAGCCTGCGGGCGGTGAGTCGATCTCGCTGATCCGTCCGCCGAGGCGCGCACGAGCCACGTCGATCGACGGCTTCTTCCGTACCTCCTTGGCAGGCGTTGCGACCGAGGCCGGGTCCGAGAAGAGCGGCAGGTTCACCTTCTTGGTCACGCTCTCATCGTAGCGCCTCAAGTTCCGATGCGCTCTAGGGCAAGGATGGGCCGAGCCGCGTCACGCGAGCGGACGAGATCGATCGACGCATCGAAGTACCAGTCGTTGTCCTCCTCGGCATCCAGCAACACCTGCCGCACGCGCCACGCCTCCGCCGAGCTGCGGTCGACCGTCGTGTGCTTGGGGCTGCGCGCCTCGGGATCGATGCGAATGAACTGATGCGCCTCGAAGAACGGCGCGAGCGCCTTCTCGATCTTCGATGCTTCGCTCACTTCGAGCTCGGGCGACGGCGCCGTGATGCGCGCCGCCTCCGCCCAGTCGCGCCGCGCGAGCGCGCGCACGAGCCGGAAGATCTCGTTGCGAACGAGGACGGTGAACGCCTTCTCGTCCTTCGTGATGTCCATCGAGCCCGCGGGCTCGAGCTCGTCGCGCTGGGGCGTCGGCTCGAACAGCTCGTACGGGTTCTTCAGGCGCTCCCACTCGTCGAGCAAGCTGGAGTCGACCTGACGAACGATCGCGCCGAACGTCGTGATGATCTCCTCGACGGCTTCGTCCTTCGCCCACGCGGGCACGGTCTGCACGAGCGTCTTGTAGACGTCGGAGAGATAGCGAAGGAGCAGGCCCTCCATCCGCTCGAGGCCGTACTCGCGCACGTACTCGGTGAACGACATGACCGACTCGACCATCTCGCGCGCGATCGACTTCGGCCGGATGTTCTCCGCCTTCACCCACGGGTGCTTTCGCGCGAACTCGTTGAACGAGTCGTAGACGAGATCGCGGTTCGGCTTCGGGTACTCGAGCTTCTCGAGCTCGGCCATTCGCTCGTCGTATTCGACGCCGGCGGCCTTGAGCTCGGCGACCTTCTCGGTCTTCAGCTTGTCGAGCTGGCGGCGGAGGATCGGATCGGGATCTTCGAGGATCGACTCGACGAACGTGAGGACGTCGAGCGCGTACGTCTCCGATCCTTCCGGAGACCACTCGTCGCGCCGGCCGAGGATGTCGAGGAGGTAGAGCGAGAGCGCGTGGTGGAGCGAGAAGTCCTCACCGAGATCGGCGTTGACGACGGGATATCGCCGCCCGTCGTCGTCGTACTCCCACTCGAGGATGCCCGCCTCGCGGAGGGTCTTCACCATCTCGATCGCCTGCCGGCCGAGGATCCGCTTCTGCGCCGGACGTTCGTGCGACGCCTTCAGGAGGCGCGCGAGGCCCATGCAGCCTCCGCCCTGCTCGCGCGAGAGGACGCTCACGACCATGCCGTGCGTGAGCGAGAAGCGCGAGACGAGCGCCTCCGGCATCGACGTGACGAGTCGATCGAACGTGTTCTTGTCCCAGTGCACGTAACCGAACTCGGGCGGCTTCCTCCGTACGAGCTTCCGCTTCTTCGCGGGATCGTTCCCCGCCTTCGCCTCGAGGCGAAGGTTCTCGATCACGTGCTCGGGCGCCTGCGCGACGACGGTGCCTTGCGTGTCGAAGCCCTTGCGCCCCGCGCGTCCGCTGATCTGCTGGAAGTCGCGTACGCTGAGGATCGCCGTCTTCTCGCCGTCGAACTTGCAGAGGCGCGTGAAGAGGACGGTGCGGATCGGGACGTTGACACCGACGCCGAGCGTGTCGGTGCCGCTGATGATCTTGAGGAGCCCGCGCTGCGCGAGCTTCTCGACGAGCAGGCGGTACTTCGGGAGGAGGCCCGCGTGATGGATGCCGATCCCATGCCGGACGAAGCGCTGGATCTCGCGTCCGTAGGGGCTGTCGAAGCGTGCGCCCTTCAGCGCCTCCACGATCGCCTTCTTCTCCTCCTTCGAGCAGTAATCCATGCTCATCAGGTTCTGCGCTTCCTCCGCGCAGCCCCGCTGGGTGAAGTTGACGATGTAGACGGGCGCCCTGCCCTTCTGGATGAGGTCCTGGACGGTCTCGTGGAGCGGCGTCTCGCGGTATTCGAAGTCGAGCGGGACGGGCCGATCGTTCGAGCGCACGACCGCCGTACGCAGGCCGTTCACCGCCGTCAGGTGCTTCTGGAACGGCTCCGGATCGCCGAACGTCGCGCTCATGAGGAGGAAGCGCGCCTTCGGAAGCGCGAGCAGCGGGAGCTGCCATGCGGAGCCGCGATCGCGGTCGGCGTAGTAGTGGAACTCGTCCAGGATCGCGACGTCGACGTCGGCACGCGGACCTTCGGCAAGCGCGATGTTCGCGAGGACCTCGGCCGTCGCGCAGACGATCGGTGCGTCGCGATTCACGGTCGCGTCGCCCGTCATGAGCCCGACGTTCTCCGCACCGAACGCACGGACGAGCGCGAAGAACTTCTCGTTCGCGAGCGCCTTGATCGGGCACGTGTAGAACGACCGCTCGCCACGGACGAGCGCGTGGAAGTGGGCCGCCTCCGCGACGAGCGACTTCCCCGAGCCGGTCGGCGTGTTGAGGATGACGTTCGAGCCTTCCATCAGCTCGAGGATGGCCTCTTCCTGCGCAGGGTAGAGATCGAGCCCACGCGAGCCCACGTACGAGAGAAACGCGCTCAGGATCGCGTCGCTCGGAGCGTCGCGAGGAGGCAGGTCTTTGAGCGTCGCTTCGGCCATGGGGCCGGACAGGATACTCGATCGCGATCACTTCGCGCCCGGTGATGACGTCGCGGCTCGCGCGAGGATCACGTTCCCGCCGTGCGCGCGTACCCAAGAGCTCGAGCAGCGGTCGAGCTCTCCGCCGATCCGCGCACGCGCGCCGTGCTCCGCGGGCAATCCGCCGCGAGCTCTCTGATGGACGAAGACGGCAGATGGGCTTCGACGGATCCATGATCGTTTCGAGCGCGTGACCCCGATCGCCGATCGGTGAGCGGACAAAACGCAGGGCTTCTCGTCATCGCATTTCGGCGATCGCGAAAGATGTACTTTCCCATCCCAGGCACCTCGCTTGCTAGAGCCGCTCCCGATGCGCCGTCTATCCAGCTGGGTCGCGTTCGGGGTGCTCACGTGCGTCGCCGTGCTCGCTGCGAGCGCCGAGGCGGCACCGAAGAAGAAGAAAAAGGCCCCCGCCGCGGAAGCTGCGAAGACGGAGGAGGCGTCCGCCGAGTTCGACCGGCAAGCTGCCGTCACCGCGATCAACGAGATCAATCTCGCCAAGTGCAAGGCGACGAACGCCGCGACGGGTGATGGCCACGTAATGATCACGTTCGCCCCCGCCGGTCCCGCGCAGAACGCGGTCGTCGACAAGGGCCCCTGGATCGGGACGCCCGTGGCCAAGTGCATGGCCAAGGAGTTCAAGAAGGCGAAGGTGCCGGCGTTCAAGGGCGAAGCCGTCACCGTCGGCAAGTCGTTCCACTTCGAGTGAGCGGCTCGGGAGCAGCGAGCAGGGTCATCCTGCCGCCCCGAACGGGATCGTTCGCCCACAGAACGATCTGCCGAAACGGTTGACGACGCCTCGACGGAATCGTTCGCCCACAGAACGACCCACTGAGGAGCACCACTGAGAAGCACCGCCGCCGCCGACGGAAATTCGTTCACGGAACGCCCCCTCGGCGAATGAGTGGGTTCGTTCACAGAACGACCGGCGCACGATAGAGTGCGGGCGTGACGCGCCGGCGCCGAACGCCTCTCCTCGCCGTCCTCGCAGCCGCGAGCTTCGCTTTCGTCACGTCCGCGGACGAGCGCCTCGCGCGCGCGGAGCCGGACGGGCCGACCGATCTCGAGACGGACGACGGCATCGACGAGTGCGAGGCGTTCCGCGCAAAGAACTCGAAGGAGCTCGCGAAGTGGGAGAAGGAACAGCCGCCCGTTCCTTACCGATACCCGCGCGAGAAGACGTTCCTGAACGCGCCGTGGGCGCAGTTCTTCTCGAACCTCGGTCGCTCGGGCGAGCTCGTGCTCGCGACGCTCATCCCGCACGTCGGCGCGCAGTTTCGTGGTGACGCGCCGGCCGCGCACATCTCGTGGCCGTGGTCGGTCGCGGTGATCGGCCCGATGTATTCGTGCTCGCGGAAGAAGGGCACGTTCGTCGTCCACGGGCACCGCGCGCATCGGATCATGATCGAGCCGGCGGTGGTCTCGAGCACACGCGGCGTCGGCATCTCCGTTCGCCCGGGATACCGGTTCGTCTGGCATCCGAGCACGTGGGTCGTGGGGCCCGGGGTCGGGCTCGGATCGACGGTCGAGATCCGCGGAAACCAGGAACCGTTCCGTTATTCGATCGGGCCCGAGGCCGTCGCGCACTTCGGCACGTGCTGCCGTTCGTCGTACTTCACGCTCGCCGTGCGCTACGACCACTTCTTCAAGGGCACGAACCTGAACATCGTCGGCGCGAGCCTCGGCTACACGTTCTTCTGAGAAGGACGGTCGACCGCAGGCGTCGAACGCTCGAGCGCGGGCGTGCTCGCGCCGTTCGTGGTCGCAGGCGTCTTCGCGGTGCTCGCCGTTTCTTGCTTCGCGAGCCATTCGTCGTCGACGAGATAGCGGAGCAGCAGGTCGACGAGCTCCTCGACCATCGTCTGATCGCTGAAGCCCGCGGGCGTCTCGAGGAGGCTCGCGAGCATCGTCGCGCGCACGGACTGGAACGCGACGAACGCAGCCGCGTCGACGTTCCTCTTCCGGATCGGCGTGCCCGATGCGGAAAGGAAGTGACGAACGAGCGCGATCACCCGGAGGTCGAACGAATGGAGCTTGTGCGCCTTCGTCGCGCGAAGGCCTTCCATCGTGAGGACGCGATGCATGCCGGGCGACGCTTGATAGAGCCCGAGCATGCCGTGCACGCATGCGGTCACCGTCTCGCGCGGCGACTTCGCGAGGTTGTTGTCGCTGAGCACGGTCTGCATGAGCCCGATCGCGCGCTCGAACTCGCGCTCCTGGAGGGCATCGAAGATCGCGTCGCGGTGCGAGAAGTACTGGTAGAGCGTCCCGACGCTCACGCCTGCGACTTCCGCGATGCGGGTCGTCGTCGCAGCATCCGGGCCCTCACGCTCCAGAACCTGAACGGTGGCCTCCAGGATGGCATGTACGGTGGACTGCGCACGCGCCTGTTGAGGCTGTTTTCGCGGTGTCTTTTTCTTCTTGGTAGCCATCGACGAAAACTGAGGACAATGCGAATTTACCGTCGCCGGAGCGAGATGGATACTCCAGCGTCCCCGTGGGTCATAGCAGCTCGAAACAAGGCCGCCGCATCGGCATCTACGGCTGGGGGCTCGTCGCCCCCGGTGCGAAGAACATTGCCGCTCTCGATCAGCTTCTTCGATCGGGGAAAACCGCGCTGAAGACCGCCAGCCGCCCCGAGCTGGGCGAAGGCCTCTTCGCGGTCGGCAACCCGGATTTTTCCATCGACGACTACGTCGGCTGGATCGCCGAGCGGAAGGGCGAGGCCTTCGCGACGCGCCTGAAGAAGAAGATGGGCGACAACGTCCTCTTCGCCCTCGGCGCCGCCGTGCAGGCGATGCAGTGCGACGCGAAGCTCGAGACGATCGCGAAGGAGCTCGACGAAGCCTGCCACGTCTACGTCGGCTCCGGCGTCGGCGACCTTCCTCAGAGCTACGCGGCGGTGCGTTCGCTCGACAAGGCGACGCGTGCGTGGAACCAGTTCTGGGCGGATCCGCTCCGATGCGCGGCGCGGAAGATCTTCGAAGAGACGGGCGATCACGACAGCTCTGCTCCGCCGCCCGTCGATCCGGCGACGCTTCCCGTCGACAGCGAAGAGCGGCTCGAAGCGCGGCTCGCCTGGGAGACCTACTGGGCCGAGCGATCGTCGAGCTTGAAGGAGTTCCTCGAGCGGCTGAAGGCCATCGAGGCGCTCGGGAGCGCCGATGAAGGTCCCGAGGCTCCTGCGCCGGGCTCGAAGCCGAAGCCCCTCTCCGAGAAGGCCCATCTCGACGCGATCCGCCGCCGGGTGCGCGCCCTTCGCGCGCTGCTCGACGAGGTCGGCTGCCCGCCTCCGCCGTGGACCGCGGTGAACCCGGATCTCATCTGGAACATCCAGAACGCGCCGGCCGCGCAGATCACGATGCTCTTCGACATCCACGGCGCTGCCTGGGCGCCCGTCGGTGCATGCTCGACGTTCGGCGTTGCGCTCAAGTGCGGGCGCGACGCGATCGTGCGCGGCGAGGCGAAGATGGCGATCGTCGGCACGACCGATCCGCGTCCCGATTCGGCGCTCGTCGGCGCGTTCCACGAAGCGCGCGTGATGGCGGGCACAGGTGAGGTGAACTCGCCGTTCACGACGCTGCGCGGGACGCACCTGTCCGGTGGCTCGTGCGTCTGGATCCTCGGCGACGAGGAGTACTTCTCTGCGCGCGGGCTCGAGCCCATCGGCGGCTTCGTCGAGGGCATCGCGCTCTCGTCCGACGCCGAGCACATCATCACGCCGTCGGTCTCGGGACCGAAGCGCGCGATGGCGCGGGCCTTCGACGAAGCCGGCGTCACGCCGGAGGACATCGCCATCGCCGACCTGCACGCGACGGGCACGCCGGGCGATCTCAACGAGCTCTCGCTCGTCGAGAGCTTCGTCTCGGAGCGGACGCGCATCACCGCGCGAAAGGGCCAGCTCGGCCACGGGATGGCGAACGCCGGCGGCTGGGAGCTCACGGCGCTCGCGCTCGGCCTCCAGGCGGGAGAGGCTCATCCGACCGGGATCAAGGACGCCCAGCTGCATCCGAACATCCGCCGGCCGCAGGCGATCGTCACGGGCGAGACGGCCGCGATCGCCGGAGTGCCCGCAAAAACCGGGTTCAAGCTGATGCTCGGCATCGGCGGCATCACGGCCTGCGTCGTCCTGCGCGCGGCCAAATGAGACGCGTCTGGGCGCGGCCGCTGCGGCCGTCCGAGCGCGAAAGCTCCACGGGACCTTCCGCCGGAGTTGCGCGCCCGAGAAAGGCGCTGTAGATCGTCCGCTCCCACTCAGGAGAGGTGACCGAGTGGCCGAAGGTACCCGCTTGCTAAGCGGGCGTCGGGCTAAAACCCGACCGCGGGTTCGAATCCCGCCCTCTCCGCTGTTTCGCCCTGGAATTAGGCTGCTTCGCAGCAGGTTCCGGTGGCAAAACCTCCGCCGCCTCCGTGAGGGAGGCGGGGAGGGCCGGGAACGGCGTGCCGAAGCCGCTGCCCATCGATTCGGCCTCGCGGATGTAGCCCTGCGTGGTCTGGAAGTTTTTGTGGCCCGCGCGCTGCATGATCTTGAGCGGATCGACTCCGCGGATCGCAAGCCAGGTGATGCCGGTGCCGCGCAGGTCGTAGACCGTGATCGCCTTGCGCGTCGGCGTCGCGACGTGAAGCTCCTCGCGCGACACACCCGCCCGCCGAAGCCAGGTGCGGAATCCCCGCGCGAGATCGCCGTCGCACGGCAGTTCGATGAGGCGACCGTGCTTGCGGTCGCCTTTCAGCGCGCGCAAGAGCGGCATGAGCTCGGGCTCGATGCCGAAGCGCCGCGCCGTCGACGTCTTCGTCTGTTTCACTTCGTGGGTCACCCGGTCGTGAGCCCGGTGGATGTGGACGATGCCGTGTTCGAGATCGACGTCATCGCACTGAAGCTCGCGGAACTCGCCCGGCCGGGGGTACAGGGTAGACCATCAGCGCGACGAGCTGACGCCAGAGGAGCGGAACGTCCTCGCACGCCACGAAGCGCTGAAACGCGGAGGGATACAGGTACTGCTTGGCTTTCGACGGCCCGCGGGTCGGTCCTTCGACAGAGGTTGAAGGATCATCCCGGCGAACCCGCAGAGCGTCGATCTTCGAACGCACGGAGTCCGAACACATCTTCGTTGCGGTGCCCCAGACATTCGTCGCGGTCTTCGACGACATCGCGCCGCTTGCGACCTTCGCATCGAGGTTTCGCGAAAGCGCGCGCAGGTCGTCCGCCGTCCAGTCGCGAATGGGCTTGTCTCCGATCACCACCTTGATGTGCACGCGGTAGTGGGAGTCGTCTTCGCGAACCGAGGTGTGACCGCGGGAACGGCGGGCACCGATCCAGTCGGAGAACCAGGTGGCCATGAGCGCGGTCTTGGCCGATACGGCGCCCGAGCGTCGAGCCGCGTCGCTGACCTCGGCGGCGCACGCCCGTGCTCGAGCCTCGTCCTCACGGGGAATGGTGGGGTCGAGCGCGATGAACGGCCGGCTGCCGTCCTTGAGGGTCACCCGTACCCACAATGCCTCGTGTCGCCAGACGGGCGACCCCTTCGCGGGTCGGCCTCCCTTGCTCACCTTCGTTGCGTTCACCATTGTTTGGTTCCTTTGGCGTCGAGCGCTTCGCCCATCCGCGGACGAGCGCCAGCCCCCCCATCGCGTAAAACGAACCCCGGAGCTCTCGAGCGCGGCGTCGACCGACCACGTGCCTGAGGGCCTTGGCGCGCCTGCCCGGCTCCTGGCCCGTGTCTCGAATGCCTCGCCGTCGGCAGTCCAAACGCGTCCGATCTTCCGTACGCCCGCGTCGCCGCGCTTCGAAAGTTCACGGCAGCGTTCGTTGAATCGCTTCACAGACATGCCCGGGGGCGGCTTCTTGCTCGTGTAGACGGTGACCCGAGCGACTCCATCCGCTTGGCCGGAAAGGACCTTCGCCGCCACGCGAATCGCGAGGAGCTCCACTATGGCGTCGAGCGTGAGGTCCGCGACCGGCACGGCCGGCCGTGTCGCCGGCTTCATCGCTCGACCTCGAAAGCGTGGAATGAGTGACTCGACGCGGTCGCGCGCTTTCGAGCGATGGCACCACAAGCAGCTCCGCTCACTGGGCTTCGGAGGTTCCCTCGAAGCTCGACTCGCTCTCGGCACATCCTCATGTTGCTACTCCGCGCCCGAAAGTCCGTTCGTCCTGACGAAGGGGGCACCGTCGGGATCGCGGCGAGCACGATCCCGATGGCGACTCGGCTCATTGTTCCAGGCAGTCGTACGTGAAAAACGTCCGCGATCCAGTCGAGGTCGATGCGTGCGCTCTTCCCGTTCCGCATCAAGACGACGACCTCGTCCGGGTCGAGCGAGTACACCGTACCGCGGACCTGCGAGAGATCATCGATGTCGACGTCGTTGCCATCCGCGGCGAACTGAATCACTACCTCCCGATTGTCGAAGATCGCTCGGTGGAGCGACCCGTGGCACATCGACTTGAGTTCGGCCATCCAGCAGACGTGCTCCTCGTGTTCCCCGTCGATCATGTCGTCCTCGGGAGCGACAGGATGCGTCGCGCGGCAAGTACGCGTGGCCCTCTTCAACCGCGTCTTCACGTGCCCGTTCGTCTCGTTCTTCTCGGTGCTCATATGGTTCTCCCGTGTTGCGTTGAACCCGCCGCGCGAGGGGATCTCCGCGACCAACACCGAGACAAGAACCACGCGATCGCTGAGTGGTCGATGTCGATTGCGAAACTTGACTTCAGCGCGGACGCGGTCGCTTCGGAGGGCGACGCTTGCGTGACTGCACCCCTGAGAGACGCTTTTTCGACCACTGGGTCGCCATGCTTCGGGCGGTCGGAATCGACGCGACTTCCTCGAGCGCGACGCGCACAGCCTTCCATTGATTCAGGTCGCTTCGCCATGCGAGAACGGCGGCTTCCACCTTCGTGGTGTCCAGCTTGGCTGCAAGATCGGGGAAGACACGCGCATACCGCTCCACCACGCGGCTCGCAGCAACTGCATCCGCAGCCCGCTCTTTGGTCTGACGTATCGTCTCCGACTCAAGCGCACGCGCGAAGTTCAACCACCTCATCGTGCGCTCGTTACCGAAAGCTGCGTGATACATCCGGCGAACGAGCTCGCGCCAGAAGTCGAGCTCTTCATCGTCTGTCGTCGCCAGCGCGTTGAGGCCAAGCTCCAGTCGCCTTTTCACGGCACGGCCAAGCTCGATGAGGTGCGCATCGCCGCCATCAGTGGTTTACGCCGCGTGAGCTTCGCCATCCAATCCGAGATCAGCAGACCAGAAGCCTGCTCATCCACCGAAACCGTCGCTCGGTCGAGTCGGCACGTCGGTCGGACTGGAGGCTGGAGCACCGAGCCTGGCGACATGTGCTCGCGGAAGCACGATGAGAGCACCCGAGCCGCTTTTTACTGCGACGTTAGCACGCGAGACCGACACGACCTCGAGGGTCGAGGCCGCCTCATATTCCAGAAGCGCTGAGTACTTACCAAGGACCCGCTCCCTAAGAATCACCTTCGTGCCGCTCGTGAGCTGTCGGTGATTCCCCCTGCGTGTGCGCTGCGGCTGAAACGAATCTGGGACCATCATCGTATCCGCAAGCATCTCGGCGACAGCCGCCTCGATCTTGGTTGCTGTCTCTCCCAGGTTTCGAGCGTTCTCCCAGCGCCTCACTTCCCTCGCGAGTATCGAAAAGTGCTTCGCAGTGGCTTCAAGCTTCTTCTGCAGGCGTACGATCGGCGCGAGCTGGCGCATCCGCGCTTCGTAGGTAGACGTCTTCGGGGTCGTTTCCGCTTTCGACGGCGGGCCGCCGCTTGGACGAGGAGAGGATGTCCCCCTCGATGCTCCGACCGCATCCGCGTTGGGTCGGGGCGTCGCCTTGCTTGCGTGCTTCTTTTGGTCGAGAGTTCCCATGGTGTTCTCCTCGCGCGCCGTGATCCAGGCACGTCTCCACGACCATCACATCGCACGCGCGTTCGCGCTCCACGTTCCTCACCGGCTCCGATACTCTCGGCATCTGCATGTGCGCCGTCAGATGGAGGGGCAGCTGCGGATCGCTGGGCTGCACGGCGCTGGTCGCGTGGGAGCCGGAACGTCAGGCTGCCTCGATGGAGCCCTCAACTCACCGTGGTGGCGCTGGTTGGCTCGCGCGCGTAGCGGAATCGCGAGACCTTTTCGCTCCCAGGCGCTAGGAGTCGTCCCAGTGCATAGCGCCGTCGCCCCCCCTTCTTGCCCATCCCGCCTCGCGGGCGGAACGACTCCGTTCGACGGAGCCGGCGCATGAGCCTCGACGCCCTCAACGCGGTCTGCCCGTACTACACGATGTACCCGCTGGAGTTTCCGCTGCGCGTCCTTAAGGAGCACGGCAAACGTGGCGACTGGGTCATCGATCCGTTCTGCGGGCGCGGCACTACGAACTTCGCGGCGCGCCTGCTCGAGATGCCCTCGGTAGGCGTGGACAGCAGCCCAGTGGCGGCTGCGCTTGCGAAGTCGAAGCTCGCATCTGCGGAGCCCGGTCGAGTCGTGGCGATCGCGCGATCCATCCTCAGAGCGGCAAAGGAGCCGTCCGAGGTTCCTACGGGCGAGTTCTGGAAGCTCGCGTACCACGAGCGCACGCTCGTTCAACTCTGCCAGCTCCGCGAGGCGCTGCTCGCTGAGTGCTCGTCGCCCACGCGCATCTTGCTGCGAGCGATCGTTCTGGGCGCGCTACACGGCCCGCGCCCGAAGGGGACGCCGTCATACTTCTCGAACCAGTCGCCACGGACCTTCGCGCCAAAGCCGAACTATGCGGTGAAGTTCTGGACCGCACGGGGCATGCGCCCTGTCGACGTCGACGTGCTGTCGATCATCAAGACGCGTGCAGATCGCTATCTGACGGAGCCTCCTCCGGACGTCAACGGCAAGGTGCTGCTCGGCGACAGCCGAGTTGCGGACACGTTCACCGACCTGCCCAAGGCGCGCCTCGTAGTTACGTCGCCCCCGTACTTCGGCATGCGCACGTACCTGCCGGACCAGTGGCTGCGGCTCTGGTTCCTCGGCGGCCCCGACTACGTCGAGTATCGCCAGCCCGAGGGGCAGCTCGAACACTCCGGTGCCGACCACTTCTCCGCCGAGATGGGCCGCGTCTGGGCGAACGTCGCCAACCACACGACGAAGACCGCACGCCTCATCATCCGCTACGGCGGCATTCACGACCGCGACGCCGAGCCGATGGATGTGCTCAAGAAGTCGCTCGTTGACTCTGGGTGGAAGATGAAGACGGCGAAGGCGGTTCCTGACCCCGACGCTGCCCGCCGCCAGGTGGTCCAGTTCGGTGCCAAGCCGAAGAACGCCATCACCGAGTACGACGTCTACTGCCACCGCGCCTGAGGGAGAGCCATGTCGAAGGGCAACCAGAAAAAACCGGCGGTAGGCGCAAAGACGCAGCAAGCAGCGACGAGCCACCTCCTCAAGGGCGAGAAGGTCTCGTTCGACGACAAGGATACCGCGAAGAAAGTCAGTGATGAGGACCTGAACAGCCGCTACGCAAAGGGTGAGACCCGCATCGTCACGGAGCAGGCGCGCTATCCGCTCGCGGGCATCCTCGCGATGTTGAAGGAGGAGGTCGAGGGGGAAGGCGGCAAGATGGAGCCGCGCTACAAGCTCGACCCCGAATACCAGCGACGGCACCGGTGGAGCGTCGAGCGGAAGTCGCGGCTCATCGAGTCGTTCCTGATGAACGTGCCTGTGCCGCCCGTGTTTCTGTTCGAGCGCGAACTTGCGCGCTTCGAGGTGATGGACGGCCGTCAGCGCTTGACTGCGCTCAGCGACTTCTACGCAAACAAGTTCGCGCTGACGGGCCTCGAGCGATGGGCCGACTTGAATAGTCGCACCTACTCGGAGCTCCCATCGAAGATCCAGGACGGCATCAACCGCCGCTACATCTCGTCAATCATCCTTCTCAAGGAGACGGGCGGCGACGAGGCGAAAGCGGCCGAGCTGAAGAAGATGATCTTCGAACGTCTCAACTCTGGCGGCGTAAAACTCGGAAGCCAAGAGACCCGAAACGCCGTGCATGGCGGACCGCTCAATTCGCTGTGTCTCGCACTTTCAGAGAATGAAAACTTCCGGCGCATGTGGGGCATTCCGTTGAACCCCTCGCCAGAGGAAAAGGACGCTGACGAAGAGGACACCGACGAAGCCGTCGACGAGTCGACGAAGGCCGGCGAGCGCATGTTCAAGAGCATGGAGGACGTCGAGCTCGTCCTTCGCTTCTTCGCGTATCGGCAGATCACCCCCAAGTTCAACCTGAACAAGATCTCCGAATTCCTCGACCGGTTCATCACGGAGGGCAACAACTTCTCGGCGACGATCCTGGCCGAGTACAAGACGATGTTCGAGGCGACGGTCGCGTTCCTCTGGGACGCGCTGGAGGGCGAGGCGTTCACCGTGCTCGATCCCTCGAAGAAGCGGCCGACCAAGATCGTATACGACCCTCTCATGTTCGCCGCGAACAGTCCCGACGTGGTTCCTCATCGTGCCAAGCTCATCGCGAAGAAGGCCGTTCTCCGCTCCGAGCTGAAGGCCATGTACGAGAAGAACAGCGCGTTGTTCTCTGGGCGGCGCACCAACTTCAAGGACACCCAGGATAGAAACCGTTGCGTGAGCGAGTCCTTCACCGCCGCGATCGCCAAGACCAAGAAGTGATCCCGACGGAGCCTGCTTGTGCGTTCTACGTTGGATGAATTCATAACGGAGTTGGCGGAGCTGAAGGCTCTCGTGGCGTCAATCGATCCGGTCAACGCCGCGCTGGTTGGCCACAAGGACACGGTTGTCCAGCAGTACGTCTCGATCCGGCGTCGCTTCGACTACGCGGCGTTCGTCGTCGCGCTCTACGCGTCGTTCGAGAAGTTCGTCGAGAACCTCATCACCGCATATGTGCGGCTCGAGGCCGGGCGCGTTGACTACGCGGCCCTCCCGAAGAAGCTGACGGACAAGCATCTCGCCGGAACGGCGGAACTCCTGTGGCGAGGTCGACGCGGGGATAGCCGCTACGTCGGTCTCAGCGAGCTGGGCGTGGTCAAAAACCTTTTCGAATGCCTGAACGGCGCCAAGCCCTACGAGCTGAACGAGGCGGTGGTGATCGCGCACGACGCGAACCTGCGTGCGGGCGAGGTCGACGCGCTCTTCGGCGCGGTTGGCATCGAGCAGATCTGCGACCGCGCTTGCCGCGCCGACGCGGTCGTCTCCTGGTACTGCTCTGCGCAAGGGCTCGACACGCCGCCCCAGGACGGCGTGAAGCGAACGGTGCTCGAGGAGCGCCTGAAGGACATCGTCGAGCGCAGGAACCAAGTCGCCCACCGTGGTGGCAACCCGATGAACCTCCTCGGAGGTGCGGACATGAGCGAGGCGGCGGCTTTCATCGAGAGTTTGGCGGCCTCGATCTTCGGGCTGGTCGTCGGCCGTTATCTCGAAGCCCACCATGCAGCGTCCCCCGGCCGCGTCGAGCTGGCGTTGCGTGACGGGGATGGCCCCTTCAAGGGCCGCACGGTCGTGGTCGTCGACAAGCCCGCTCAGCGGCTCTTCGTCGGTCAACCGGTGTTTGTCGTCGTGGAGTCCACCGGAGCTCGCTGGGGGCGCATCCAGACCCTACGAGTCGACGACGCCGACGTGCAGGAGCTGGCGACGAACGCAAGCGCGCCCAAAGGCGTAGGCGTCGGCCTGGACTTCAAGTTCCCGAAGAACGCCGACGCGAAGCTGGTTGCCCTCGAGAGCGATGACGACGTGGTCTGGAGCCCACTGAATGTTGCCGCCGCGCCAGCCGCCGCACAGAGGGTCAGCGCCGGATGATGAACCGAACCGAACGCCCCGACTGAACCGTTCGTTGTTCGGTTGCCCAGGCCTTATCTTGGGGGCCACCGACGATCTTCGTTACTATCTCGACGATGAGGCGGTTCACGCGGTTGTTGTCCTGCTGAAGGCTCGCGGGCAGGGCCGCCTTCACCTTGCCCATCAATACCCCCCACGGGATGCCGCTGCCCTGGAGCAGCGACTTCCTAATTTCGGCGTCCTGAGCGGCGATCCCGGTGTTCACATGAAGCCGATCTCGGCGTTCACGTGCTCCGATCCTGGTGCTCACATGCCGGCGATCCTGGCGTTCACGTGCGCGCGATCCTGGCGTTCACGTGCGCGCGAGATCCGCACTCAAGGTGTCGCACGGCTTCGACGAAGACGCCTTCGCGCGCGTCGTCGCGCTGCTCGAGGGCACGCGCTGCTGCTGGGCCTGCCGCCGAGCGTCCGGATCTACTTCGCGACCGAGCTCGCTGACATGCGCAAGGGCGTCGACGGCGTCCGCGCGATTGTCGAGGGGCGTGCTCCGTCACGATCCGTACGCCGGTCTCCTCTTCGTCTTCGTCGGGAAGACGAAGGACAAGGTGAAGATCCTTTTCTGGGACCGCTCGGCTTCGTCCTCTACGTGAAGCGCCTGGAGCAAGGCCCCTTCCAGCTCCCCGTTATCGACGCGCGCCGGAAGCACGTCGAACTGGAGCCCGCGCAGCTCGCGATGCTGCTCGACGGGATCGACCTCAACGCCCGCCGCCTCGCGCGATGGTATCCCGAAGAAAGCAAGGGGATCGACATAGATCTCGGAGTGTGATCAAAGCAGGTCGATGGTCTTGCCGCCGGTGGACCACGACTGCTCGCTGAAGGACTTCGTGACCGAGCTGGCGGATCGCATCGCGAAGCTCGAGCACGAAAACGCACAGCTGAAGAAGCGCTCTACGGCGCGCGGAGCGAGCGGTCGAAGATGCCGCGCGTGAAGACCGGCGAGCCGGCGACGCCGGAGCAGGCGAAGGCAGCGCGCCGCGCTCGCGCCGAGGCCAAAGCACAAACGCCAACTTTGCGGGGAGATCCAAGTTGGAAGATTGGTGGCTGCGAGAGCGCGTACCGGACGCTGCCGTCGGTCCTGTCGACGACGAACGCTATGGCGTTCGAATTCGCTGACGTCCGGATCACATCGCGGCGGCAACGATCCTGTAGATCCCGACCCCCTTCTGGACCGCGTTTTGCAGTAGTTCCATTGGATTCTTAGAGCCTGGGCCATGGACGATCGTCACGTTGTCGATCATGGGCATAAGGTGCGAGGGAACCTGCATCGTGTAATGAACGCTTCGCTTGGATGAACTGGTGAACGGTACCCCTTTGCCATCCACACACATCTGTGGTGTCGGCTGGTTGTAGAGAATGTTCCCGGCAGCATCACGGAAGAAGTAGTTGGACTGAAAGCAGTATCCGGCGAGCAGCACCTTGTTTTCGACGCTGATGAAGAGGTCCGCACGACCACTCGCCGAGATGGTGAGATCGGACCAAGCGTGGCGACCGCCATCGAGCATGGAGTTGTTCTCATCTGCGTGGAACTGAAACCGCTTGGGGAACTTCGACGTTGTCTGGCCTGCAGGGGTGGCCGCGACCGCGCTCCCGGTGTAGGGCCTCCCTTGCGGACAGTTCAGCGCGCGGGCGCGCGCTGCGTCGAGTTGCTGTTGTGCGACCGGCACATTCGGAGGGTCGATCGATTGTGCCGTCCGAAGCTGGTCCATGGCGATGACGAGTTCGCGCCAACAATTGACGCCAGCTTGGATCGCGCAATCGCGGTTCACATACGGCACGGTCCCGCATTGGTTTGCCAGTTGCACACACTCGTCTCGTTCGCCATCCAGACATGACTTGGGGCGGTCGACCTGGACGGTTCCAGACGGCCCCGCAGGAGTGGTGTCCTGTGCGAGTGCCGGCGTGGAGTACTCCAAACGCCCATCATGAGCGCTGATAACGAGCGCCAGAGCACCCGTGAGAGCTCCGGCAATGAGCCCCTTGCGACGAGTCGGCTGTTGTTGCTTTCGGCCTACAGCGACGATGAACGCCTGTTGATCCTTCATGGTGTCCCCTCCGGTTGTCTTCTAACGAAGATCGTATCACGACAGGGATCCGGCAACATCCCCGTCGGCCGTTGGAACTTGAAGATGGCGGCTCCACCGGACCTCGAAGAATCACCAAGGTGCTGACCCAGAAAGGATCTAGCGCTGCGAGGTTCACAACCGCCGGAACGCCCTCGAACATTTGCCCGAAGACCTGAAGAGCATCGGTCGCGTGATTGCGGCGGCCCACAAGAGCACGGACGCAGCGCGCGCGAAGCGGATTCCAGAAGAGCTCGCGAAGCAACTCGAACGCCAGCATTCTTCCGCGCGACCGCGGGAGCTCGATGCCTGCGGATTCATGCCGTTTCGCGCGGCTTCTGGCCCAAAAGCGCACGGGTTCGAATCCCACCCTCTCCGCAAAGGATTCAAAGACCTTGCTGCGGGGTGGCCCGGAATGTGGCCCGCATGAGCAGTGCCTGACAGGTTGATGAGCGACGGCCGCAGCGGTCCGAGGGGGCTCGCCGAGCGTGCCTCCCTGAAGTCCTCCGCCTGCTTTACGTAGCCGAGCGTCGTCTGCACGGCATCGTGTCCAGCGCGGGGCGTAATGGTGTCAACGCCAAGCCCGCTCGTCGCAAGCGAGATGATGCCGCTGTCTCGCCACGAGCGGACCCCCACCTGAACCGTAGTTGTCGTATCCGCGAAGTCCGCCGGCTGCGTGATGCCCGCGGCCTGAGGTGCTCCCGCGTCAGGTTCGCCACGGCATCCTCGGGTACGCGGGCGCGCAGCGGCACGACGAGCGCCATCCCGTCGTTCGTTTCGGCTTCGTCGTGGATCGCTGGAGGAGCGGCTTCAGATTTGGGTGAATCAGGACTGTACGGATGCCGTTGCGTGTCTTCGGCATCTTCTCGCGATCGTCGCGTGAGTGTGGGTCGCCACTGTACTTCCAATCGGCGAGAGCGCGCAGGCCGCGCCGCCGACAGGGGCTACCGGCGTGCGCGCAGGCGTCGATATCCACGACGCTCGACGCTCCCCGCAGCCGCGCGCGTAAGCGCCCCCAACTGCGCGCCGAGCATCTTCACGATCTGGCACTCGTGAGTCTAGACCGCGAGGTCGATCGTTTCATGGCAGCCCGTGCCTCCGCAGATGACCGCGGGTCGACTTCGCAACGTCGTGCAGAAGTCCGACCTCAAACTGCCGCACACGAGCGAAGTTCGGCCTCAGCGAGCAGCTTGGCCCGTTCGAGAGTGTCCGCCAAGATGGCGTCTCGTCCCATGGGCGACCAATACGTTACGGGCTCGTACGCGCCATCTCCAGGCACCTCGCGGAAGACCCAGACTTGGAAGAGATCATCACGCCGCCACCTGATCTCCGCCTTGTATTTTCGGTCATCGGTGAACAAGACTTCGACGATCGAACCGTAGGTGTCTGACTCGCCCCTGAGCTCGTCGATGGCGTCATCGGGAACACGTTGCCCCTTCGCCCGATGCTGCATCAACAAATGGGTCACCATCTGGGCGGCGGTGCTGCACCGAAATTGCTCACCCGCTCCTGGACAGCGCTCGCAAGTGAAACCTCCGCTCGTATCCGCGTAGACGTACACATCGGAATCAGGAGCGAAGCGAGCGTATGCCCTGGCGAGGCATCGACGGCGCGGGGTCACGGCGGGTCGAGCCAACGCACGAGAACGCGATCGCCGTGCGACCAAGCAACCAGTGCTCGCCCCGATGGCGTGAGCGCGAGGGTCGCCTCGCTGTCGCCCTTCGAGTCGAGCAGCATCGGCGGCAACCATGCTCCTTCCGGCGATAGCCAGGACAGGTAGGCACCGTCGCTGACGCAGCCGACGCCACTCGAGGACTTTCGATCCTCCCACGCCACCAACCCGTGACCGCTGTGGGAAAGCGCGATCTCGCCGATTGTCGTCTTGCCAGGCGGCGCGCCCGGGATGGACTCGACGCCTCCCCACTTGCCGCTCGCATCTCGACGCACGACGCCGCTCTTGAACGTGCATTCGGATGACCAACTGCTCCCTGCCACCATCGCGCGGCCGACGTCGTCGCTCGCGATTCGTGCATACGACCCGGGGAAATCAGCGAGCTCGGAAAGCGCAGTCCAGCCACCGTCGCTCGCGCGCTTCGCCATATGGAGGCGTGCTCCTCCATCCTCGAAGAACTCGGCGCCGAGCACACTCATCGAGCCGTCGCGTTCGGGGGCGGCGCCCAGTATGACGTGCCCGAGGCCAACCGATTCGTTGGGGCCCCACCCTGCCACCGGTGAGAACACTGCCGCCGTCAGCGATCCGAACCCAGGCCCGGGCCACAACGCGAGGGCGTCGCCGCTCGCGCTCATCGCCAGCGTGAAGTCCCACAGCAGTTCGGTCGTGACGAGACGAGCGGGCGCGCCGAAGCGGCCCCCCGGGGGCGCTCGAAACGCGAGAAGGCCGCGATCCAGTAGGTCGGGCTCGGCGACAAGCGCTGTGATGTTGCCCGCTTCATCCACAGCGAGCTTGAAGACCGGTGGCGAAGGGTCCTGCCACCCAACGATGCCCGTGAGCGCGAGGGTCGAGACCGCCGACCATGTGCCGTTCGAATCTCGCTCTCGCGTACAGACGACATCGTGAGAGGAGCTCGCGGACTCGTGATAGGCGACGACGATGGAGCCATCCGGTCGCATGGCCACCTTCGGTGTCTGCGCGAAACGATCGGATGGGGTGGCCGGCGCCGTGATCGTCTCCACATCGAACCATCGCGCGTCGCGATACAGCCGAATCCGAACATCGTTCCCGCTATGCCAAGCGACGATGGCGTCGCCACTTGGGGTCGTTGCGATGACCGGCCGTGCGCCTTCCACAGCAAAGTCGGCCGTCACGCCCGGCGGTATCGAGACTGGAAAAGCAGATTCGATGGCGTCGGAAGCAGGCCGGCAGTCGCGTCGCGGCTCGGGCGTGACGGGTGTTGGCGCTTGGCCGGCACCCGAATCGGCGGACGCGTCCGCTTCATCCGACCGCGGATTGACGGCGATCGCGCCACACGCACAGATGAACACGCTGACAAGAGCAACCTGGCGCACGCGTCCATCCTTACACCGAAGGTCGCTCGTTGGCTCGTCGCTGGCGCCGCCTAGCCCCGCGAACGGAGCATCCTTCGAGTAGCGGTCCTTCAAAGACCAATTTCGCGCCGCACGGAGATCGGGTCGATGCCGACATAGGACAAGCCCGGAATGACCAGGTCCTGGAAGGCGCCGTCGATGACGGTCATGAGCTCCGCTCCGCGAAGGCAACCATGCCCCATCGGCAGGTCGTCCCCGGTCTTCTTCGCCGCGTTCAACCAAGTGCCTCGCACGATCCGCACGAGCTGCGGAAGCATCATCGCCAGCTCCTCTTGCTCACGTTTGCTCATTCCCGCGAGTAGCGCCCAGCCAATCCGCGAGTGATCGACCTCATCCTCGAGGAGCTCGCGGCTGACGGCATGCGAAAGCTCACTCTGCGCTTGCTCGAAAGACCGCGAGAGGAACGCGCTCGCAATGGTCTCGCTGATGGCGCAGTTGGCGATGGCGTGCACGATGGGCCCTCCCGACGCTTGCTCGACGCGACGCGGTGGACCTCGATCTTCCTCCTTGCTGCCATAACACGCGGCCATGTGCCGACAGATCTCGGCGTGCCGCAGCTGTCGCATACCGCACGCGCGGTAAGCCAACGAACGCTAGGCTCGACGTCGAGCACGATGATTCCGTGAAGCATGGTCGCGAATGCCGAGGAGGCGTCGAGCTCGGCTCGGGCACGCACGGCCCAAGCGTTTGCAAGAAGCGCGCGGCTCACCTGGTCGAGTCGCTCGATCTCCTCGCCGGCGACGGGTAGCGTCCGCCGCGCGGCGGCTGCGAGCTCGGGAAAGGACTTCAAAGGTCCTCGTTCAGCCGGCTGGCGGCTGTCTGATGATCGTCGTGTCGACTCGCTCGGCTTCGGCTGGCGCCTTCGTCTTCCAATTCATTTCAGGATGACCGTGATGCAGTCACAGCCGATGGGTGGCTCGTTGACGCGACATGAGAAGAACGCGGGGTCTTTGCAGTCGTCCGCTGACGCTGGCGACCCTGGCACGCACGAACAGCCCGTCATCGGCTCGTAGTTCTGACAGTGGTAGTCTTGTGGCTTCTCACAGGCATCTGGATTGTCGGGCGCTCCCGCATCGCACTCGCATTTCGTACGTAGTGGACCGGTGCCCGGGCAAATCTCGCAGAAGAAGTCCGCCGGTGACGCACAGTCCTCCGCGTGTTCGACCGAGCCCACACACGCGGTAGCTGCGTCGATCGTTGCGCCGGCATCCACGATGCCGTCCCCACCGGATCCACCTTTGTCATCGTCCGGCTCTGCGGGTCGCTCGACCTTGCCCCCGCAGTGCGAGAGAGCGGCGCCGAGCACGACGATGGCATGAAACAGTCGGCGCGAACTCGGCACCATGGCTAAGTCGCTGCGCGCGGCTATTTGGGTCACGCTCGGTCCAGGCGACAGTCTGGGCGAGATGAGGAGGGATCGGGACGGGCGGACGCCGTTCCCGGACTTCGTGCGCATGATGATTGCGCCATTGCTCCCCAAGCATCGTGAGGCGAAGCTGCCTCCGATGAAGGCGGGCCTGTCGCTCTTCGCTCTCGCCAATCCTGATCGGTCACGCGAGAAGCCGCCATGCCGATAGCAAGAGCGCGTTTTGGACTTTTCGCCCTGCTTGGGCGGAGTGGAGATTCGCTCGCGCGCGGTGTTGCGCTGATCACCGCGTTTGCCTTTGGGTGCGGAGCCATTGCCGAGGAGCCAACGCCTCCACGCAAGCCCAAGGCTCGTGACGCGTCGTCGGAGGTACCGGACGCGTCGGCCCCGCCGCCACTACCGCCACCTCCCCGCGACTGCCCATCCTCGGCGAAGGTGTCCGAGCTGGTCACGCTGGAGCCGGTGCCGGTGCCGGCCGGAGTGACGGCGGATTTTGCCGTACGAGGCGGGAGTCCGACACTGGCGGTGGCAGCGAACGGCGATGCGACGATCGTTTGGGAGATGACGGGTGCCATCGCATCGCGCGCCTATCGCGAATCCCGATGGCTCGACATCGAAGCCGTAGCTGCTGGTAGCCCCTACTACGTCGGTTACGGCGTGGGGCCGAAGCTCGCCGTACGGCCAGACGGAAGTTCCGTCGTCGCATACGACATCTATCCGGCGTCCTCGGACCCCATGATCTGCACACGAGAGCGCGACCCGAATGGATCGTGGCTCCCGCCAGCGACGCTCGCAATGACTGGAACGGGGTGGTGGCAGGAACCTGATCCGCCGAAGTACGAGCTCGTCGCGGACGCGTTCGGGAACGTCACCGCGCTCGTGCGTGCACTCGAACCGTCCAACCCCAACGCGAGCTGGCCGACCGGACTGCTCGCGTTTCGAGCATCTGCTGGCGGTCGCTTCGGCGATCCGAGCGTTCTCACGACGGCTGACCTCTCGCGCTTCGCACTCGCGGCAGACGCAAACGGCGCGGCCCTAGCGATTTGGGACGACTATGGGAGCGATTGGCTGCTCAAGGCGGCGGTCTTCTCCGGCACGGAATGGGGCGATGCTCGACTACCAGCGCTTGGAGATGGAGCGCTGGCGGTGACGTCCGAGGCTGATCGTGGCGTCACCGTGCTCGGCACTGGTCGCGTCGACGGGACGATTCGACTGGAAGCGGCCACGCGGGGGCTCGACGGTACATGGAGCGCAGTCACCGATCTCGGCGCCGCTCCTGACTATATCGGTAGTGCAACGATTGTCGCCGATGATGCGGGCCGTGCGCTCGCGACAGGAACATCGTTCGCATTTGGACGAGGGTGCACGTACATGAGCGCGCTGGCACGTAGAGATGCCAGCGGTGCGTGGACGAGCTGGGAAGAAGTTCCAGGCGCGCCACCCGGAAAAACCTCGATTGCAGCGACGGCGCGTTCGAAGACGGGCCACGCACTGATTGTCTGGCAAGAGGAGCGGTCGAACCAAGGCAACATGTGCCTTGTCGATACCGCCTACCATCTCGCTTGGATCTCGGCGGCTGGAACGTGGTCGACGGCAATGATGTTGGATGCAGGGCCGTCGCTGTACGGCGCAACCGTCGCCTTCGCTCCGACGGGCCGCGCGCTCGTCGCGTGGAAACATGCCGATCTCGTGCTGGTGCGCTGGATCGATCCGCCGTGAAGACGCTCGCTCGTGACTGACGGGTTCGGCCTTCCTCGTCACGCCACGGTCTGCGGTTCCCGGGCAGGATTTTCGATCGGCACTGCGCCCGCGAGGTGGAGCACCTCGTCGACCGACCATTGGTCGTCGACATACTCGCCGTACTTGCAGGCGATCACCCGTCCGTCTGGCGCGATGAGGAAGTCTGCCGGCAGGCCGAATCGACCACCGTGCGGCTTCAGCGCGGGAGCCGCCGCTCGCCCGCGAAGGATCGCCACGACGGCGTGCATGATCGCGCGGAGAATCGGCCACCACGCACGCGGATCGAGCAATGCGCGCGGTGAAGCTTCGACGCCGAGCTCGGCGTAGAGCTGCTTGTCCGGATCCGCGATGACGGCGAACGGCAGGCGACCGGCATGACGGCAGAGCTCCCTTGCCGACGAGTGGAACACTGCGACCTCGCGGACGGACGCAGCGACGAGCTCCTGATGCCGTCGCACGAACGACTGCAGGTGCAGGTTGCAGACCGGGCAGCCGGCGAAGCGCCGGAGCTGCAGGTGCACGACCTGCCGCGGGTCTGGAATGGGGACCGGGACGTCCGAGATCGTGACGAGCTCCCGCGCGGGTAGGACGGTACCCGCGGAGATCCTCGACGCCTTCTTCCTGCTTTCGGCCATCCCGGCTCCTCCGTTCGTAAGCGTGCGTCGTACGCCTACCAACCTTGAGCGTACGCTGTACTCTGTCAAGGGGATGCCTCGACCTCGCTCGCTCACGGATGCCGCCATCGCCGAAGCCGCTCTCGCCGTCATCGACCGCGATGGGCTGACGGCGATGTCCATGCGCACGGTCGCGAGCGAGCTCGGAATGGGGACGATGTCGATTTACCGCTACGTCGCCGATCGCGATCAGCTCGAGCGGCTCGTCGTGGATCTGGTGCTCGGCAGCGTCGATTGGGACGTATCGAGGCGCGCCGCGTGGAGAAAGCGGCTGTCGATCCTCGTCGAGCGCGTGCGCGAGGCCGTGAGCGCGCATCCGGCGATCGTGCCGCTCCTCCTGATCCACCGGCACAGGACGCGCGCGTCTCTTCGATGGGCCGAGGGGGTGCTCGGCATCCTCGACGAAGCGGGATTCGATGTCGACGAGCGCGTCATCGGTCTCCGCAGCCTGATCAGCTACGTCGTCGGTGCGCTGCAGGTCACATACCTCGGCGCGCTCTCGGGCGCGGGCACCGCGGCGATGGCCGGCCTGCCGCCGAGCGAGTTCCCGCTCTTGTCCGAGACGGCGCGCCACGCTCGGCACGTCCCCGTCGATGTCGAGTTCCGCCGCGGCCTCGACATCGTGCTCGACGGCCTCGAGCAGGTGCGCCGGTCCAAGGACCGCGGCCGTCCGTGATGGTCTGACCGCCGAGGATTCAGCGTCGGCGTGACCGCTCCGCGATCATTCGTACATCACGTAGTCGGGCTCCGGCGTCAGCGCGAGGACCTCTTCGGGGGTCATCAGCTTGCCGCCGTTCGTCTTGTCTTCGTCGAAGAAGAGCTTGAAGCCGGGGCGGACTACGGCGGGCATCGACTTCACGAGATAGTTGTACGTCTTGATCTTCGACCCCTTCGGGCCGAGGCCGTCGACGCCCTTGATGAGGACGACGCCCGGATGCGCGACGAGCACCGACTCGTCCTTCAAGACGTGGTCGTTCACTTGGTGGAAGACGAGCGCCTTCTCCGGTAGATCGCCCGCCTTCACGATCGCGGACACGTACTCGGCGACCTCGTTGATCACCGCGCCCGTCGTCTGACCGAAGACCGCGCCGGGCTTCTGCTTGCCCTTCATCGCCCACTCGGGATCGAGCGCGAGCCCGACGTCCGGCTCGCGGAGGTACTTCTCGAACGCCTTCGTCTCGGTGAGGAAGTCCGAGTGCCCGGGCTGGATGTTGAGCAGGAGCAGGCCCTTCGCGGCACGTGCAGCCTGCAAGTATTCGTCGACGACCGAGTCCGGCACGCGCCGCCGCCACTTGCCGTCCTTGCCGGGCGCGCCCTGCACGACCACGGCAATGAGCTCGAACACCGGCAGGATCTTGCGACCACGCGCGTACTTCTCGGCGTACGAGACGAGCTGCTTCGACTTCGCGGGCAGATTACCCGTGAGTCTCCCGAGCGCGGGCGCGCCCGGCGTCCCGCAGAACCCGACGATGCGATGCGCAGGGAAGATCTCGCGGCCACCTCGCGGCAGCTCGATCCGCGGAGGCTGCTCGGCCGGCGGAGGCGGCGGTGCGCCTTCAGCGGCGGCAGGCGAAGGCACGCTGCTCTTCGTCTCCGCCATCGCCACCGAGGCGGAAGCGCTCGGCGCCGTCTTCGACTCGGGAGCGGCGAGCGCGGTAGGCTCGCTCGCCGCCGGCGCACCACCGGTACGCACTTCGGCGGGCGCGCCGCAGTGCAAGCCCGCGATGGCGATCAGCCCGACGAGGCCAAGAGCCCGCAAGGGGCCTCCTCTCGAGCGAGAGGGGGTGCGTTTGCCCTCGATGCGGCTCACGTGCCGCTAGCTACCGCGTCGCGGCGGGGAAACCAAGCTGTTCGAGTCTGCCTCGAGCGGAGGGCCGACTGCGGACCGACAGCGTAATCCGCGACAAGAAAGAGAAAGTCGTTCGCGGACGATCGTTCGTCAGCGCCGCGCGAGCATGCGCATTGCGCACGCCGATGCGGCGATTGCCCATCTTGTTGCGCGCGTGAACGTGCGAGATAGCGTCGTCATGGGCTGGAAGAACGGTGCGAACGGGAACGGTGCGAAGGCTTCGAACGGCGCGAACGCGCAGTGGATCGTCCGCCCTCACGGGAATCTCGAGCAGCTCGCGGACAATCTCTGGTGGACGTGGGGCTCGGTCCCCGGCATGTCGCTCAAGCGTTCGATGGTCCTCGCGACGCGCAGCGACGGAGACCTCGTCGTGCACAACGCCATCGCGCTCGATCAACCGGGCATGCGCGAGCTCGAGGCCGTCGGCGAGCCTAAGTACCTCATCGTGCCGAACGCGGCCCATCGCCTCGACGCACCGGCGTTCAAGAAGCGTTATCCGAAGCTCCAAGTCTTCGCGCCGCGCGGCGGACGCGATGCCATCTCGAAGATGGTCAAGGTCGACGGCATCTACGAGGACTTCCCTGCGGACGACGACGTCCGCCTCGAGATGCTGCACGGCGTCGCCGATGCCGAGGGCGCGATGATCGTCCGCTCGACGGACGGGATCACGATCGTCCTCAACGACGCCGTCTTCAACATGGACCGAAAGCGCGACCCGCTCGGATTCCTCTTCACGACGCTACTCGGCTCGGCGCCCGGGCCGCGCGTCTCGCGCCTCATGAAGCTCCTGTTCGTGAAGGACAAGAAGGCGCTCCGCGAAGACCTCGAGCGCTTCGCCGAGCATCCCGAGCTCATCCGTTTGGTCGTTGCCCACGAGAAGGTGGCCACGGGTTCCGACGCCGCAAAGGCGCTCAAGACGGCCGCGACCTATCTCTGAAGCTCCGAGCAAGCGCGCTCGTTCCCCTCACTTCTCCGACGCTCTCGAGCAAGCGACTCCAGCTCCCTGCCCCTCGATTTCCTCCTCGGAAACGATCGTTGCCGGGGCGCGATCTTGCTGGATCGCTTGCATCTGCGAAGAAGTCCGGCGACGAAGACTCCTCACCCGTGGAGAAGACCGGAATGAGCTCGAAGGGATTCGTGATGGTTGGGATGGTCGTCCTCGGCTCGGCCTGGTTCGGCTGCGGCGGAAGCGACACCGGGACGACGAACCCCGGCGGAACGAGCACGTCGAGCAGCTCCGGAACCTCGGGCGACGATGGGTCATCGGGCAGCTCCGGAACATCGGGCAGCTCGGGGGCGTCGGCCGACGCGCCGACGCTCGCCTCGATCCAGTCGAGCATCTTCGCGAAGTCGTGCGCGGGCAACACGTGCCACGGCGCGGGCGCACGCGGCGGTCTCAAGCTGACCGACGCGGCCACGAGCTGCAAGAACCTCGTCGACGTCGCTGCGGAGGACAGCATGACGAACCCCGGGTGCGCGACGGGCGGGGCGAAAGCCGCTGGGATGAAGCGTGTCGTGCCCGGCGATCCTTCGGCGAGCTTTCTCTATCTGAAGCTGGTCAGTGAGAAGGAGTGCCTCTCGGTCGGCGGGAAGTCGGCGGGCGAGCGCATGCCGCGAGACGCGGCTGCGCTCTCCGCCGCCAAGATCGCGACGATCGAGCAGTGGATCAAGGCGGGCGCGAGCTGCGACTGAGCGCGCGTCGAACAGTGCGCGTTTGACAGCGCGCTACTTCGGGATGTTCGGCACCGAGACCGCACCGCACGGGAAACGTGCGGTGAGCTTCGCGTCGGGCGAGGACTTCAACGTCGCGCATGCGGAGCCGACGAGCTCGATGCGCGACGGATTCACCAGCCGCCAGCCCTCGTCCGGCGGACTCGGATCGTCGAACGGAACGATCGCGCCGTTGAGCGTGACCGTGCCGAGCTTCTCCATGCCGGGCTGCACCTGCCCGTTGAGATCGAACGTGCACGTGCGCGCGTCGAGCACGATCTTCTCCAGTGCATCGATGAGCTGCTGCTGCGTGTTCGGACGAATCGCGCCCGCGTCGCCGGTGTCCGGATCGAGGCCCTGCCCCGCATTCGCGACGGCGTTGAAGTGCTTCGCCGCGTCCCCGTCGACATCGCCGATCGCGATCACGAACGTCTTGATGCCGTGCGTATACGTCTGCCGAACGGCGCTGATGACCGCTTTGCGGCCCTCCTCGGAGGCGTAGTTCTCGCCGCAGAGCATCGGCTCGCCGTCGGTGATGAGCACGATGACCTTCGGCGCCTTCGACGGGATCGCGGCGAAGCCCGCGTCATCGATGATGCCGCCGCCGTCTTCGGCGATGCCGACCACGGTGCGGATCGCAGGGCCCGTCGGAGTGTCGTCGTCGACCGTCGCCGGACGGAGGACCGCATCCACCGCGGCGAACGGCTGCGTCTGGAACGAGAGCCCGTCGAACGCCTTGCCGTTGAAGCGCGGGCAGACGGGGTCGACCGGTACTCCAGGCGGGAAGAACGAGTTGTCTCCATCGTCCGGATCGGGATCCGTCGCGGAGTACATCTTGACGGCGATCTGGGCCGTACCCTCGAGCTCCTTCAGGAGGCCGCCCGGCGTCGCCGCCTTTCCGATGAGGACGTCCTTCAGGACGCTCCAGCGGCAGTCGGGATTGCAGTCCTTGCTGTCGCCGGTCGGGAATTTGTAGCTATGCATGCTCGACGACTGATCGAGCAGGAAGAGCACCATCGGCACGCTCTTCGTGAGCGCCACGTCCGTGTCGGCGCAGACGGCGTCGGAGAGAGAGGCGCCGTCGTTCTCGTTGCCGCCGTCAGGGAAGCCGCCGCCGATGTCACCGCCGCAGCGGCCGCGCGAGGAGCAGAACGCCCCGCTCAGACACTCGTGACCGGGAGCGCAGTCTGCGTTGCACGTGCCGTCGATCCCGCAATACAGGCCGTCGGCGCATTCGGTGTCGTTCGCGCACGGCTTGCCGCAGAGACCTCGATAGATCGTCTCGCACGGACCGCCGTTCGCCTCGGTGAACGTGCTCTCCGAGGAGGTGCCGCAATGCAGCGCCACCGCGAGAATCCCGACACAACCCAGTCCCCAGCTCAGACGCGAGCCGATCATCTCCTTCGACCTCCAAGCAAGTCACCACGGGTGAACGCCACCGCGGTGACGGAACAGTTTACGACGTTTCGGTCGACGCGCCGCGCGAACGCGTGCCTCGCCGCGGTCTCGGCGGGTCACATGGACGTCCCCCGCGCCGCCACGGGCACGCCCACGTGCGTCTTCTGACCGTCTCCGTCGAGGCACCGCGACGCACCCGCGTGCTTTCCGGCTGAGAGCCTGGATCGCAGGCGCTCCACGCGCCGTCACGTCACATGGCGCGAAGGACTTCGCCAATTAACCTGAAGCGTCTCAACGTCCGACGAGGAAGGCGGCTCAAGGTGCTCTTCGCGAAATCGCTCTCGTTCTCCGTTCTCGCCGTCGCCTGCGTGCTCGCGGCCTGCACGACGGGCGACGCCGGCAACGCCGCCGGTCCTCCGCCGATCGGCGACCCGAATCCGAACGGAAAGCCTCCGGGCGATGCCTGCACGACGGGTGACGACTGCCGCACGGGCGTCTGCATCGGAGCGAGCTGTCAGGCGGCGACGAACACGGACGGCGTGAGGAACGGCGACGAGACCGACGTCGACTGCGGGGGCAGCGCCGGCCCGAAATGCGCCGCCGGCAAGAGCTGCGCGACGGATTCGAACTGCGCGAGCGGCGCGTGCGTCGACTTCAAGTGTGCCGGCGACGCAGTCCAGGGCTGTGGTGGACCGCTCGGCCAACCTCGATGCCCCGACGGTCACCTGTGCGGTGACGGCTTCGACTGCGAGAGCGGCATCTGCGAGAACGCCAAGTGCAAGCCGGGCGGCGGGGCCGACGGCGTGAAGAACAACGGCGAGACGGACATCGACTGCGGAGGTCCACATCCGCACAAGTGCGCAGAGGGCCAAGGCTGCATCGGCCCCGCCGACTGCCAGAGCGGCGCGTGCATCGACTCGAAGTGCGGCCCTTCCACGTACGACGACAACATCATGAACGGCAACGAGACCGACGTCGACTGCGGCGGTCCCGGCGCGCCGAAGAAGTGCGCCGTCGGAAAGTCGTGCATCGAGCACTCGGACTGCCAGAGCAACGGCTGCACCTACGAGAAGAAATGCGCGATCGGTGCAACCTGCACGCAGCTCGAAGGCGGTCAGACGTGCGGGCCGAACGACGGCGTCGGCAAGCAGGCAGACTGCTGTGAGCGCGCCAAGATCGGCACGTACACCGTCGACAAGTACCTCATCACGGCCGGACGCATGCGGGCCTTCCTCATGCGTCACAACGGCAAGATCCGCGATTGGGCCGCCACACTGCCGGCGAGCAACTGGAACCAGCAGTGGACCCCGAATCTCCCCAACAGCATCGACGGCGATCCGGGCGACGACGACAACGCCAACACGCAGCTCGGGCCGTACTGGAACAAGCGTTCGTGCGAGACCGGTTACCATACCGGGCACACGTTCTGGACGCCGCCTGCGTACGGGGACACGAAGGACTTCCCGCAGAACGTCCTCGACACGAAGGCGCTCAACTGCGTCCCGTGGTGGCTCATGCAGGCGCTCTGCGTGTTCGACGGCGGCCACCTCCTCACCGAAGCGGAGCTCCGTGCCGCGTACACGAACTCGAGCACGACGGCTTATCCCTGGGGCGCTCGCGGGACGTACACCACCAACGCGCAGAACGACTATGCGGTGCAGCTCTGGGCGTACGCGACCCCGAACCCGCCGCCGAGCGCGAAGCAGGATGTCAACGGCTACAAGGACATCGCCTTCTACATCGCGCCGCCAGGGCGACGCCCCATGGGTTACAACGCAGCGGGCGTCGCCGATCTCGTCGGCAACTTGCTCGAGTGGGTTAGCGACAGCGAACGGCAGTTCGTCTGGAAGGGCTCGTTCGAGAACCACGCCGCCGAGGCGGACGGATACACGCCGGCGGCGAACGACCCGTACATGGCGCTGGATCCGAGGCCCGGGATGAACAACCGGCCGTGGCGCTGGAACGAGCTCGTCGCGGGAGCCGCGGACCCGGAGAACGTCAACGGGTACTACGGCATCGGCGGGCGCTGCGGATATTGATCCGCGCGCACGTCACGCGATGACGCGGAGGGAGCCCTTCACGACGCCGTAGCCGCTCTCGGTTCGGAGCTCCTTCCACACGCTCGCCCCGCGCGACGGATCGTCGATCGCTCGCCGATACGCGTCGACGAGTCGACCGACGTCGGCCGCCGTCTCGCGAACGAGCTCGATGCGGAACCGGCGGACGCCCGCGCGCGCGAGCTCCGGCAGGAGCTGGACGGCGCTCTGCGGCCGCGCGTGGAAGACGGTGTTTCTGCAGCCCACGTCTGCCTCGACGGGATGGTCCATCCCGGCGCGATCGCGCAGCGAGACGCGATGCTTCTCGCACGGACGCCCGCACGTTTTGTAATCGCGGCCCTCCGAGAGGAGCGCTGCGATCACGCAGTGCTCCATGTGGAAGAGCGCCATCGGATGATGGAGCACGGTCTCCATCCACGGACCGAACGGCGTGCGCGCGAGCGCGAGGAGCTGCGCTGCATCGAGATCGAACGACGGCGTGAACGCGGACAGCCCGCGCGCGAGCACCTCAGCAGCGGTGATGCGGTTCGTGACGTTCAGCGAGAAGTCACCGATCGCCTGGTGCGTGGACGGCGAGCCTCGATCGAGCTCACGCAGCGCGCCGAGACCACGGACGAGGACGGCATCGGGCGCGAGCGACGCGATGTAGCGATCGATCTTCTCCTCGCCTGGCTTGCGGATGCGCGGCGGGGCCACGCCGACGAATGCACCCGGGCTCCGCCCCCGCAATGTCCGGAGCGCTTCGCCCGTGCCCGTCAGCTCGAGGAAGTCGAGGTACACGCCCGCGGCGCCTGCATCGAGCGCGCTCGTCGCCTGCTCGAGCGTGCGACAGAGGACGAACAATCCGGGCGGCGGCGGCGCGCGATCCGGCACCGATGCTGCGCCGACGAGATCGGCGGAGCGCGCGTCCGTCGTCGGATGCGACGTCGCCGGCGGAGCGGCCTCGACGAGCGCCGTCACGAGCGCACGCCGCGCGCGGTTCAGCGACGAGAGCGGAACGATGACGCCGGTCGGGAGAGAGACATCGAGCGCGCCGAGCTCGAACGGCGAGTCGCCGAGACGCCCCAGCTTGTCCCGGAGCACCGCCTCGTCGACGGGAGCGGAGCGCGCTTGCTCGATTGCGGCATCACCAGTGACCCGAGCGTAGGCGCCGCTCGCGGTCTTTCCCTCGAGCACGAATGGCTCACCGAGACGACCGCCGATCCGCATCGACACCTTGGTCTTCCGCTCGTTCGCGGCGTCGCGCGCGAGGATCCGCTTCTCGACTCCGGGAGCGCTCGTCTTGTGGACGCGCCGCTCCTTCGCGTGGGGAAGAGCGGTCGGCACGGCGACGTCGGGACCGAGCCACACGCGTACGGTCGATCCGGTCTCGGCGCGCTCGACGTCCTTGCCAGCGACCTCGATCGCCCAGACGCGCCCGCCGATCTCGCCTTCGCTCGCGAAGCCGCCCTCGACGAGCAGACCGTCGCCTCGAGCGATATCGGCCTCGAGCTTCACCACGAGCCACATCCGACCGCGTGCACGCTCGACCTGGCGGAGCGATCCGACGAGGAGACCACGGTGGTCGCACGAGCGCCCCTCGACGAGGCGCTGGTGGTCGACGCCTTCGAAGAACCCCGGCCCGGATCCACGCGTGAACGTCTGGAGCGCGTCACGACGCTCTTCCTCCGTCGGAGCCGCGCCCGCCCCCACTGCAGCGTCGATCGCCCTGCGGTAGAGGCGCGTCGTCGACGCGACGTATTCCGGTCCTTTGAGGCGTCCTTCGATCTTGAGCGAAGCGACGCCGAGCTTGACGAGATCGGGTACGAGCTTCGACGTCTCGAGGTCTCCAGGCGAGAGGAGATACGCATTGTCGCCCGTGTCCCTGCGCTCTCCGTCGACGACGAGCTCGTACGGGAGACGGCACGCCTGGGCGCATGCTCCGCGGTTCGCGCTCCTTCCGCCGATGGCTTCGCTGGTCAGGCACTGCCCCGAATACGAGATGCAGAGCGCCCCGTGCACGAACACTTCGACCTCGACGTCCGTGCCGGCGCGGATCTTCGCGATCTCTTCGAGCGACAGCTCGCGCGCGAGGATGACGCGCGTGGCGCCGAGCTCCCTCGCGAGCTCCACGGAGGACGCATCGGTGCACGTCATCTGCGTCGAGGCATGCACGGGCAGCGCCGGAGCGATCGCGCGCGCGAGCTTCGCGACGCCGAGGTCCTGGACGATGACCGCGTCGACGCCCGCTGCGGCGCAAGCGCGGACGGCGCGCTCGACGGCCTCGAGCTCCTCGTCGAACACGAGCGTGTTGAGCGTCACGTAACCGCGAGCGCCGTGCTCGTGGAGCCACCGCATCGTACGGCCGAGCTCTTCGACGTCGAAGTTCGTCGCGCGAGCGCGAGCGTTGAAGCCATGAAGCCCGAAGTAGACCGCGTCCGCTCCTGCGCGGACCGCTGCTTCCATCGCGGCGCGATCACCGGCGGGCGCAAGGACCTCGGGGCGCCAGAACGCCGGCATGGACTCCGTCATGGCCGCCGTCTTTAGCGCAAATGGCGCGGAAATCACGCGCAGGCTCTGCCGTCCGATCAGATCGTCCAGCCGACGCGGAGCGAGAGGAACGGCATCACGAACATGCCGAACGTCTTGGCCGCCTTCCGGGCGTTCGCGTCCGTCGTCCCGTCCGACTCGAGCGACGTGCCGGCAAAGAGCGGTACCGTCGCGCCGAGATCGCCGCCGATCGTGAAGCCCGACTTGAGCGTGTAGAGTGCACCGATTTTCGGCGCAACGAACGCGGAGGTCGTGACGTAGTCGACCTCGCTGCCGAACTTCTCCGAGTCGGCCCGCGCGAACTGCCAGCCGATCCGGGCGCCGACGAACAGCCACCGGTAGGCGAAGAAGCGTGCTTCTGGACCGACCTGGAACCAGGAGAGCGTCGTCTTGTCGCCGAAGTTCGCGATGCCGGGCGGCAGGTATTCGATTCCCGCGCCGACGGCGAAGCGATCCCAGTCCGGGTCGTTCGTCTTCCGGAAGCGCGCGAGGACCTCGAGCGAGAGGAGGCGCGGCAAGCTGATCGCGCCGATCGTCCCCGTGATCCGCACCGGGTGAAGCGCAGGACCCGCAGCCGGCGAGGCAGGTGCATCGACACCGGGCGCGTCACCGACCAGCGTCGCGGTCGAAGCTGCAGGCGCCTGGCTCGGCATCGTCGCCGCGTCGTCTGCTCGCGGCTCGTGCTCGTCGGCGCGCGCCTCGCGAGCGTGGGCAAGCGATACGGCGATGCAAGCCGACAGCACGAGAGCCCTCCCTGCCTTCATGCGGCCCCTACTACCGCAGCTCGCGCCGCTCGTCATGAGGCAGCGCCCGCCGCCGCCGATCCGGCTCGCGAGCGAGATGTGCTATGCCCGACGCATGATGCGGTGGGGCCGGTGGGCTGGGATCGCGCTGGTGATCGCGGGCTGCGATTTCGGCACGCTCGACGATCTCTCGCGGGACGAGGCTGCCGCCGGGACGACGGAGACGTCGACGCAGGCGCTGAAGCTCTGGACGGCTTACGACAAGCCCGACGACGAGCTGAAAGAGGCCGTCGCGGACATCGCGGGCGTCGTCCAGCGCGCGGGCGCGCGGCCCGTGCAGGTGACCATCGACCACCTCACGAAGGACAAGCTCGGCATCCCGTCCATCACGCGCGATCCCGCGGCGGGCCAGGGCATGCTCGTCATCACCGAGCTCGATTGCTCGCTTGCTCAGGTCGAGAAGCTCGCGGCGGCGAAGAACCAGCCGGACATCTATCCAGGCAGCTACGACAAGTACGACCGCACCTATCAGACGAGCATCGAAGACTTCATCGGAGGCTCGACGCCGACGGTCGTCTGGAAGGCCGCATACACGGTCTCGCTCCTCGGGCGGACGTACGAAGCGAAGCTCACGGGCGGCGCACGACGCATTGCCGGCGCGGCGCCCGGCGGGACGACGATGCTCGTGAGCCGCACGGTGCTCGACGAGCCGGCACGCTTCATCTCCGGAAGCGACGCGGAGTTCAACCAGGACTACCAGCTCGAGGCGTTCTACGAGATCGCGCCGAGCAAGGTCGTGCACTACTACGCGCTCTGGCGCGAGTTCCGCGTCGGCTCGCTCACGAGCTCGGACAACCTCTACATCAACGTGATCCTCGGGAACCTCGTCGACTTCGACGTGCGTACGAGCAAGGTGTGTCGCGACAACGCGCCCGCGCCGAAGTTCGAATAGGGCGCTCGCTGATTCGCCCGCGAGCTTCAGAAGAACTGATAGACGCCTAAGCTCGGCTGGATGCTCCCGATGTCCACGGCGGGCGTCACCGGCCCGAGCCGCGCCTGTTCGGCTGCGTCGACTCCTCGAAGGTCGGCGTGCAGCGGAACCGCGATGTCCGCGCGGAGCCCGGAGCCGACGAATTTCGGGATGAGCAGGCGTACGCCGCCGCCGGCAGAGAGCGCCGTCCCCGGCGTTCCGGCCGGCGATCGCGCAGCGATCGCGTCGACGAAAATCGTCGGGACGATCGCGAGCCACGTGGAATCGAACGCGGTGAAGCGCGCCTCGACGTTTCCGAGCGCGTACGCGCGCGTCCGCACGAAGTTGTCGGGGAAGCCGCGGATCAGATCGAGCCCGCCCGCCCAGTGCTCGAGATGGGGCGGCACCTTCGTCACGTTCGCGCCGCGAAGACGGAAGGCGAAGTTCCATCGGTCTCCGAGCATGACGAACGCAAGCGCTTCACCGGTCATCGTCGCGTACGTCCCGGCGACGTCGCTGGTCGTGAGGCCTGCGCCGGGACGGAGCTCGAGGCTCGCGCCGCGCTGGCGAATGCGCACCAGATCGACGCGACCGATGCGGAACGAGGGCTCGACGAGCAGCGTCTCCGTCGGAGCAGGGTGATACGGCAGCGAGTCCAGCGGCGCGAGGAAGCGATTCGCGAAGGCGCTCGCGCGGAGAGCGATGCGTATCCGGTCGCTGCTCGCGAGCTTCGCGACCTCGACGATCGCTTGCGTACGTTGATCGGAGAAGCCCTGACGCGGACGCACGAGTCGATCGACCTGCACGAGCAGCTCGATCCGCCGATCGAACAGCCGCGGGTTCCGAAAGAGCGCCTGGCCGCCGTGGAACCCGTCGAAGTACTCGTATTGCGCCTGCAGCTCGACGAAGCGACCTGCGATGTTGTTGTCGGCTGCGCCGAGACGGAAGAAGAAGGCATTGCCGCCCGATCCGAATCGAAAGAGCGGGTTCAGCGTCCAGCGATCCTCGAGCCGGACGACGAGCACCGTGCGCTCTCGACCGTCGGCGGCGGGCTCGCGAACGACCTCTGCGTCGACACGCGCGAAGATCGTCGTGTTCCACAGACGCGTCACCGCGAGGTCGAGAGCTTCCTTCGTGAGGACGTCTCCCTCGGAGAGCTGCAGCTCACGGCGAACGACGTAGGGCTTCGTACGGACGAGTCCTTCGATCCGGATCTCGTCGATCCGTGCGGGGAGAAGGACGTCGGAATGTGGCGCGGCCGCGGTAGGCGGCGCATCGACGTTGGTGCGCGGCGGCACCGTGGGAGGCGCGGATTCGGTCAGCGAGCTCGGCTCGGCCGCGCGTGCGTCGACAGCGAGCACGAGCGCGAGCAGCGAGATCCCGGCCGCACGTCCGGACGTCATCGCGCGACGGAGACGTCGACGACGGCGCGGAAGAGCGCGCGAAGGCCGCGGTGGACGTTCGCGACGCTCACGCGCTCGTCGCGGCCGTGAAAGCCGTTCAGCTCCTCCTTCTTCACCTCGAACGGGACGAAGCCATACGCGCGCACGCCCTTCTTCCGGAGAAAGAGCGAGTCGGTGTACCCCGGCGAGAGTGAAGGACCGGCGACGACGTTCGGTCGCCCGTCGACGGCATGCCGCGCGAGCGCGGAGAAGAACGGGTCCTCCCACGTGCTCTCGCCCGCGCCCATGGCGTCGAGGATCTCGAACGTGACGTTCGGGTCGTCGACGACGCGCTGGAGCTCGACGTAAAGATCGATCGGCCTCGTTCCGGGGAGGACACGGCAGTCGAGGATCGCCGAGACCTCGCTGGGGATGACGTTCGGCTCCTTCTTCCCTTCGAAGCCGGTGACGTTGACGGTGTCGAACAACGTCGCGCGCGCGGGTGGATTCGCGAGAAGCTTGCCCATCACCAGCCTCCGAACGAGCCAGGGTCGGCGGAGGACGAAGCCGGTGAGCCCTCCCGTCTCCTCGCCGACGCGCGCAGCGAGCTCGTACAACGACGGGTGGACGATGGGATCGGGATCGCGCTTCTGCAGTCGATCGATCGCACGGAGCAAGCGCTCGGGCGCGCGCCCGGGCACCGGCGTCGATCCGTGACCGGCCTCGCCGTGCGCCGTCATCTTCAGCCAGAGGACACCTTTCTCCGCGACCGAGATCGCGTAGACCGTCTGACCTTCGACCAGCAGATCGTGGATGCCCATGCCGCCCTCGTTCACCGAGTGCGAGCAGCCGATCTTCCCCCAATGCTTGTCGACGATGAACTGCACGCCCCCGCTGTCCGACTCCTCGGCGGCGACCGCGAGCAGGATCACGTGACGACGAAGCGGCACGTTCAGCCGCTTCAGCCACACCATCGTCATCAGCTCGAGGGCACCCAGCCCCTTCATGTCGAGCGCGCCGCGACCCCAGATGTAACCGCTTTCATCGAGCGCGCCCGACAGCGGGCCTTTGTCCTTCGGCCACTTCTCTGCCTCGGCGGTCACGACGTCGATGTGCGAGAGCAGGCAGATCGGCGCCTCCATCGGGTTCTGCGCCTCGAGCCGCGCGATCAGGTTCCCGCGTCCCGGTGCGTACTCGACGATCTCGTACGGGATCTGCTCTTTCTCGAGGATCGCGCCGAGGTACCGCGCGCCGCGCGTCTCGTTTCCCGGCGGATTCGTGGTGTCGACGCGAAGATAACCGCGAAGCACTTCTACCGCTTCGTCGCCGGCTCTCTTCCAGTCCACGGCGTCGTACCAGCGACGCGCAGCCGGAGGCGCCGCGATCTCGCGCGACGTCGTGACCGCACATCCCGACGTTGCGACGAGCGCGAAGAGCAGCGAGACGCGCGCGGCGAGCGCGGCGAGCGTGGCAAACGCGGCAAACGCGCTTGGATGCCGAAGACCCCGGATCGACACGACGGCAGTCTACGACAACTCTAGCTAGGGACGCTGCTCACGTGACGATCGCGCTCACGGCGTCGTGCACGCAGCGCCGAGGGGCGACGGAGCAGGGACGACGGCCGTGCCGGTCGAACGGAACGTCTCGTGGAAACACCCGTACTGGTGCATGACGGCGTCGACCTTGCGATAGATCGCATGCCCGTCGTTCCCGGGGCTGTCGTACTGCACGACGACGCTCGTGAACGGCGCTCCGGTCGACGACTGCGTGTTCGCCTTCACCGGGTAGCTCGCCGGAGACGCGATCCCGACGAGCGAGAGCGCCTGATCCATCGTCGGCCACACGGAATCGCCGACGCGCGGGTGCCGGTACGCCACAGCCATCGCGTCGAACACCGCCTCGGGGAAGTACGAGTCGCCCTTGCCGGCAGGGACGTACACGGGACGCGCGGGGTGCCCGGGAAGCGGGTCATGCCCGAGCCGCGGAACGCTCACCATCGGATCGATCGGCTCGAGCGCCGTCTCCGCAACGTGCACCGCAGGATGGAGGAACGTGAGCTTCTCCGTCGTCTTCAGCACGAGCGAGAGGAGCCCGGACGCGCCGGGGATCCTCGTCGTCCGCAGGATGAAGTAGGTCCAGTAACCGCCCGCGCCGGTCGGGACGGCGAGCTTGAAGCGCTCGTCGCTCGCGGCGACGAGGTTCGTGTACATCGCACCCATCGACTGCCCCTGCGCATGCGGCGCGGGAGCGAAGTGAAAGGCGTCTTCTCCGGCGGGGAGTATCGGGCCGGTGCATCCGGCGAGCACGGATGCGGGGATCCGAACGCGCTCGAGCGCGGACAGGAAGAGGCGCGACTCGACGATCCCTTGCCGGAACGTGTCGCGCGTCGCGACCATGTTGTCGATGTTCACGTAGTCGAACGCGCCGGCGGTCGGGACACGCTCGGGGCTGAGCGGCAGCGCGGCTCCGACCACGGCGAAGTGGTGCTGCGCGAGGATCGCCGCGGGCCAGCGATCCGTCGGCTCGCCTTTGTCCCCGCCGTCGATCACCTCGCGCGAGACGCCGCCGGACCCGTGGAAGTAGACGACGAGCGGATAACCGCCGGCGGGCATCGGCTCCTTCGGGATCGCGAGCGACACGCCGACGGTCTCGTCGCGCTGCTTCACCGGTGCGCCGTCCGCACCGAGCTCGAAGAGCCCGTCGGTGTCGAACGGCGGCGCACCACGCTGGAACTGCGGCAGCGTGATCGCGGCGCGGACATGGCAGAATGGAGAGCCCTCACCGCTCGTCGACGCCTCGAGCTCGAAGCCGGACACGTCGGCGCGATGCTGCTCGAGCACCTTGCTCCCGAGCGCATTCGTATCGGCGACGACGTCCCCGGTCGTGAAGACCGTTGCCCCGACGACCTCGGCGCGAGCCACGCCGATGCGATCGAGCGTCTCCCAGAGCGGCGCGTAGAGATCACGCATCGCCTGTCCATGCGCGCCCGCAGGGACTTCGCCACGAGCGAGCATAGCCAGCGCGGGAGCCACCTCAGGCTCGCCGCCGGACTCGAGGCCGACGCCGCGAGTCACGACGAACGCGTATCTCCGCTTCGGCGCGAGCACGATTCCCGGTCTCGCCGCGATCGCGACGAGGTTCTCGGGGACGTAAGGGTCGGCATTCGGCGTGTGCGCCACGACCGGGATCGTCGTGCCGCGTGCAGGGGACGACGGATCGACGTCGACGAGGAGGAGCGGTGCATGCGCGCCACCTTCGACGACGGCCTCCGGATCGCGCGGCAGAGGCTTCGCGGTGAGCTTGAAATAGCCGACGGGGACGACCGGAAAGCCCTTGCGCTGAGTGGCGCCGAGCTTCAGGCCCGCGAGGATCGGCACGCCCGGATCGGGAAACGAAGCGAGGTCGGGCGTGCCGTCGCTCGTGAGCCTGAGGTCGGACGGATAAGGGAAGTCGAAGAACGCCCCCTCCGCATCGAGCTTCGCATCGGGATCGAAGGCGACGGTCGCGGCCGGCGGCATCGAGCCCCGTCCGTCGTCGGAGCACGCAGGTCCACCGACGAACGCGAGGAACAGCGCGGAGACGAGAGCTGGCGCGGGAGATCGAACGACGGAGCGCATCGCGCCACGGCGTAGCACTTTACACCGTAAAGGCAACCGCCCACCGGACGAGCCCTGCGGTTCCAGGGTTCAGGCTACGAGCGAGCGGAGACCACGAGCGGTTCGCGGATTTCGCTCGGTCATCTAGGATGCGCCGACATGAGCCTTTCTCCCGACGACGTGGACGCGACCGTCATGGAGGCCGACCTCGACGGCGTGTTTCCCGAAGGGTTCTACGCGACCACGAACTTCCCGACGGACGTGCGCGTCGGCGGGGCCTGGCTCGAGGTCGCACGACCGGAGATGGACGTCGGCATCCGGATCGTGCGCGAGCCGAGCGGGCGAACGCGCGCCGAGGCCTGTCCGATGCATCGCGTGACGAAGGGCGACCTCCTCGTCGTCGGCGATGCCGGCGTCCGCGTCCGCATGCCGCCCCGGAGCGCAGCAGAGGGCGAGGCCTTCCGCTTCATGTCCTCCGGCGTGTCGACGGAGCGACCGAAGGCGCGGATGATCCGCGACGTCGCCATCGCGATGAAGGAAGCGCATGCGGCGAACAAGAAGGTCCTCCTCGTCGGAGGCCCGGCGATCGTCCACAGCGGGAGCGCCCCGCTCCTTGCCTCGCTGATCCGCGACGGCTGGATCGATGTCCTCTTCGCCGGCAACGCGCTCGCGGCACACGACATCGAGGCTTCGATGTTCGGCACCTCGCTCGGGATCGCGCTCGCGAAAGGCGAGAGCGTGCCGCACGGCCACCAGCATCACCTCCGCGCGATCAACCGCGTGCGTCGTGCGGGCTCGATCGCCGCGGCGGTCCGCGAAGGCCTCGTCACGAGCGGGATCATGCACGCGTGCGTGACGAAGCCGATCCCCTTCGTGCTCTGCGGATCGATCCGCGACGACGGTCCGCTCCCCGACGTGATCACCGACGCCGTGAACGCTGCGGACGCGATGCGAGAGCACGTCCAAGACGTCGGCGTCGCGATCGTCGTCGCCACGACGCTGCACGGCGTCGCCACGGGAAACATGCTCCCCGCGAGCGTCTTCACGTTCACCGTCGACACGAGCGCCGACAGCGTCATCAAGCTCGTCGATCGCGGCACGCACCAGGCCGTCGGCATCGTCACCGACTGCGAGTACTTCCTCGGCGAGCTCGGACGCGCGCTGAAGGAGCCCTGAACAGGGC
>JAEXCN010000082.1 GCA_023402175.1 Pseudomonadota bacterium | reverse complement strand
GGGAGGGGCCTTGCTTCGGTTCCGACCTGGACCCTCGTCGCCTCTCGCAAAACGCTTTCGCGTTTTGCTCGCAAATTTGAGCCTCCCTCCCATCCGGCGAGCTTGTTCCGCACAGGCACTGGCGTCCTTGCCGGCTGCGGGACTCGGACGGAGAGCGGCCCGCGTCACGCGGCAGCGTTCATCGTCACACGCGCGCGTGCGAGCTGGACAGCCGTGGATGTCGTTGGCAAGTCGAGCCGCCCTCCGCCTCCCGAAGGTCTCGGGACAAAGCTTGGAGAGCGCACCGTTTGCGGAACAAGGATGGAGCTCGAAAGTGAGATCTTCCTTTCCGAACGAAACGTGAAGTGCTCGCGAAGCGAGCGCTTCACGTTTCGTGAGGGCCCAACGAGGGTCCAGGTGAACAAAGAGAGGAAGCCCCTCCCTCTGATCTCTCTGTCACCTTGTCCCCCTGTGAATCTCTCCTCGAGTCTTCACGGCCAGCAGTCGATAGAGACCAGAGTACAGGACCTGGCGCCTTGGCGGTTGACTCTCTCGGGCTGTGGGCCTGCGACCCTGAAATTGACGAGGCCCCAGTCGCGTGTGCGACCAGGGCCTCGTGTCTCGAGCTCGCGCTCGTCGGCGCGTCGCCGGGCGCGTTACTGCGGCTGCTTCACGATACGGAGGTACGGCTTCGGCGCCTTGAAGCCCTCGGGATAGAGCTTCTTCGCTTCGTCGTCGCTGACGGCGCCGGAGATGATGACGTCCTCGCCGTTCTTCCAGTTCACCGGCGTCGCGACCTTGTGCTTGCTCGTGAGCTGGATCGACTCGAGGGCGCGGAGGATCTCGTCGAAGTTCCGGCCCGTCGTCATCGGGTACGTCATCATCAGCTTGATCTTCTTGTCCGGGCCGATGATGAACACCGTGCGGACGGTCGCGTTCGTCGCGGCGGTGCGGCCGGCGGACGTGCCCGGCTCCTCGGCGGGGAGCATGTTGTACAGCTTCGCGACGGCGAGATCGGTGTCACCGATCATCGGGTACTTCACCGCGGCGCCCTGGGTCTCCTCGATGTCCTTCGCCCACTTGGAGTGGTCGTCGACGGGGTCGATCGAGAGCCCGATGAGCTTCGTGCCGCGCTTCGTGAACTCCGGCTCGATCTTCGCCATGTAGCCGAGCTCGGTCGTGCACACCGGCGTGAAGTCCTTCGGGTGCGAAAAGAGGATCGCCCAGCCGTCACCGATCCACTGGTGGAAGTCGATCGTGCCCTGCGTCGTCTTCGCGGTGAAATTCGGGGCTGTGTCGTTGATCCGCAATGACATGTTCGCTCCTTGGGGTCGGAAGAAATATTGGATGCTTGTCTACTATCGTGGACAGATGCCGTCAACGCACGGCGGGTTGCGGCGGTCCAGCCCATCCAGCGTCCCTCGGCGGCCGGCTCGCATTAGGATGAGCGTCCCGGAAGGAGATCCCATGACCACCGCCAAGCGCCCGCCTTCTCCGTACGAATTCCTCCCCGCCGTTCCGTCGTTCTCCGTGACGAGCACCGACGTCGCCGACGGCAAGCCGCTCGCCCGTGCGCAGGTCTCGGGCATCTTCGGCGCCGGTGGCGAAGACGTCTCCCCGCAAATCTCGTGGTCCGGCTTCCCGAAGGAGACGAAGAGCTTCGCCGTGACCGTCTACGATCCGGATGCCCCCACCGCGAGCGGCTTCTGGCACTGGGCGGTGTTCAACATCCCCGCGAACGTCACCGAGCTGCCGTCGGATGCTGGGAACCCCGACAAGAAGCTGCTCCCCGAGAACGCGATCACGCTGAAGAACGACGGCGGCGGTGCACGCTTCATCGGCGCCGCTCCGCCTGCCGGCCATGGCCCGCATCGCTACTTCGTCGTGGTCCACGCGCTCGACGTGGAGAAGCTCGACGTCGGGCCGGATGGATCGTGCGCGTTCCTCGGCTTCAACCTGTTCTTCCACACGCTCGCGCGCGCGATGATCGTCCCGACCTACGAGGTCCCCGCCGAGAAGAAGTGAACGAGAGCGAATCGCGAGAGCTGCCGCTGTCGTCGCGTAATCGGCGACGACGGCGGCTCGCGTTTCGTTCGTGGTAGACTGAGGAGTGCTTCCGAGCGGCACCACCCTCGGCGAGAAGTACCGGCTCGACCGGGTGATCGGCGCCGGCGGGATGGGCGTGGTCTTCGCCGCCACTCACGTCCAGCTCCGCTCCCCCGTCGCCGTCAAAGTCCTGCGTCGCGAGCAGAGCGACGACCCGCGCGCGGCGTCGCGGTTGGTGCACGAGGCCCAGACGATCGCTTCGCTGCGCAGCGAGCACGTCGCACGCGTCTTCGATGTCGGCGAGCACGACGGAGCACCGTTCCTCGTGATGGAGCTCCTCGACGGTCGAACGGTCCAGGACGTCGTGCGGGACGAGGGGAGCCTCGCGTGCGCGCGCGCGATCGACATCGCCATCCAAGCGTGCCACGCGCTGGGCGACGCCCACAGTCGCGGAATCGTCCATCGCGACGTGAAGCCCTCCAACCTGTTCCTGACCGCTGGCAACTCCAGCGAGTTGCTCAAGATCATCGACTTCGGCATCGCCAAGGCGCACCGGTTCGGAGGCGACGTGGCGAGCCTCGAGACGCGCACGGGGACGCTCCTCGGATCCCCATCGTTCATGTCACCCGAGCAGATCCGCTCGTCGGCGGTCGTGGATGCGCGTTCCGACATCTGGTCGCTCGGGATCGTCCTGTACTTCGTGCTCACGGGCCAGCGGCCATTCGACGCCACTTCGTTGCTGGACCTCATGACGCTCGTCGTGCACGAGCGGCATCCGGCACTTCGCGCGATCCGGCATGACGTTCCAGAGGCCATCGAGAAGGTCGTGGATCGCTGCCTCGAGAAAGACCCGGAGCGCCGGTTCTCATCGACGGCGGAGCTTGCCCGCGCGCTGGCGCCGTTCGCCTCGGAGCGCTGGCGTGAGCTCGTTGCGACGATTCCGGAGGGACGTCCTCCGATCCGTGTCGACGGCGAGGACGCCCCCGCGCTCGCGGCATCGATCGACTCGGGGCCCGCGACGAGGACGGTGTCTCTGGTGTCGGGCTCGTCCTCCGTCGAGGTCACTTCAGGGCGCACATCCGTGGACGCTCTCGCCGGGGCACTGAAGCGACCGGCTCCCGAGGAGCCGCTCACCGCGACGACGTTGGTGGCTGACGCCGCCGTCCCGTCACGCGTCCTCCGTCGCGCGCTCGCCGGCGTGGCGACGGTCGGTCTGCTCTCCGGCGTCGTCGTTCTGGCCGTCCACGCGCGACCCAGCTCCGACGTCGACGCGAGCCCACGGACGGCGGAGCACGTCGCGGATGGGGTGCCCGTGACGGGGCCGGCGAGACCTGAGGCACCGGCGAACGCGCCGCCGGTGCCCGAGTCCCCGAAAGACGCCGTCACAGAGGCGACCGTCGCGGCGCCGTCCGCACCTCCACCGTCGACCCTTTCGCACGCACGACCGCGTTCTCGATCGCCTGCGCGGCCGAAGTGGACGGCGTCGACACCGCGGGCCGATGCCGTCGGGTCGGCGCGACCGCAGCTCCCGAGCACGCCGGACTGAGCAGCGACGGTTCTGATACCTGATGGGCTCTCTGGCTCGGACTCTCGTTGGAGTCGCCTGCCTTGGCCTAAGATGACCGCGATGAAGATGGATGGTGCGTGGGAGACCGAGACCACGGAGTCGGCCCCGTGGTCGTCGCCCGACGGTGCCGTTCTCGTCGTGCTCACGACCACCGGCGTCGAGCGCGAGGTGAAGCTGCCCGGCGCAGTGGGCGAGACGATGCGCGTGGGCAAGGCGGAGGACAACGACCTCGTGCTGCAGAACGCGACGGTGTCGCGGCATCACCTCGAGCTCGTGCGCACCGAGCGTGGCCTGGTCGCGCGAGACCTCCAGAGCCGCAACGGAACCTGGATTGGCGGCACGCGCGTCGGCGAGGCGCTCCTCGAGCCGGGGACGCTCCTCCAGGTCGGCGACGTTCATCTGCTCGTCCGCCTCGACATCGCCGGGGCCATCGTTCCTCCGAGCGCCTCGACCCAGTTCGGTCTCGCCCTCGGCCGCAGCATCGGGATGCGTCGCCTCTTCGGTCTGTTCGAGCGCGTTGCCCCGAGCGACGCATCGGTCCTGTTGTTGGGCGAGACGGGCGTGGGCAAGGACGTCCTCGCAAGGTCGATCCACATGGCGAGCCCCCGCGCGGTTAGGCCCTTCGAGGTCGTCGACTGCGGTGCGATCGCCGAAGGTGTCGTCGAGAGCGAGCTGTTCGGGCACGAGAAGGGGGCGTTCACCGGCGCCATCCAGAACCACGAAGGAGCATTCGAACGCGCGCAGGGAGGAACCCTGTTCCTCGACGAGATCGGCGAGCTGCCGCTGGTGCTCCAGCCGAAGCTGCTGCGCGTCCTCGAGACACGCCAGATCCGACGCGTCGGCGGCAAGCAGATGGTCGACGTGGACGTTCGGATCATCGCTGCCACGACACGCGATCTCGCCGAGGAGGTCCGCGCGGGACGGTTCCGACAGGATCTCTACTTCCGCCTCGCGGTCGTCACGGCACGTGTCCCCGCTCTCCGAGAACGCATCGAAGACATCTCGCTGCTCACCGAGCAGATCCTCGGCGGATTTGCGGACGGCCTCGCGCTGCACCCGACCGCTCTCGCGCAGCTTCGCTCGCACGCGTGGCCCGGCAACGTGCGTGAGCTCCGGAACGTCCTCGAGCGGACCGCCGTCCTGGCGCGAGGATCCGGAGTGAAGGTCCTCGAGAGCTTCGACTTCGCGGCTCAGCCCACATCCGGCGGGCCACAACACGAGTTCGTCGACGGCGAATCCTACCGTGAGGCACGCGCGCGGGCGGAAGCCGCGTTCGAACGCCAGTTCGTGGCATGGATTCTCGACAAACACGGTGGCAACGTCGCCGCGGCCGCGCGGACCGCGAAGATGGACCGCAAGTATCTCGGCGAGCTCGTTCGAAAGCACCGCGTCTGAGGCTCGTTCTCAGAAGCGAGCGACGAACCCTCCGGGCAAGAGGCCCGCGCGAGCCGTCGGAGTGACGCTGGGCGATGATCCCTTCGACGACGTCAGGAGCATCACGGTCACCGTCGCCGCGAGCGCGACGCCGGCGACGACGAATGACACCGTCGATACCGTCGCGGCCGACTTCGCCTCGTCGACCAGACGGAGCCCCTCCACCGAGCAGCCGGTCGCGTCGCACTGGCCTGACGACTCGTCGTGTTTCGACTTCGCGCGGAGCCCGAAGACGGTGCCCGAGGCCGCCGCGATGGCGGTGAGCGTGAAGCCGGCGACCACCCCGACAGTGCGGAGGTCCGGTCCCGCGGCTGCTGCCGGCGGAGCCTCCGCTGCAGGCGAAGGCTCTTCGCGGAGCTTCGGGATCGTGACGGTCGTCGTCTCGCCCTTCCGGAGGTGGAGGACGACCTCGAACGGGACGCGACCCGGAGCGCGCGCCACCAGACGGCGCTCCCCGGGATCGAGCGGAACGAGACCCGCCCGCGTCGAGAGCAGCTCGCCGTCGACCTCGATCGCGAGACCTGCCGAGGGCTCCTGGCTGACGACGAGGAGCTTGGCCACCTTCGCCTCGACGAGGACCGCAAGCTCGCGCGCGGCGGCCTCGCGATCGGCCCGTCCGAGCTGACGCGCGAGCGTCGCGGCGCGTTCGTAGAGAGCGAGTGCCCTCGCGAGCTCCCCGCGACGCTCGAAACACGATCCGAGGTTCAGCATCGTCCCGAGGCGGGGAGCGAGTTGGAAGCTCCGTTCGAGCTTGGAGCAAGCAGCTTCGAGTGAACCTTCCGCCATCAAGCGGCGGCCCTCCTCGAAGAGGATGTCCGCCTCCTCGGTGCTCGAGCTCGGAGCGGCATGGGCGCGCGCACACACGAGAAGCGCGGCGAGCACGATCGAGACCGGCGTCCTCCGACCCACGGGCCATGATGTTATCAGGCACCGCGGCCATGGTGTCGGAGGAGCCGCCGATCACCACCTTGCCACTCACTGAGCGATCGGCTGCCCGTTGTCGTCCCAGACGTTGTTGCTCCAGACGACGGGATCGGGGCCAATCGAATGCGGACCGTAGTTCGCCGAACCTCGGATCCAGCGGTTGTCGCGGATCGTGATGTTCGAGTAGCGGTAGCTCGGCCCGGCCCCGGACAGGCGGACATAGAGGGTGTACGAGCCACCCCCGAGCCAGTTGCCGCGCGCCTCGACGTTGTCGACGTTGCTGTAGGCGCTGCTGATGAAGAGGGCGCTCGTTCGTTCGATCCAGTTGCCGTTCGGATCGTTGTCGAGCAGGTTGTTGCCCCAGACTTTCGTGTTGCTCCCGCTGTAGACCTCGACTGCGTCGAAGTGCGCGTCCTGTGCGCTCGGGGAGGCGAGGCCGTGCACGTAGTTCGCCTGGACGAACATACCGCCGCCGACCGTCATGCCGTTCTCCCAGCCGTGGATGTTGCACGCGCACACGATCCCATTCGTGACCGCGATGCCGGTGTATCCGCCCGCTCCTCCGGCCGGCGTCGCGATCTCGGAGTGGAGGATCTTCGTGCCGGTGACGTTGTTGTCTACGCGGATCCCGTAATAGCCGCCGTCCAACGTGACGCGTGTGTTCTTGATGGTCACGTTGTTCGCGTTGACGAAGATCGTGCCCTTCACGTCCTTGCCGTCGATCACGGTTCCGGGCGTGGTGACCGTGATCGTCCCCGACGGCGTGAGCACGGTCCCCTTCGGGACGCCGGTCGTCGCCTCCGTCGGGCGCACCGACGGGAGAGCGGGGAATGTCGCGCACGGATCGCCCGAGGACGTTCCGGCGTCGACTGGCGGCGGCGGCGGAGGCGGAGGCGCGCCACCATCCGAAGGTGCGGGGGCCGTCGCGTCGGGAGCGAAGAGCACGTCGACCCAGTAGTTGGTCTGCTTCCAGCTGTTGGTCGGGAACCCCGTCGCGCCGTAGCGGTAGACACCGTTACCGCCGTCGTTGCCGTCGGCGAGCCCGTGGAGCGGCCCGCGGTCGACACTGCGATTCGCGAAGTAGCCGTTGTCGGCAGCGTAGTGCCCGACGTCCGTGTGGTACGAGATGACGTACGTCGTGCCGGGGACAATCGTGACCGGGCTCGCGAACGTTGCGGTCTGCCAACCCGATGCCGTCTCGCGCGTGAACGTGACGGAGGCGAGGAGCTTCCCGTCGTTTCGCCAGAGATGTCCGGTGTGCGTGCCCGTGTTGTTCGACGCCTTGTAGAAGCGCACTCCGCTCACCTTGCCCGCGACGTCCACGCGGAACTTCGTCCCGATCTCGACCGCCGCCGTATCCGGATCGGCCGTGACCTTCGGGACGGCGGTGGTGTCCCAGAGCGAGTACGTCGACTGGAGGGCGCTCCCCGCCGACTCACCCTCGGTTTGCTCGCCGCCGTCCTCGCCGGAACATCCCGCAGGAAGGACGGACACGACGAGGGCAACTGCCCAGACCGAACGCAGCGAAACGGTGTGCAGGTTCATGCGCGACGAGGTAGCAACCAGCAAGCCACTGCGACTCGCACGGTGATTCTGCGCGCAGCACGCGCATCGACCGACGGGCGAGGGGGATGGATCCCCCTCCTCGGGCCGCCGGCAAGGGGCCTCGATACCCCTCCGAACCGGCTCACGCGGCGGAGCATGACCGCGCTACCCTCGACGAGGATGCGGTCCACCCTCGCGATCATTTCGGCGGCTCTCGCCGCTGGCGGGTGCGCCGCGATCCTCGGCATCGAAGACCAACATCTGCGGCCCGACGCGAGTGCGAACGAAGCCGGCGGTGTTCCGGATGCGACCGTCGTCGACGCCGGCGTCTCCAGGTATCGAAGCGCGGTGATCGAGGATGCTCCGGTCGTCTACGTCCGCTTCGGTGAGGGGGCCGGCCCCACCGCCGTCGACGAGATGGGTCACATCGCCGGTACGTATCCCGGCTCGGGCGTCACGTTCGGAGTACAGGGGGCGCTCGCGAACGATCCCGATACGGCCGTGACGTTGGCCGGCACCTCGACCATTCACTTCTCGCAAGGCGTCGACTTCGTCGACTTCGCGCCGTTCTCCCTCGAAGTGTGGGTCAAGTCGAACGGATCCGACTACGGCTTCATCGTCGATCACGAGGCCTATCCTCGGCGTGGATGGAGCCTGTTCATCAACCAGAAGAACCTCGTCTTCGAGCGATGGGGCGCCGATCAAGCGCACACGTCGACCGTGGCCGAGAACGCCCTCGTCGACGCAAACTGGCATCACGTCGTCGGGACCTGGGACGGAAACGTGCACCGTCTCTACGTCGACGGAGAGCTCGCGGCATCCACAGCGGCCAGCTTCAACGCGCTGACCAGGATCGCGGGTGGCTGGACGGTCGGAGGACAGAACTGCGAGTGCACGGTGAACTTCTTCACGGGCGGGCTCGACGAGCTGGCGATCTACGACCATCCGCTCTTGCCCGAGCGGATCCAGGCCCACCTTCGCGCGGCCAGGCCGTGACCTCGCGTGGAGCTACCCGTGCTGCGCGAGCATCATGGCGGGCGGGAGCACCTGCAATCCCAGGTCGACCGGGTAGTGTTTGATGTTGCCGGTCACGATCATCGCGCAGCCGGCAAGCGCCACCTCGACGAAGATGCGATCACCTTCGTCGGGGAGCGCACCGCTCCAGGCAGCGACGTCACCGAGGTCAGCACCGCGCGAGAGCACCTCGCTGATGAGCTCGTCGATGGAGTGGCGGTCGAGCGCGCGGAATTTCGGGCGCGCGAGGACGCTCCGATACTCGTCGACGATGCGAGCGTCGTAGAGCAAGGATGCCGTTCCTTGTCTCTCGCCGATGCGCCAGATGGCTTCGAGCGCTCGAGCCGGAACACTCCCCGGCTTGTAGAGCGCCGAGACGAGGACGTTCGTGTCGACGACGAAACGAAGCGGCATGTTACTGCCGGACGACGATGCCGCGGACGAGCTCGTCGAACTCCGTCTTCATCGGGAGGTCGTAGCGGATCACGGCGCGGCGGCGTGTGGACTTCGTGGGGGCACCGCTTCGCGGGTCGACCCCGGCGTGCTCCTCGTTCTCCCACAGGATGCCGATCCCTCGCTTCTGCCACGCCGGGATGTCGTTGAAGTTGATCCCAGCGCGGAAGAGGAGCTCGTTGCGGTCGGCGACGGAGACGCCTTTGAGCTGCTGCGTGGCCGCGTGATCGTCGAGGCCCTGGCGGCGGAGCAGCCAGTAGCAGTGACCGTTCAGGGCGTTGCGATGCGCGTCCTCGTTGCGCCAGCGAAAGTAGTCGACCACGGCGTCGACGTCGGGAAGCTGCGAGATCCGTGCATCGAAGGCCCCGAGCGCGCCGAGGCCGAGTGAGAACTTCGCGCTCGCCTCACCAGCGAGCACGGAGAGGAACTTGCGCAGCTTCCGGCCGAACAGCGACTCATCCTTCCGGAAGAGCAACGACATCTCATCGCTCTGCGTGTACCCGAACAGGACCGAGAACCCGGTCGAGGTGAAGAGGTGCTCGAGCGTTGCGACCATGCAGTCGCGGAAGCGGGTGTCGTAGGGAGCATCGAAGGCGTGCGCCCCGCCGCGGGTGAGCTGAGAGAACGAGCGGCCGTCGATCCGCGCGACCATGTGCATCCCGGGCAGGACGCAGTGGTCGTGCGCGGTCTCATAGACGCGCATCTGCCGATCGAGCGTCTCGAACTTCATCGCGGCGCGAAGCTAGCACACCCGACACGTTCAGCGCTGAGCGCTGCCTGAGCTCGCGCGGGCTCTCGGGATGTGCTCAGGTACCGCCGCGTCTCCCTCGAGAAAAGCTTCGTGCAAGGATGATCGCGATGACAATCGACGAGCTGATTGGCCACCACGTCACGCTGGCGATCCGTCGATTCGGTCCGCCCGGCGCGCTCCTCGCGGTGAACCAGAACGAAGAGCTTCTTCTTCCCGGCGGCGAGATCCCGGAAGGCGCAAGGGTCGGAGACGAGCTCGACGTCTTCGTCTACCTCGACTCCGAGGCTCGCCCGATCGCGACGACGCGGAGGGCGAAGCTCGAGCTCGACGAGGTCGCCTTTCTCGAGGTGACCGAGCTCACCCGCTTCGGCGCGTTCGTCGATTGGGGGATGCCGAAGGAGCTGCTCGTTCCGTTCGCCGAGCAGACGGCCGACATGCGCGTCGGCTCCCGCTATGCCATCGGCCTCTACATGGACGAGAGCGGACGGCTGGCTGGCACGATGCGCGTGAGCGAGATGCTCCGGAGTGGCGGCACGGACGTCGAGTGGAAGGAAGACGAGTGGGTCGAAGGGGAGGCTTGGCGGTACGAGCCGGAGATCGGTGTCTTCGTCATCGTCGAGCGATTGTTCATCGGCCTCGTGCCTCGCACCGAGCCACAGTCGCTGTCACGCGGCGAGGCGGCGCGATTCCGTGTCACGAATGTGCTTTCGGATGGAAAGATCGAGCTGTCCCTGCGAGGTCACGCGCATGAGGAGCTCGCTGGCGACGCCGAAAGGATCCTCGCGAAGCTCTCGCGGCCGAATCCGCCGAAGTTGGGGGACAAGTCGAGCCCCGACGACATCCGCGACGCCTTCGGGCTCAGCAAGAAGGCCTTCAAGCGAGCCGTCGGGCGTCTCCTGAAAGACGGTTCGGTGGTCATTGCCCCGGACGGCACGTTCGTCATCGCAACGCCTGGGCGGCGATGACCATTGCTCGTGCGCGCTTCCGGGGGCGGCGGTAGCTCAGAGGACCTCGGAGGGTTTCCCCTCCACGACGACGCGACCTTCACGTAGGAGGACCGCGTGATCGGCGATGTCGCGCACGACGGCGGCTTCGTGCGTGACGATGATCATCGTCGCCCCGCGCTTCGCGAGATCATGGAGCACGCGCACGACCTCGAGCTTCCGTTCGGGGTCGAGCGCGCTCGTCGGCTCGTCGAGGAGGAGCGCTTCCGGATCCATCGCGAGCGCCCGTGCGATCGCGACGCGCTGCTGCTCGCCGCCGGAAAGCTCTCGCGGGAACGCGTCACGCCGGTGCGAGAGGCCGACCTGATCGAGCAGGAGTCGCGCGCGTTCGCGAGCCTCCTTGGGCGCGATCCCGCGCACGTGGACGGGCGCTTCCATCACGTTCTCGAGCGCGCTCATGTGCGAGAAGAGGCCGTAGTGCTGGAAGACCATCCCGGCCTTCAGCCGGATCGCGCGGAGGACGGCGCGCTCGGCGCGGTTCGGACGGGCCCACTTGCTCGGCCCGAGCGCCAGATCCGCCACCGTGATGCGTCCGGAGTCGAAGCGCTCGAGCCCGTTGATGCAGCGGAGGAGCGTCGATTTGCCTCCGCCCGACGGACCGACGAGCGACGAGACCTTTCCGCGCTCGAATCGGACGCTGACGCCGTCGAGCACCCTACGTGACTCGAACGTCTTCGTGACGTTCTCGACGACGATCATGTCGCGGCCTCCGCCGTGCGTTCTCCTTCGAGCTTTCTCTCGAGCCGCCGCGCGATGACGCCGAGCGGATAGCTCATCGCGAAATACAAGCCCGCGCAGAGGAGGCCCGGTCCGAGCCAGCTCCGGACGTCGATCGCGGTGATCGTCATCTGCTTCGTGAGCTCCACGACGGTGATGACGCTCACGAGGGAGCTGTCCTTCAACAGCGCGATGAAGTCGTTCGTGACGTTCGGGATCGCATGCCGGAGCGCCTGCGGGAGCACGACGCGACGGAGCGCGAGGCGCGTGGTCATCCCGAGGGCGAGCGCAGACTCCAGCTGCGCCTTCGGGACGGCCTGCATCCCAGCGCGGTAGACCTCGGCCTCGTACGCCGCGTAGTTCATCCCGAGCCCGACGATCGCCGCCGACAGCGCCCCGAGCTTCAGCACGGGCGATAGGCCGTAATAGAGGAGATAGAGCTGCAGGAGCACCGGCGTCCCGCGGTAAATCTCGACGTACATGCTCGCGAGCCGGGAGAGCGCCGGACCTCCGAACATCCGAGCGAGCGAGAGCGCGAGGCCGAGCGTCATCGCGAGCGCCATCGCAAGCGTCGAGACGAGGAGCGTCACGCCCGCTCCCTTCAGGAACAACACGATGTGTCCGCGACCGAGCGGCGGCGGCGCCGGCGGCTCGCCGAGCATCGTCGCTTGATCGGCGGACGACCACGCGACGAGCTTGGATTGGCGCTCGTTCCAGAGCTGGCTTCCGTCGAGGATGCGCTGCAGCTCGCCGCGCGCGGCGAGCTTGCCGATGGCATCGTCGATCGCGGCCGCGAGCTCGGGCTCCGAGGGGCGCACCGCGATCGAGTAGAAGCCCTCGCGGAGATCGCCCACGACGCGCAGCTCCGGCTTCGGCGCGCCGTAACGGGTCGCGATGATGTCGTCGAGGAGGACTGCGTCGGTCCGGCCACTCACGAGATCGGCGTACGGCTCGTCGACGCCTTCGTAGACGACGGTCTCGGCGGTGCCTCGCAACATCTCGAACGCGAGGCTGTTCGCGAGCGTGCCGACCTTCCTGCCTTTCAACGAGGAGAGGTCGGCTTGGATCGAGGCGTCGCCTTTGCGCGCCATGAGGCGCTCGGAAAAGACGCAGTAGGGGCGCGTGAAGAGCACGCGGCCGACGCGAGCCTCGGTCACCTCGAGGCCGTTCATGGCGATGTCGAAGCTGCCGCGCTCGAGCGACGGGACGAGGTTCGACCAATCGTTTTGAACGAACTCCGCGCGGACCCCGAGCTCCTTCGCGATCGCATCGGCGAGCTCCACTTCGAAGCCGACGAGCCGGCCCGGGTTCGCGGGATCGGCGTAGGCGTACGGCTCGCCGCCTTGGATGTCGCCGCCCCATCGGAGGACGCCCGCGGCGCGGATGCGCGCGAGGCCGCTTGCCGGTGCCGTTCTGCCACAGGCGAGCAGACACACGACGGCGGCGAGCACCATGAGGAGGACGCGACACCGGGCCACGGCGCGAATCCTAACGGCAGGAGGCCCGAATTCCTCGCGCAGATCGCGCCCTGTCCGGGCTCGTACCGCGCCTGCGAGGTGGCCGCGCATCATCTGGACACAGGGGCACCCTGTGGTAGGGCTTTTGCCTGCATTCGTTCCGTCATGGAGCTTGGACTGTGAAGTACGTCATGTCTTTTGGGGGGAGCCGCCGCGGTCCCGCGCTGCTCGATGACGGCGTCACACGCGCGTCGGTCGCGGCCGAGTGCCGAGCGGCGGCGCTCGAGCTCATGGACGGAATTGCGAACGGTTGGACGAAGGGCGATCTCGCGCGCTGGCTCACCGGTCCTTATGCCGAAGCGACGCGACATTGCCACCGCGGCGAGCGCACGCTCGTCACTGACGGAGCCGATGACCGTGCACCGGCGTCGATCGATCCGAAGAGCATCGACGAGCTCCTCACGATCGCGCGAAGCCGGATGCTCGCGGCGCTCGAGAAGGCCGTGCTCTCGGATGGAGCGCTCGAGCTCGCCGACGAGATGATCGAGCGCGGCTTCGTCCGTCGCGCGCTCGACGAAGCCGGCATGGAGGTGTGGATCCCGGTCGACGGCGCGCGGATGCGGCTCGTCGATCGGCTCGGCGCCCTCTTCGTCGCCGACTACCTCAACGAGCCGATCGCGTATCGCGCGCTCTACGTCTGCCACAGGTGCGAGCGCGTCGTGTTCGATGAAGGGGCTCGCGAGCTCGGGATGTGCTCGGCGCATCGCCGCACGTCCGGGATCGTCTTCCGGAGCGAAGAAGAAGCGGCGCAGGATCAGGCGGGTAGGGCCGTCGGCGACGTCTGAGCACGCGACGTCGCTGCGCCGCCGCCTCGTAACCGGACTATGCTTGCGCCGTCGAGGACGACGCCGCCATGAACAAGAAGACCGACACCGACTACAAGGCCGAGCTCACCCCCGAGCAGTACGAGATCACGCGGAACAAGGGCACCGAGCGCGCCTTCACGGGCAAGTACTGGGACTGCCATGACGCCGGGACGTACCGGTGCGTGTGCTGCGGCGCGGAGCTCTTCCGCTCGGACGACAAATACGATTCGGGCAGCGGATGGCCGAGCTTCACGAAGCCGATGCACACCGAGAACGTCGCGGCCGAGGAGGATCGCTCGCACGGCATGGTCCGCACCGAGGTCACGTGCTCGAAGTGCGGGGCGCATCTCGGACACATGTTCCCCGACGGCCCCCGCGATCGCGGCGGCCTCCGCTACTGCATCAACTCGGCGTCGCTCGACCTGAAGAAGGACTGAGAGGCGCTCGCGCGTCTCAGACGGCGCTGCCGCCGACCGGAAGGACCTCGCGCGAGAAGTTGCGCGTCCCGGTCGGCGTCACGAGCACGTCGTCTTCGATCCGGATGCCGCCGAGCGGCGCGAGCGCCTCGACGAGGTTCCAGTCGACGAGCTTGCCTTCGGGCTTGTTGCGCAGCTCGAGGAGCAGCGAATCGACGAAGTAGAGGCCAGGCTCGATCGTGAAGACCTGGCCTTCGGCGATCTGCGACGTGTTGCGGAGGAACGGGTTGTCCGCGCGCGGCTTCACGACGGCACAGCCGACGTCGTGCGTCTGCAGGCCGAGCGAGTGTCCGAGGCCGTGCGGGTAGAACACGCGGCTGATCCCCTTGCCGTCGATCTCGTCGGCGGACGCCTTCACGACGCCGGCCTCCTTCAGGATGGCGCTGACCTGGCGATGCGACTCGTCGTGCAGCTCCTCGTACGGCATGCCCGTCGCGATGCGGTCGACGAGACGCTTCTGCATGGCCTCCATGCCCGCGAGGATCTGCACGAACGCCGAGCTCGCGGCGCCCTTCGTCTTGACCCACGTGCGCGTGATGTCCGAGCAGTAACCGAGGCACGTCGCGCCGGCATCGAGGAGGAGTGACTCCGCGCGCGTTGCGTCGCGCCCGTAGCTCACGTGGTGGAGGATCGAAGCATTCCGCCCGGTGGCGACGATGTTCTTGTACGGCGTCTCCGGATCGTCCTGCCGCGTCGTACGGAGATAGAGCAGGTGGAGATCGAGCTCGGAATGCTCGCCCTCGGCGAACGCGCGACGGACCGTTTCGTGTCCGAGAGCGGCTCGCCGGTTCGCCTCGAAGAGGCACGCGATCTCGTACGGCGACTTCGTCGTCCGGAGGCGATCGAGCGCGGCGAGGAGCGTCGCCGGATTCCGGTTCTCGGAGGTGATCCCGAGCGCCTCCGCGCGCGAGACGTCGTCGCCGATCCACGCCACGCGCTTGCCGGCCGGCAGCTCAGGGGTCGCGACGCGCCGGACGTCGAGCACGTTCATGAACGCCATCGACTCGGGCAGGGCAGGGCGCTCCCAGAAGTCCTTGCACTCGGGCCAGAAGAGCCGCGGCTTCGTGCCTCCTTCGATGACGAGGAAGCAGCCCGGCTCGTAGAGCGCGACCCAGTGATGGAAGAACGGCGTCGGACGGAGCGGCCAGTACGCGTCGTCGAACGAGACCTTCTTCTGCGGCGTGCCCGAGTGGACGACGACGGCATCGAAGCCGGCCTCTTGCAGCGCCTGCGCGTAGAGCTGCTGGAGTTGAGCGACGTGATCCGGGTAGAGCGCTTCGATGGCGGCGAGGTCCACGCGCTCACCCTAGCAAAGATCAGGATGGTTCCCAGCTCATCGGATCAGCGTGAGCGGCGTCTCCACGAGCTTGCGCTGCGCCATTCCGCCCGGATAGGCGTAGCTCGCGTAATACGACCAGCCCCAGAGCGTCGCGGTGAAGGGGCCGTCGCTCCGCATGCGATGGAGCCCGTTCTGGCACTTCGTGTCCCCGAACGTCTGGCCGGGGCCGCCGGCGCGCGCGAGATCGACGCGAACGTACTCGTACTCGCCGCGCGTTCCGACGGGCTGGAAGTCGGTGAGGTCTCCCGCGCAATCGAGCCACACGGGGTCGAACTTGCCGCCCGACTTGGCGCGCACGATGACGAGGGACGTATCGCCGTACGTCGGATCGGCATAGAAGCTGTACGAGCTCACGTACTGCCCGGCAGGGATGACGTTCACGAACTCGGCATCACCTTTCCCGAGCATGTTCTGATCGCCGAGGATGTCCTTTGCGCCCGTCAGCCCCGTGTTCGGCGTTCCACCGCCGGACATGTACGCGGCGAGGTAGATCGGATGCTCGGAGTCCTGCGTCCGGACGACGAACGGTGTTCCGACCTCGCCCCAGAACGTGGCGACCTCACCCGCGGACATCGTCACGGGCGCGCCCGCAGGCACGGCGGGATCGTATTCGAGTCGCGTGCCGTCGCGCGCGGCGACGATGCGGTACGCCATCGGCTCGTGCTCGTTGCCCATCCGCGGGCGATAGCCGACGCCGACGTATTCGGAGCCCCACTGGTCGTATGACGGGAGCTGCTGGAGCGCGGTATCGCACGCGTCGCGCCCGGCGGGGACGGTCATGCACGCATGGCCGCCGAAGATGCTCGTCGGCTTGTTCGAGGTGACGAAGCTGCCGGACAGCTCCTCGGCCTGCTTCAGCTGAAGGACCTGGCCTTTGGAGAGCCGGTACGTCGCGGGCACCATCGCGGGTGTGCCCACGACGCCGATGCCGTCCTGGATGTCGTGCGTCGGCTGGATCGTGATCTCGGTGTCGTCCTCGGCGGCGACGATTTGCGCGCCGGGCTGTTCGATCGCGACGTAGGCGAAGCTCGTCGTCGTCTCCCACGCGTTGACGATCACGTGCTGCTTCCCCCACGTCGCGACCGGCAAGAGGAGCGTGGCGGAGGGGAGGAAGCTGGCGGCTCCGCCGAACGGATAGATCGCCGACGCGCTCACCGGGACGCTCGTACGGAGATGGAAGGACGTTCCGATCCCCGTACCGTCAGGGAGCGTGTCGCCGCGGACGGCGGGGACCGTTCCTTCGGGACAAGGCGCGTTGCGCCGCGCGGGAGGACCGCTCGGATCGCGGTCGGAGACGAACACGATGACGCTCTCGCCGACCGGGATCGGTCCGGTATGTGGGAGCAACTTCGCGCTGCCGCTTTCGGTGCGGAAGACCGACTTCGAGAGGTCGAGGGATTGGCCTTCGAGCTCCAGCGAGAGATCGACGGGCACCGTCGACGTGTTCACGACGTACGCCGCGTAGCAGGACTGGCTATAGTACTTCGTGAAGAGCGGCGGCTGGAAGTAGAACTCGCAGCCGTTCGAGCGCTGATCCGCCGCGGCGGCCGCGCACGGCTCCTGGCACGTGCCCGCGCCACACGCGAGCTCCGCCGGGCACGTCTCGACGACCTCGCCGGTGCACGTCCGGATCACCGAACGACCGTCGAGCGAGCATTGGAGCAGGCACTGGCCGGCGTCGACCGACGCGTCCGGCTCGAAGGTGCGCTCGACGTCGGTAGGAAACGCCTGCCGGTCGCCACATGCGCTGGCGAGCACTCCGGAGAGCGCGAGCCCCACGATGCCGAGGCCGAGCGCGAATACCTTTCCGCTCTTCATCATGGCGAGACGATCTCCTGCGGGACGAGGACGGGCCTCGTGCTCTTTCCGCTCCCGAGCTGTCCGTAGTCGTTGTTGCCCCAGCAGAAGACCTTGCCGCTCGTGAGGAGCGCGCACGTGGAGGTCGGCGTCGTCCTCACCTGCGCGGCCGGGTCGGGGAGACCCGTGACCTTCACGGGCGTCGGTGCATACGTCGTCGTTCCGTCGCCCGCCTGGCCGCTCGCGTTGTTGCCCCAGCAGTACACCGCGCCGGAGACGCCACACGCGCACTGGCGTTGCGGGGTCGAGGCGATGCCGGTGTTGCGCGTCGTCGCGATCTGGACGAGCGGTTCCGGCGTCGCGATCGGCTCCGGGAGCGCGCGATCGAGCGGCGTGTCGAGCGCGCCGTTGTTGAACCCGTCGTTCGCGCTGCCCCAGCAATAGGCTATGCCTTCTGCGACCGCGCAGGCGTTCTGTCCCTCGATGTCGATGCTCGAGACACCGGCGAGCTCGACGGGATTCGGATAGGGATCGGGGAAGAGCGAGGACACGCGCCCGAGCGGCGGGCTTGCTCCCCACGTCACGAGCGTGCCGTCGTCGCGGAGGACGAACGCGGCGCTGCCGGCGCGGAGCTCGCGGATCGGCGCGCCGTCGGGCATTGCGATCGCGCGCGCCGTGAGCGGCACGTTCGTCTTGGCGCCGGGCGCGGGGAGCGCGACCTGACCGTTCTCGTTCGTTCCCCAGCAGACGACGCCTCCTTCGACGCCGGCGCACGCGGTGCTCACGGTCATCGCGACCTTCGTGGCGGGATCGATGGTGAGCTTGATCGGCGAGGTCTGCGTCGTGGTCGCGAGGGTCGTACTCTGCAGGAACGACCCCTTGCCCCAGCACCACGTCGCTCCGCTCGCGTCGACGGCGCACGTGTGATCGAGAGCGACGATGTTCGCGAGGGCCGGGACGCGCATCGGCGTCGGGCTGCTGACCGTGCCGGCGGCAGCGCCGCGTCCGAGCTGACCGACGTCGTTCTGTCCCCAGCACGCGACGGTGCCGTCGTCGAGCAGCGCGCAGAAGCCTTCGCTGTTCAGCGTCGTCACGAGCGACTTCGCGCACGGCGACGTCGCGCAGACGACCGGCGGCGCTCCAGCGTCCGATTTCGGGAGCACGGCCGGAGGCGGTCGCGGCGCGGCTTCGGTCCCGGCGTCCTCGACGGCATCGGCGGTCGAGGCCTCCGGAGGCGCGCCGACGTCGGCGCCGGCGTCGCCAGCATCTTCTCCGAGGACGACGTCCTCGTCGCTCGAGCACGCCATCAGGGAGCCGAGCACGAACGCAGGGACGAGCCCGAGCGAGAGGCGCGAATCAAGGAGTCGTCTTGCGATACGCATAGCCTGTTCCCACTGCCCAGAGGGCGTTCGCCGTTCCACGCAGTCGCCAAAGCGCAGTGATGTTGGGCACGCCGTCGCGGACGAGCGTCGAGATCTCGTACGTGCCGGCATCGCTCCACACGTTCGTTCCGTGCATGACGCCGCCGACGCCCGTGCGATCGACGAGGAGCCATGCGGCATCTTCGGAGTCGGCCCACGCTGCTCGGATCGTGACGCCCGGGCGCTTGGCGATCGCGACCGCGGCGGCGCCGTCCGCGGTCGTCTCGATGCCGACGAGATCGTTCTCGCCGCTGAGCGTCCACAACGATCCGATGCCGCGACCCTTGCCGGTCGACTCGAATGTCCCGCCGATCGCGTTCGAGAGAGCGCCCTTCAGCATCGTCTTGCCCGGCTTCTCGGTGCAGGCGGTGGTGAAGACGCCTGCCTTGCCGTCGACGATGCGCTCGTACCCGGCGGCCGTCTTGCGAACGACGACGGTGCAGCCGCCGCCGAGGAGCCAGAGCTCGCCGCGAACGCCGACGAACCAGATGTCGTCGGGGCCGCTCCCGGTGGTGTTGAGCGTCTTCAGAGGGTTGGACGGATCGGGATCGTCGTCGACCCATTCGATCGCCCACGGCGATGCGTCCCCGCCGTCGGCATCGGCGTTCGCATCGGTCGTGCTCGTCAGATGACGGACGCTGCCGCACGCCCAGACGTAGACGTCGTCGTGGCTCGTGCCCCAGACCTGCGGGAACGAGCTCTTCACGTCGCAGCCGAAGTCGACGTGATCCCACGACCAGCCCTGCGCGGAGCGCGTGCCGTGGAAGAGGTGCGGGCTGAATGCGCTCGCGCTCAGCTTCGGAGAGCGTGCCTGGACCGTGAAGTACACCTCGTCCTTGCTCGGCGCCCAGACGTTCGCGAGCGTCGCGTTTGGGAGGTTCCTCGCCGAACCGTCGTCGATGTAGACCCAGTGCCCGACGCTGTCGTCCCACTCGATGACGGCGTTCGACGTGAGCGCGAACGCGTGCCCGTCGAGCGGCCAGATGTCGGAGATCGTCGAATTGGGATCCGGCAACGGCGTGACACACCAGCCTGCGTCGCTGCACGTCGAGGGAACGACGGTGACGTCGGAGGGCACGACGACGTCCGGCTGCGCGGCATCCGGCGCGTCGGCCTCGCCGATCGGCGTCGCGCCGCCGTCCTCGAGGGGCGGCTCCACTTGACTGCCGTCTCTCTCTCCTGAGGCCGCGCAAGCGAGCGCGGCCGAGAGCGCGATCGACACGCTCGCGATGCGGAAGAGCATCGTCCTCATCACTTGCCTCCGATCGAAATCAGGACGCCCTCGCCGCCGATCCAGACGTGCCCGGGCGCGGGGGACCAGACCGTGTAGAGGTTCGGCCGTCGCTCACCGAGCCCGCCCACCTTCACCTGCGACCACGTCTTGCCGTCGTAGTGAAGGACGACGGCGCCGTTGCCGACGGCCCAGATGTCCGTCGCCCCGGTGCCCCACACCGCGTGGAGATCTTCCGTGGTCGGCACGTCGGATACGACGTCCCACGTGGACGGGTGACCCGTGTAACGGCGGATCACGCCTCCGCCGCCGACGGACCATGCTTCCGTCTCGGATGCGGCCCACACGCCGTCGAGCCCAGCCCACGTCTTGCTGTCGAACGCCGTGAGCGTCGGTGTATCCGACTGCGCGCCGGAGATCCGTACCGTCGCGCCCGTGTACCCGACGGCCCAGAGCACGTCGGCGGAAGCGCCGTGGATGCTCTTCAGCTTGCTGCACGGGATGACCGCGCACGTGCCGACCGGGAAGGGGCTGGCGATCTCGATCACGCCGTCGGACGGCGCGACACGCACGCGCCACAGCCCGCTCGGTACGGCACCGCCGATGACGACGAGCGGCGCCTCGACGGTCGCGAGCCAGGCCCACTCCGCGCCGGGTGGGGCCCACGCCGATTCGAGCAGCCGATTGTCCGCGCGGATCGTCGAGAGCGGGCGAGGTGCTCCAACAGCCCTCCATCCACCGGACGAGAGCGATCCTGCGTCGGCTCCGGCGTCCGCGGGCTCGAGGCCGCGCGTGAAGAACGAGGAGATCGACGCGAGCGCGACCTCTTCGCTCTCGCGCAGCCACAACGCGTTCACCGTCTCCTTCGTTCCGCTCTCGGACCGCGTCCAGGAGGTCCCGTCGAAATGGGCGATCGAGCCCTGGACGCCTGCGGCCCACACGTCGGTCGCGGATCGCCCGCGGATCACCTCGATGCGCGTCCGCGGATCGAGGGCGCCGCCTTTCCGCGTCGCAACGAACAGATCGTTCGGGCAGAGCTCGTCTTGCGCGCAGACGTAAGGAGGCGCGGTCGCGTCGGCATCGTCGCTCGCGTCAGCGTCGTCCGTGCCGCTTTCGGGAGAGGGAATCACGCTCGGCGACTCGTCCGGCGGTGCGTAGGACGTGCTGTCCTCGGTTGCACACGCGACGACCATCGCCGTCGACGACGCCAGGGCGGCGGAAGCAAAGAGCCATCGTGCTCTCATTTCGTGGGCCCTCCGGGGCCGCAGGGCTCGACCGCACAACGACCGGCGATGCAGGGTTGACCGATCTCGCACTCGACGCCGCATCCGCCGCAGTTGCGCGGGTCGGAGTCGAAGTTGGTCTCGCAGCCATCGCCGGGATCGTGGTTGCAGTTACCCCAACCCTCCATGCAGCCGAGCTCGCACGCGCCGAACTTGCAGAAGCCGTAGCCCTTCACCTTCGTCGCGAACGTGCAGTCGGTCCCGCATCCGCCGCAGTTCTTCGGATCGTTCCCGAGGTTCACGCATCTGTCCCCGCAGAGCGTCTGCCCCGGAGGACAAGCGCACTCGATGGCGAGCGTGTCCGGGTTCTGGATGCACGTCTGCCCCGGCGCGCAGGCATGACCGCATGCGCCACACGTCGAAGGCGAGAGGAGGTCGGCCTCGCATCCGTTGGCCTCGTTGCCGTCGCAGTCCGCGTGCTTGGCGGTGCACTTCAGATGCCCGCACTCGCCGGCGACGCAGCCGTAATACGTGTTGTCCGGCAGCGTGCCACCGTCGCCGCTCGGGCTGCACGCGTTCCCGCAGGCACCACAGTTGGCGTCGTTCGTCTGCGGATCGATGCAGGAGGAGATGTTCAGCGAACCGCAGAGCAAGTTGCCCGGCTCGATGCAGCCGCATCGCCAGTTCTGTGCCGCGAGGAAGATGCACGGCTTCGCGGGGTCCGGGCACTTGTCGCCCGGGTCGTTGCAGTTGTCGTTCGTGCCGAGCGGAGCCTCGCATCCGTCGTCGAGGATGCCGTTGCCGTCGAAGGACCTGTGGTCACTGCAGGTCATCACGCATTTGCCCGCGACGCAGGCGAAGTCGGCGTTGATGCCGGCGACCCGTCCAGGACACGTGATCCCGCACCCGCCGCAGTTGGCCCGATCGGTCATCAGGTTCACGTCGCACTGGAAGCGAGATCCCGGGCACGTGGTGTACGGCTCAGGGCACGACGTCGCCGGGCAGTACTCGATCGTGCCGCCTTCCTGCTCGACCACCGACGCATCGATCGCCGTGAAGGAAGGAGCGCCTCCCTCCGGAGAAGGGGCCACGTTCAGCGGATCGCGGTGGGAGCATCCACCGCTTCCGATCGCGAGCGTGAAGCTGGCGGCGGCGATCGTGGCGATCGCGAGGTTACGAAGCATTTCGACTCTCCTCACGGACGACGTGGACGTGCGATGAGCGAACGGACGCGGGCCGCGTAAGGGCTGTCCGCGGAAGAAGCGAGGAACGCCGTCGCGCGTGCGTCTGCCTCGGCGATGCGACCATCGGCGAGGAGCATCTCGATCTCGAGGACACGCGCTTCGTTCCCGAGGAGCTTCTTCGGGAACGTGCGCTCGTACACGGCGAGGCCCTCGCGTGCGTCGGCGATCCGATGCTCGGCGAGCGCCGTACGGACGCGCTCGAGCGCACGGACCTCGGCCGCGAGATCGTCGGCGGCGGTCGGGGAAGTGGACGCGCCCGCGCGAGCGTTCGTCGTGACGCGCGCGGATGCCGGCGGCTGCGGCGCCTCCGGAAGCAGCGGCGCCTCCGGAAGCAGATCGACGGAAACGGCATCCGGCGGCGTCTCCACGGCAGCAGGCGCCGGGTGGTCCGCGCGCGGTGCGGCGGCGATCGAGGAAGTGGTCGTCGACGGAGAAGGCTGCACGGGATCCGCCCCTCGGCCGAAGATGGACACGACGACCGCAATCGCCGCGACAGCGGTCACCGTGGCGATCGCCGGCGCTGCAGGGACACGAGCGTGGGTCTCGACGTCAGGACAGCGGCGTTCGGCGGAGGAAGCGGCGGTGTCGAGCTCGAGGGCGCGCCCGATCGCGGCGAGGCGTCCTCCATCGAGCCCGTCGTCGGACGCCGACCCGAGGAGGGTCTGCGCCAGCGGCGCTGCGTTGTCGTCGTCGAGATATCGGCGCGGATCGCTCATGGCCTTGCGTTCTTCCGTTCGAGCCGTCCCTGCAGCTCGCGAACCTGTCGATCGAAGTGCTCGCGAGCCCGCCAGAGCCGCGAGCTCACGGTGCCCGGGGGAAGCCCGAGGAGGGCCGCGATCTCGTTGGTCGTCATCTCCTCCAGCTCGAAGAGCGTGAACACTGCACGCATCTCGACGCTCATCGTCTCGAGCACGCCCTCGAGCGTCGCTCGCGCCTGACGGCGATCGACGAGGTCCTCCGGAGTGGGTCCGGGGTCGACCTCGGCATCGTTGTCGTCGAGGCTTTCGTCGGAGCGCCGCGCCTGGGCGCGCCGATCGACTCGGCGCACGTTCGACGCGACGCGCATCGCCGTTCCGTAGAGGAACGATCGCTCCGCCCCCGCAGAGATCGTGTCGATCCGACGCGAGGCAACGACGAAGACTTCCTGCACGGCGTCCTCCACGTCGGCTGCGGGGACGCCGAGCCGTCGCAGCGAGCGCGCGATGAAGGGCGCGTGCTCGCGAAAGAGAACGCCGAGCTCAGCCGTGCTGCGGGCGGGCATTCCCGTGCCGAGGTCCTGCGCGCGAACGTTCGAGACCGCCGCCACAATCGAGCAATGTACAGGCCCGTCTTCTTTCATCCCCGCCGTCGAACTTTTTTCTTCGGGGGTCAGAACAATCGCACGACGAGCGTCGCGCCGAGGCGTGCTCCGACGGGCCGCACGAGCTCGACCGTCGGTCCGGCTTGCGGGTAGACGTGCTCGCGCTCGAGCGGGGCGGCGACGGCTCCTTCGACTCCGATCGCGAGGCGATGCGGGAGGATGGGGGCCTCGATGCGAACGAGCGGACCGAGCGCCAGCCACGGGCGGTCCGGAGAGGTCGGGTGTTCGAGCGCGAACGGTCGGATCGCGAGCAGGCCCGCTTCGAGCACGGCACAGGCTCGGACGTCGACGCCGCGTTCTTCGCCGAGATGGAGGTGCAGTGCACATCCCGACACGACGAGCGCACGGAGTCCGAGGGTGAGCCTGCCCAGAGGTGCTGGCTGCGATGTGCTGTTCGCCCACGCCAGCCCGACGCGCACGCTCGGCGTGAGCCCGGTGGCGCTCGATGCGACGTCGATCACCGGGTGTGCAGCGCCCATCGTGGATTCGGCGATCCCGCTCGCAATCCAGGCGCCCGAGCCGATCGAGACGTGCCACGCCGTTCGCGAAGGACGTGCGGGCTTGTCCCGAGCGGGGCTCTCGCGCGGAGGCGACCGTGCGGGCTCGCGATGTGCGGGCTCGCGATGTGCGGGCGCCGGACCCGGAGGTGGTGGCGGAGGTGCCGAGGGGCTGAGCTCTACGGGCGCCGCGGGCCCGGGCGTGGGCGTGGGCGCTCCGAGGGATGCTGCGGGATCGATCGCGATCGCGGTGAAGAAGACGAGCGCCTCGACGAGGTCTTCGCACCGGGCGCTCGACACGTCGCGTGCGGAGCGCTCGCCAGCGTGCTCGACGACGAGACGTCCGACGTATTTCACGCCTGCGTGGTGGACGTCGACGACGAACCTTCGCCCCTCCGGCGCACGGCGCACGATTCTCGCTCGGCCCGTTCGCGCAGAGACGGCCGACACGAACGCGTCCTCGCGCGGGCATTCCGGCGGAGCGTGATAGTCGAGCTCTACAGTCTCGATTTCCACGGCCGCCTCGCCCGCGCCGGCGGCCGGGGCCGCCAGCACGATCGCGAGCGCGAGAGGCACACCGAGACGCACGGCTCGGGGAGGCTACCATGCGGCGCTCGCCGCGATGGTCACCCGCTGGCGAGGCGATCCACGAGCGCGACGTACTTCGTCATCGCGTCGTCCGTGCCGGTGCCCTTCTTCTTCGCCCAGGCGTCGTATTTCGCGCGGCCCTTCATGTCGAGCATGCCGGGACGCGATCCCGAGACGTCGCCGGACGTCGCCTGCTTGTAGAGCGCGTACAGCTCGAGCAGGTCGTCGGTCGACGGCGCCTTCGAGAGCTGTTTCACCCGGACCTGTGCGTCCTCGAACTTGGCGGAGAGATCCATGCGTCGATGGTACGACAGGCTGGTGCTCGCGCGGGCGTCACTTCGCGGCGTGGCCCATGCGGCGGACGGCATCCTCGAGGAGCGCACGCGTCGTCGCGAAGTTCAGGCGGGCAAAGCCTTCGCCGCCGGTACCGAACGTCGGTCCTGGCGAGAGCGCGACGCGGCCACGCTCAAGGAACGCCTTCGCCGGGTCCGGACCGAGGCCGACGTCGGTGCAGTCGATCCACGCGAGGTATCCGGCCCGCGGGAGCACGTACCGCGCGCGGGGGAGATGCTCCGCGAGGAGTTGGGCGACGAGCCGGCGGTTGCGATCGAGAATGCGCATCGTCGATGCGAGCCACTCGCCTCCGGCCTCGAACGCGGTACGGGCGCCGAGCACGCCGAGGTGACCTGCGTGATACGGCAAGTCGGCCGGGAGGCGTCGCACGATCGCCCTCGTGTCGTCGTGGGCGGCGACGATCACCGACGCCTTCAGCCCGGCGAGGTTCCACGTCTTCGACGCCGACGTGAGCACGATCGACGTCCGCGCGGCGTCAGCCGAAGCCATCGGAAACGGCACGTGCTCGCCATCACCGTAAGTGAGCGGCGCGTGGATCTCGTCGCTCAGGACGAGGACGCCGTATCGCGCAGCGAGCTCGGCCACCTTCGCGAGCGTCTCTCGCGGGTGCACGATGCCGGTCGGATTGTGCGGCGAGCAGAGCACGTGGGCTCGCGCGCCGCCCGCATACGCGCGCTCGATGGCGTCGACATCCAGCGAGAAGGTGCCGCTCTCGGATCGCACGAGCGGCGCCTCCACCAACTTGCGGTGCAGACGCCGGATCGTCGCCGCGAACGGCGCGTACACCGGCGGATCGATCACGACGCCGTCCCCCGGGCTCGTCGCGACGAGGAGGAGCTCTCCGAGCGCCGTCACGACGTCGGGGGCGACCATGACGTCGCCCGGAGCAACATCCCAGCCCCAGGTCGACCGTGCCCAGGGTGCGAACGCATCACCGAGCCCACGTGGATCGGCATATCCGGCGTCATCGACCGCGAGCGCTTCGCTCAGTACCTGCTTGACCGGCGCGGCGATCGGATAGTCCATCTCCGCGACCCACGCGGGAAGGACGTCGCTTGGATAGACGCGCCACTTCGCGCTCTGGCGTTTGCGGAGGTGGGCTTCGGTCGCGAGGTCGAACGGGTGATCGCTCACGGCCGAAGCCTACCGCGGTTCGCGCGGGCTACTTGAGCGTGATCTTCTGGACGCCCCAGTAGCCGCTCGAAAGGAAGAGCTCGCCGCCCTGACGCGCGATCGCGTTCGTCCACCATCCGCGCGTGCGAGCGAACTGCGAGTAGACGGGCGCCTGATCCGGCGTGAGCTTGTAGATGTCGAGGCCGACCTGGCCCCAGCCCGAGGTGATGATGGCGCGGTCGCCTTCGACGTCGACGAGCCAGCCCCAGCCTTCCTTCGGCGCGGACGCGCGATCGACGGGCTTCTTCGGATTGGTGAGATCGAGCTCGTGGAGCTTCACGCTGCTCGAGCCGTTCGGGTTCGCGCTGTTCGGCTGCGTGTACTCCTGCGCGCTCATGTACGCCTTGTCGCCGCGGACGAAGACGTTGCCGACCCAGCCGTCGATGGGCGTGATCGATTGGAGGTACGCCTTGCCGTTCTTGACGCGGGCAACGGCGATCTCGTCCTTCGGAGCGTTCGAGTAACCGTCGTACCAGCGGTAGTCGACGAAGTAGAGGAGCGACGGATCGGTCTCACTCGCGCCGACGAGCATTCCGGGGACGTTGATGCGCTGGCCGACCTTCGGGTTCGCGCGATCCGAGAGGTCGATCTGATCGAGGTAGTAGCGGACCCAGTACTTCTCCTGCGGGCCGTTCGGATTGGGGTTCGCGATCGGCTTCGACTTCCACTCGTAGTGCGTCGTGTACAGGGTGTTGCCGACGACCCTCATATTGCCCCACCACGAGTCGGCGTCGGGCGTGATCGTCGTCGCCGTCAGCTTCGGCGCGTTCGGATCGGAGAGGTCGACGATGTAGAGCTGCTGATCGGTCTCGTAGTTGCCCGTGTTCGGGTTGTACGAGCCGCGTGTGCGACGGAAGGCGAGGGCATCACCGCCGACTTGCACGGTGTTCGACGAGTCGTACCAGTCCCAGTAATAG
>JAEXCN010000077.1 GCA_023402175.1 Pseudomonadota bacterium | reverse complement strand
CCACAACCTCATCATGCCGGGACGCGGCGTGAACATGGGCGATGGCTGGGAGACGAAACGCTCGCGTCGGCCCGGCCCCGACTGGGTCGTCGTCCGCCTCGCGACCTTGGGCACGATCGAGCGCGCCGTCGTCGACACGCTCCATTTCCAGGGCAACGCGCCCGATGCCTGCGCGCTCGACGTGACGACGAGCGACCGCGATCCCGACGGCGCGAAGGACGATGGCTGGAGGCCGCTTCTCGAGCGGACCAGTCTCCAGCCGCACACGCAGCACGTGTTCGAGGACGCGATCCTCGCTGCAGGCGATGCCACGCACGTCCGTCTTCGCATCTGGCCCGACGGCGGCGTGAGCCGCTTGCGCCTCTTCGGCATCGCGGGTCAGGAGGGGCGCGAGCGCTCCGGCATGCGCTATCTGCGCGCGATGCCCGAGCCCGTGCTCGAGGCGGCGCTTCGCGCGTGTTGCGGTTCGAGCGCGTGGGTGCGCGCGATGATCGACGAGCGGAAGAAGAGCCCGCGCGCATTCGACAGCCTCGAGGCGCTGAAGCGCATTGCGTCGGACCGCTGGAGCGCGCTCGGCGTGAGCGACTGGGACGACGCATTCAAGGCTCATCCGCGCATCGGGGAGAACAAGGCCGAAGGCCCGCAGAGCAAGGTCGCGCACGGCTGGTCGACGAAGGAGCAGTCGAAGGTCTCCGAGGCGAGCCAGGCGATCCGCGAGGAGCTGCGCGAGGCCAACAAGGCCTACGAGCAGCGCTTCGGCCGCATCTACATCGTCTGCGCGACTGGAAAGAGCGCGGAGGAGATGCTCGCGATCGCGAAGGAGCGCATGAACAGCGATCCCGACACGGAGCTCCGGCGCGCCGCCGAAGAGCAGCGGAAGATCACCGAGCTCCGACTCGAGAAGCTGGTCAAGGGCTGAACAGGATCAGAACAGGACTAGGAGGACCGACCGATGAAGTCCGTATCCACACACGTCCTCGACGTCCATCGCGGCCGTCCGGCCCAGGGCGTGCCCGTCACGCTCGAGCGCAAAGACGGAGACGCCTTCACCCGCATCAAGCAAGCGACGACGGACGCAGACGGGCGTGTGAAGGAGCTCGTCCCCGAAGGGCAGCTCACGACCGGCACGTACCGCATCACGTTCGACACCGGGGCGTACTTCGCGGCCCAGAACGTCGAAGGCTTCTACCCCGAGGCGAGCATCGTCTTCATCATCCGCGACGCCGCCGCGCACTATCACGTGCCGCTCCTCCTGAGCGCGCACGGCTACTCGACGTATCGCGGGAGCTGATCGCTCGGCGAACGAACGAAGGCCGCGGCTCCAGGGATCGTTCGTCGAACGAACCGGAGACCGCGGCCAATCGAGTGAGCGTTTGCTCGAGGGCTAGCGCCGAGCGATCACTCGACGGCGTGGCAGCCCGCGCAGCCGAAGCCCTGCTTCGTCGCCGGGTCGAAGGGCTTCTCGCCGAGAGCGGCGGCCATCGCCGGGACGACCTTCTCGCCCATGAACTTCATCATCTCGGGCTTCTGCTTCGAGAGCTTCTCGAAGCCGCCGTTCGAGAGCACCAGCTTCGGCAGGACCTTGTGCGGCTCCTGGTTCTTCTGCGGGCCGTGGCAGGTCGCGCAGCCGAACTTGTCGAACTTCTTCGCGTTGTGCTCCTTGAAGAGCTTGCCGACGTTCGGGACGACCTTCGTCGCCATCACTTCGACCTTCTTGTCCTTGGGCAGGTCGTCGAAGCTCGGGCCCTCCGTCGACGAGGCGGCCGGGGCAGCGCCGGCGTCCGCGCCTTCGGCGCCGTTCGACGCTGCTGCATCGGCGGCCGGCTCGGCGGGCGCGCTCGCGTCGACTTCCGCCGGGGGAGCAGGCGGATTCGCGGCGGGCTGCGAGCCGCCGCAGGCGAGGAGGGCCGACGTCGTCAGGGCGAGGATGGTGAGAATGTGGCTACGCATCTTTGACGAGCTCCCTCTAATCCGAGGGCTACGGCGAAGACAAGCACCCTTTCTCGTCCAAGCTGTTCCGTGCGCGCAACAATGGACCTTGACCGAGAGGTGATTCACTATTCGATCTCATCCATGAGCCCGGCCTTCGTCACCGAGTGGCTGAACTTAGCCGTCCGCTGGATCCACGTCATCGCCGGGATCATGTGGATCGGCAGCTCGTTGTTCTTCAACTGGCTCGACGCCAGGATCGAGAAGAACGAGCGCACGAAGGAGAAGGGCATCGAGGGCGAGCTCTGGATGGTCCACTCCGGCGGCTTCTACGACGTCGAAAAGACGCTCGTCGCCCCGAAGGTGATGCCGAAGCACCTCCACTGGTTCAAGTGGGAGGCGATGTTCACGATGCTGTCGGGCTGGCTGTTGCTCGACATCGTCTTCTTCCAGGGCGGCGGCGTCACGCTCGTCGACCCGAACGTGTCGAACATCTCGGCGCCCACAGCCACGGCGATGGTGATCGGGCTCCTGGTCGGATCCTGGTTCGTCTACGACATCCTCTGGCGCTCGCCGCTCACGAACAGCGTGTACGTCGGCGCGGCGATCACGTACGGCCTCGTCCTCTCCGTCCTCTATTTCCTCTCGCACAAGATCAGCGGTCGCGCCGCGTTCCTGATCACGGGCGGGATGATGGGCACGTGGATGGCGACCAACGTCTGGGTGCACATCATCCCGGCGCAGAAGGGCCTCGTGAAGGCCGTCACCGCGGGGACGAAGCCCGACGAGAAGCTCGCGAAGCACGCCAAGACGCGGTCTCGGCACAACAACTACATGACCTATCCGGTGGTGCTCATCATGTTGAGCAACCACTTCCCGGGCGTGTACGGGCACGAGCACGGCTGGATCATCCTCGCGGGGCTGATCGTCGTCGGTGCGTCGCTCCGGCACCTCCAGAACGTGAAGAAGGAGCTCTCGCCGGGCATTCTCATCGGCGCTCTGCTCGTCCTTCTCACGCTCGTGCATTCGTCGCTCACGACCACGACGGACAGCGCAGCCAGCGCAGGCGGCGATCCCACGAAGCCGCTGACGCCGACGACCCCCGAGACGAAGGGCGGTCCGGAGAAGGTCGCGAACGAGTCGGTCGTCGGAGCAGTGAAGGGCACCATCAAGCTCGAAGGCACTCCGCCGCCGAACAAGCAGCTCAACGTCGGTACCTGCACGAGCGACGTGAAGGGCCCGGTGATGTCGGACGCCGTGCTCGTGAACGACGGCAACCTCCAGAACGCGTTCGTCTGGATCAAGGGCGGGCTCGACTCGTACAAGGGGCCCGCGGCGCCGGCCGAGCCGGTCGTCGTCGATCAGAAGGGCTGCATGTACAAGCCGCACGTGGTTGGTGCCCGCGTCGGCCAGAAGGTCATTTTCCTCAACAGCGACCCGGTGCTCCACAACGTGCGCGCCGTCGCCGAGACGAACGCCGTCTTCAACGACATGATGCCGACGAAGGACATGCGCCTCGAGAAGGTCTTCGAGAAGACCGAGGTGCCGGTTCGCGCGAAATGCGACGTCCACCCGTGGATGTCGGCCTTCATCGGCGTCGTCCCGCATCCGTTCTATGCCGTGAGCGGCGCCGCTGGAGACTTCTCGCTCGTGAACGTCCCCGAAGGGACCTACGAGATCGAAGCGTGGCACGAGGTATTCGGTCGCCAGACGCAGAAGGTCACGATCAAGCCGCGCGAGACGGCGACGGTCACGCTGACGTTCCGCGCCAACTGACGGGCCTCGGCCGGAAGCGCCGGCCCAAGCTCTCGCATATCTCCGTCTTGCGGTAACATCGGAAGCGGTGGGTCGACACCGAGAGCGCCGTGTCCACATGATGCCTCGTCGGCGCGTGGGCCGCGTTCTCGCGCTCGTCGCAATCGCGTCCGCGGGGTGTTCGCTCGCCTATTCGTCCGAGCTGAACGACGCGCGAGGCATACAGGCCCCCGGCGTTTCGGATCGAAGAGACGGTGGCGGCGACTCCGCGACCGACGGCGACGGCGCAACGGCAGTCGGCGGGGACGCCGGCGACGCTGGCGACGACGCCGGAGCCGCTCGAGGATGCGCTGCGATGCAGCCGTCACCGAGGTATTGCCGCGACTTCGATGACAACGCCCCGCTCGAGTCCGGGGGATGGACGATCGACATCAATCCGCCAGGTAAGCAGTTCGTCGAGCTCGATACGTCGTCGGGGTATTCGACGCCCGCCTCGCTGGTCACGAAGCTCGCGAACGCGCCGAGCTGCTCGTATGGACGTCTGGTCCGCGCGTTCCCAGAGGTCTCGTCTCGAGTCGAGCTGCGCGTCCGCCTCCGGCCGACCGGCCCGTGGCGAGACACCGACGGTGTGATGATCACGCATTTCGACGACGACTCGGCCAGCCCGTGCGCGGCGATTCTCTATCTGCAAGCAGGCGCTGACGGGCTCATCACTAGCGCAGCCGTGAACATGCAGACGCCGGGGACGAATGACCTACGACCCTTGAATGGATTCGCCCCGGTCGACGAGTGGACCGAGCTCGGTATGGTCGCGACGCGAGTCGATGCCGGCATCTCGCTCGTCGTCTCGTTCCGTCGAGAAGACGGCACGTACTCCGAGGCGAAGCACGTCTTCTCGCAGTGCAAGCTCGCGGGAACGACGCGCGTGAAGCTCGGGTGGCACTGCGAAAACGGAAACGGCGAGATGCACTACGACGATTTCGGGATCGACTGGTAGCGCGCTGCCGGCGTCGACAGGCACCGCGCAGATCTCGGGCGGGCGCGACTCGAGGGGCGACGCGTGTTGTATCGGAAGACACGAAGGCCCGGGTGAAGTCTCCACCCGGGCCTCGTCTCGGTGCGCAGGACGGGCTGCGCGCGCGTCGGCCGTCAGATCTTCGCCGTCGGGAGCGGCGGCGGGACCGGGACGTACTTCGGCGTGCCGCCGTTCGACTTCACGGCGCCGATGACGTCCTCACGGTACTTCGCGCGCATCGCCTCGACTTCGGGGCTCCGGCTGCCGCCGTTACGCTCGGTCCGCGGAGCATCGCCGACCTCACCGAGCTTGTCGGAGAGGAGCAGCGCGAGGAGCGTCTCGGCGACGCTGCCGTTGCCGCCGTGAGCGCCGCTCGCCGAGGAGCCGCCGATGACGACGCGCGGAACGACATCCACCTTCGCTTCGCCGATCGCCTCGGCAAAGCTCTTCATGACCTGCTGGGTCACCTGGAACTTCGGCCCGCCGTACGCGCGGACCTGCTCTTCGATCGCGACCGCCTCGGCGATGCCGACGCGCGCTGCCTTGTCCGCCTCCGCCTCGCCGATCGTGCGCACGCGCGTGGCTTCTGCTTCGGCGAGTAGACGCATCTCGGTCGCCTGCGCCTCCGCCATCGTCTTCTGCTGCGCGGCCTGTTGGACGCTGCGCTCGTACGCGGCGCGGCCCTGGTTGGCCTCGATCGTGATGGCGAGCTCGCTCTCGGTGAGCGCCTTCTGGCTCGACGCCCGCGCCATCGCCTCGCGGAGCTCGCGCTCCTTCGCCGCCGCCTTCTCCTGGCGCGCGTAGGTCTCGACCTGCTCCTCGGCGATCTGACGAGCGCGGAGCTGCTCGAGGATCATCGGGATCTGCTTGTCGCCGCTGCTCGCCGTCGGCGTGCCGATGAGAACCTCTTCGAGCTCGAGGTTGTAGTGCGTGAAGCGCGCCTTCATCTCCTCGCTCGAGATCGCCTGGATGATCGAGCGCTCCTGGATGAGCTGGATGAGCGTGCGCGTCTGACCGATGTTCTTGAAGTACGCCGCGACCATCGGATCGAGCGTCTGCTCGACGAGGCGCTTCACGTCACCGAAGCGCTGCACGACGAGCGGTGCCTTGCGGTAGTCGATGTGGACGACGACCGAGAGAGGTAGCGAAGGCTCGAAGGCGTCCTTCGTGATGAGCGACACCTCGGAGAGGTTCTCGTCGAACTTGTGCGAGCCGATCTCGCCCTTCGTCCACTTCAGGATGAAGTTCGTCGTCGGCACCATGATCACCTTGCCGGCGTACGTGTTGAACGCGTACTTGCCGGGAAGGAGCGGCTCGCTCCACACGCCGCGCTCGCCGCGGCCGACAAGCTCGCCATGTTTGTACTCCGAGCCGGAGATGTCGGCGCCGTGCGCGCCGGTGTACGAGACGACGACGCCGACGTGCCCGACCTCGACGACGGTCTTCGGAATGAGCTCGATCGTCGCGAAGAGCCGGTTGATGTAGAAGGTGCCCTCGACGAGGACCTGCAGCTGGCGTCCTCGCATGCCGCCTGCGGCGAGGAACGCCTCGGCGTCCTGGAAGTTGTTGTGATACGTGCGCGTCTGCGTGGGATCGTCGCCGACGATCGGCGCGATGAGCTCGCCTTGCGGGAGCGAAGGACCGTCGTGCACCGTGACGACACCGATCGCGTCGTCGGCGCCCTTGATGACGGCGGGCGCGAAGCCGCCGCGCTCGGCGACGGTCTGCGCCATCTGGCGAAAGACCGCGTCGTCCTCGCGACTGAGGCCGAGGTAATAGAGCTTGCCCTCGGTGACGACGAGGAACTGCGCGAGGTTGATCGCGTACGTGCCTTCACGAAGGATCGTGCGCTGCGGCCCGCGCTGACCGCCGGTCGCGAGGAAAGCGCGGACGTCCTGGAAGTTCGTCGACGGTGAGTTCGCCGCGAGCGTCTGCGTCGCGCTCAGCGGCCGACCGTCACGCGCGAACACGTAGCCGATGCGACCTTGCGGGATCGTGACGAGCGGCATCTTGTGCACGCGGTACTGGAGCGGCGTCAGGTAGTGCAGACCGCCGCGCAGGATGTCGGGCTGGAAGCCGGCTTCTCCTGCGAGCGCGATGAACCCGCTCTTCAGCGAGCCGCCGAAGCTCCATCGCTTCTCGAGGACGCCGATGCGGTCGTTCGGGATGTACGTGATTCCGGACAAGACGACGAATACCAAGAGAAGTCCCAGGCCAGCTCCGAGAAGAACGAGAGTGCTGGGCGCAATCATCGATTGTTTCTCCTTTGCCTTTCGCGAGCGGTGTAAAGGAAACACGGCCGCCTCGACCCGCCGGCGCTCCCTCGAAGAGGAGAGCGGAGGGCATCAGAAGCAACCGTGTGCAGGATTCAGCCGCGCTAGCTCGACGAGCGAGGGAATACAGGCCGACGCCATCGGGATGGCGCGTTCTCGCGGGTCACGTAGCCGGTCTCGCTGCGTAACTTGGGTCGCAGTCGGATTTCGGACAAGGGATCGTCATCCGAATCCGTGACCGATTTCTGGCGAGGCTCGGCACGGGCGCTGCTCGCCTCCCGGCGCCGCTCGTCGGCGACGTGGGATCAACGCTTTGCGATGGGGAGGATCGCGCTCGCCGGCAGATAGCCTTCGACGCTCCCGAGGACGATGCGGCTGAAGCCGCCGCTCTCCTCGACGATGCGGGCGCGTGCGCCTTCCGGCACCGCACCGACGCCGTCGAGCGCGAGGTGCCGTGCATCGAGGAGGCGAGCGTTCGTCGCGATGACGACGCCTTCTCGCATGTGCAGCCGCGCGTCTCGAGCGGCCCACGCGAGCACCGACGTGATGAGGAGCAGCGCACCTGCGATCGCGCCGGACGTCGTCGCCGCGACCTTTGCGCGCGGGAGCGTGACGCGACGGCGAACGAGGATCGCCGCCGAGAGCGCGAGGGCCATCACGAGCGCGATCCCCGCCCACACGTTCTCCGAGAGGAGGCCCACGATCGAGCGGCCGAGCGAGAAGCCATGCTCGATCTCCACCGGGTCGCCGGCGCGTGCTCGACGGCGTGCGATCTCGGAGCGGACGGTCGCGAGCGCGCTCGTCGCGTCCGCAGCGAGGCCCGGATCGTGCGTGAGCTCGCGTGTCTCCTCGAAGCCGTGCGCGGCGCGGCCCAGGTCACCGGGCTGCTCGGCGCCGGCGCGCACGCGAGCGGCATACGCGAGCCCGCGATCGAAGCTGACGACGGCATCGACGACGCCGCGATCGGCGAGCGCCTCGAGCTTCGCGATCGCCTCGCCCGGCCGATCGGAAGCGAGCGCCTCCTGCGCGCCACGGAAGAGCGCGGCGGGATTCATCTCCTCTTGCGGTGCGTCCTCGTCCGCCGCTGCCGTCGTGGCAAAGGCAACACAGGCGAGGAGCGCAGCGAACGCGATCCGGCGCTTCATTCGGACTCGCTCCTCGATCGGGGCGAGACCGACGCCTTGCCGCTGCCCTGCGCGCCAATCGCGCTCATCGCTTCTTTCGCTCGCTTCCAGAGCGCGTGGGCGGTGTCCTGAGTGACGCCCGAAGGCGAGAAGCGTGCGTCCTCACATTCGGAGAGGATGCGGACGACCTCTCGCGCCGTGGCGTCGGCGATGCCGGCGTCCTCGAGCTCGCGAATGGCGCCCTCGCCCGATGTGCCGCGCACGTTGACGCCGGTGCTCGCGAGCACCTCGGCTCCGAGCGCACGCGCGATCGCCGCGACCGCGGCCTTGCCGTCGTCGCGCTTCACGGCGGCGTCGGCTTCGGCGCGTCGCTCTCGCGCGATCCGCTCCGGTGAAGGCGCTGCGTTGGCGCGTCGCTCGCGTGCCTTCTTGACCGCGCCGGTGAACGCGATCCCGAGAACGCACGCGAGCGGTGAGCCGAAGAGCGCGCCCCAGTACAGTGGGCGCTCGGTCAAGAAGGACTCCTCGCGTTTGCCTTCGAGCGCCGTCCGGAGCTTCGGCAGGTTCGGCAGCACCGGCTCGGCGACTTCCGGCCCGGCATCGCGGCCGTTCACCTTCGTCACCTGGACGATGCCGAGGGATGCGCGCGCAATCGCATACGCGCGCGTCGTCGGATCGAAGTAGGGGAGGCGGATCTCTCCGAGATCGACAGCGCCGTCCTTGTGGATTCGGACGACGTACGAGAACGTCCTCGTGCCGCCGAACTTCTCGCTCGACACTGGCCCGAGGCTGTCGCGCGTCTGCGGCTCGAGCCACTCGACACCCGCGATCTCCGGCGTCGGCAGCGTCGACGGCATGTTGCCGTTGCCGCGCAGCTCGACGGTGACCCCGACGGCGCCGTGTTGCTCGATCGACGTCGGCGTCGTCGTCGCGGAGAGCGAGAACTCACCGGTGTCGCCGATCTGGTAGCCGGCAGGACGGTTCGCGACCGGCGGCTCGGTGACATCGACGTAGAGCGTCTCGCTCTCGCGCAAGCCGACGCGGGCCTGCGGGAGCGTGAGCGACATCGGTCCGATCATCAGGCGGCCCGTCTTGAGGGGGAACAGCGCGTTCTTGCGAACGAGCTTCACGCTCCACGGCCGTCCTCCGACCATCGCGATACCGACGCTGACGGCGCGCGTCTCGTCCTGCAGGAGCGAGCGCTTCACGAAGTCCGTCGCGGTCGCCTCGTGGACATCGGAAGGTCGTCCCTGCCGCGCGCGGATGTCCTCGTAGAGGTAGACCGTGAGCGTCACTTGCTCGCCGACCACGGCGCGGGTCTTGTCGATCGTCGCGTGGAGGAACGCGATCGGACCGCGCGCGCTGTCGAGCGCGAGCTTCGGATCGGCGTTGAGCCCGCCGAACGGATCCGGCGGCGCGGTGTCGTCGTCGATGCCGGGGAAGATCCCCTTGAACGGATCGAACGGCGAGACGCCGCCGAAAGGATCGAACGGGGACGGCCGGCCGGGCCTCCGCGGCTTGGGCTTGCCGGTGCCGGGCGCGACGACGGTCACGCGCACAGCAGGCCCGTTCCGCCGTCCACCACCGAACGCGACGCTCGCGGGGCCGATCGTGAAGGTGCCGAGCCGATCGGACCGCAGTTGCCACTGCGCGGTGAGGCCGTGCTTCTCGCTGCGCTGCCCGTTGATGATCGACACCATGTGCGTCGGAGACGCGCCGCTGTTGACGATCGCGAAGCCGGCTGGAGGCGAAAGCCGTGGATCGAACGGAGCCTCGTTCGCCGAGCTCGCCTCGAGCGTGTACGTGACGGTGTCGCCGAGCTCGATCTCGGTCGCATCGACGTTGCCGGTGAGATCGATTCCCTGAGCGAGCGCGGGCGCGCTCCAGGCGACCAGCGCGAGGAATATCGCGAGGGCGATCCCGAACAGCCGCGCGACGCTCGACGCGATCATTTATCGGCCATCCCCCGCACTCTGCGCGTCCGGGCGTGCTTCTTCGCCGCCTCCTGCTGCACGGTCGGTGCGTTCTCGAGCTGATCGAGGATGCGATCGTCCTGGCTCTGCCGCGACGGGGGCGGAGGCTCCTTCGGGTCGTCCTTCGGATCCTGCTTCGGCGGCGGCTTGTTCTGTTCGTCGCCGCCGGAGTTCTTGCCGGCGTCCTTCTGATCGTCGTTGCCGCCGCCGGAGTCGTTGCCGGCGTCCTTGTCGTCGTCGCCGCTGCCGGCGTCCTTGTTCTGGTCGTTGCCGCCGCCGTCGGGCTCGTTCTGGTCGTTGCTGCCGCCGTCATTTCCGGCGTCGGGCGGAGACGCATCGGACCCGGCGTCCTTCTTGTCCTCGATGCGCCGGAGTGCGACGGCGCGATTCCACGCAGCGTCGCGTCCGACGGAGTCGGCCGCGTACGACACCTTGCCCGCATCGACGTTCGTGCCGATCGGGCCGGCATCACCCATCCCGGGCACGAGCTCGAGCGCCTTGTCGTACGCGGTGACCGCCTCCTTGTAGTCCGCGGTCAAGAACAGGAGATTGCCTTCGAGGTAACGCGCGCGCGCCCGGAGAGACACGGCCTGCACAGAATCGTCGGCGATCGCGCGAACGAGTCGAAGCGCGCAGTCGACCTGGGTCGCGCGCATTCCCTTGATGTTCGGATCGAGGAAGCCCGCGTCGTTCTCCTCGTCGCCGAAGCGGTGTCCGTACTGCTCGGCGATCTTGAACATCGCGAGCCCGAGATCGAACGTGCCGTTCGGTCGCTCGCGGACGCGGAGCGGTGTGCCGATGTTGCCTTCGGAGCACGCGCCCGTCGTGAGATAGTCCTGGAGCAGGTCCGCAGCAGGGCCTGCCTCGCCAGCGTCGTAGTATCGGAGCGCCTCGTTCACCTGAGGCGCCTCTCGGTCGAACGGCCGCGAAGGATCCCAGCCGCACGCCGCAACGAAGAGCGCGCCGGCGATCGCGACGAACGAGAGGCGGCGGAAGCCTTTCGAGCGAGCACGAGATCGCGCGCTCATGCCGCCCTCACTTTCTTCTTGTCGGCGCGGTCGCCTCTCTTGCCCTTCTTGTCCTTCTTCTTCCCACCGTCTCGTCCGCCGCCGGGCCGCATGCTGACCCCGGGCGGGAGCGCGCCCACGAGGCCGAAGGAGATCTTCGGCAGCGGCGCCTCCGGCACGAGCCCTTCGATGGCGAGGAGGACGAGCGCGAGCCCGAGCGGCCACATGTACTCTTCGTCGAATGCGGTCTCGACGCGTTCGGCGAGCTCCTCGCGCATCATCTTCTTCAGCGCGCGGGCGACCTCGTCGATGCCGGTCTCACCCCTCTCGGCGCGAACGATCGCTCCGCCGCTCGCCTTCGCGATGTCGGCGAGCTGCGCTTCGCCCTCGGCCGAGAGCTCCGTCGTGAGCGTCTTTCCCTCGTCGTCCTTGCGGAAGCCCATCACCCTCCCATCCGGGCCGACCTCGGGGATCGGCTCCGGCGCACGTCCGCCGATCTGCACGACGTCGATGCGCGTCTTCTCCTCGGCGGCCTGCTTGGCGACACCCACCGGATCGCCCTCGAGGTCTTCACCGTCCGTCACGAGGACGATGACGCGCACGTGGTCCTTCGACTTCGGATCGCGCGCGAGCACTTCGCGCGCACGCTCGAGCGCGCGTGCGATCGCCGTCCCGCCGACGGGCATGTCGTTCGGCTCGAGCTGACGGAAGAATTGGCTGATCGCCGCCGAGTCGCTCGTGAGCGGGAAGCTCATCGGCTCACCGGCGAAGGCGACGGCCCCGAAGCGTGCGCCCGGCAGCTCGCGAACGAGCTTCGAGATCTCCGCCTTCGCGCGGGCGATCCGGCTCGGAGCGACGTCGCGCGCGTACATGCTCTTGGAGTAATCGAGCACGATCACCACGTCGAGGTTGGTTGCGGGCACGAGCTTCGTGCCGCGTCCCCACTGCGGCCGCGCGAGCGCGAGGAACGCCGAGGCCACGGCGATCACGAGGAGCACGCCCTTGAGCGCGCGGCGACCGGAGGCATCGAACGTCTCGAGCCGCATCACGAGCTTCGGATCGCCGAACACCTTCGTCGCACGGCCGCGACGGATCGACGCGAGCACGAGCGACGCCGCGAAGAGCGCGACGAGCAGCCCGCAGCCGAGCGCCACGAGCAGGTACGGCATCGACGTGAGGTCGTAGGCAAATCTCACGGGAACCTCCGCACGATCAGCAGTCGAACGAGCGCCTCGAGCGCGATCAGCGCGACGGCGGGGAGAAGGAGGAACCCGAACAGGTCCTCCATCGTCGCGGCTTGCGCCTCGAACCGCGTCTTCTCGAGCTTGTCGAGGATCGCGTGCATGCTCTGCTCGAGGCCCTTCTTGTCCGTCGCGATGAACGCATCGCCACCGGTCGTGCTCGCGATGCGCTTCAGCAGCTCGGGGTTCACCGGGAAGTGCTCGCGCACGAACTTCGGCTGGCCGAACAGATCGACGCCGTCCTGCACGTCGACGTCGTCACCGTTTCCGATCTGCACGGTGAAGACCTTCACGCCCTGTGCCTGCGCGAGATGCGCGGCGTAGTCGGGCGCGATCGAGCCTGCGTTCGAGTCTCCGTCGGTGAGCAGGATGATCGCCTTCGAGCGTGCGGTGGAGCGGCGGAGCCGAGCGACGGCCGTGCCGACGGCGTCGCCGATCGCGGTGCCGTTTCCGTCGATGAGCCCGAGCTCCATCTTGCTCACGAGTGTCGACAGGAGCGACTTGTCGAGCGTCGGCGGAGAGAGGATGTACGCCGTGCGTCCGAAGACGACGACGCCGATGCGGTCGTTCTTTCGACGCGAGACGAAGTCGAGGATGACCTCCTTCGCGGTCTCGAGACGCGTCAGCCGCTGCGCCGGCGCTCGCGGCGTTCGCGTCTGCTCCGCCGTCTCCGCTTCCATGAGCGCGCGCATCGATCCCGACAGGTCGAGCACGACGACCATGTCGATGCCCTTCTCGTCGGCGTTCTCTCCGCGAAGAACGTTCTGCGGACGACCGAGCGCGAGGATCGCGAGCACGAGCGCTGCGCCGCGGAGCATTCCGGGCACGTCACGAAGGCGCGTGCGGAAGCCACGCGGACCGCTGAGGAGCGGCGCGATCGCCGCGATGCGCATGCGTGGCGTGCGGGTGTCGGCAGCGAGCGTCATCCGCCAGACGACGAGCGCCGCGAGGACGACCGCGCCTCCAGCAAGCACGGGCAGCCGTGCGTCGCGCGGAAGCCATGCGAGCACCGGCACGGTCCACACGGCGGAGAGCCATGCGTCGCCGCGCATGAAGATCGGGTAGAGCAGCGCTCCGACGATGAGGAGCAGCGTCCCGAGGACGACGGCAATCGTGCGGCCGGCGCGCGTCACGACGAGCCTCCCTCCGGCGGCTCGCGGCGCGTGCCGTCGTCACGATCGACTCCCGACGAAGCGATCTCGTCGTGCGCACCGCCTGCCGGCGAGACGTTCGCGACGGGCTGCTCGTCCGGATCCGGCGGCTCGTACGGAGAACGCTCGCGCTTCGGCGGCTCCGGGGCGGGCGGCGTGAACGGCGCGCGCAGCTGGGCGGCCGCGACCGGATCGACCTCCGGCGCGGGGAGGTCGACCGAGGCCGCAAGCATCGAATTCGGCATCGTCGAGCGGACGATCGCTTCGCCCGTCGTGATCGACGTCGCGCACTGCTCCGGCGTCGGCGTGAGGTTCGCGAACTTCACGAGGTCGCATTCGCGAAGGAAGGTCGCGATGCGCTCGAACGAGATCCCGGGTGCCGGAGTGAAGCTCGGGCGCGGAGCGCCGTCCGAGCTCGTCGTCGGCGCATCGAAGCGAATGAACCCTCCGCCCTGCTTCCGGAGCGCGGCGAGGATCTCGTCCGTCGTCGACTCGAGACCATCGAAGCCGAATCGCGCGCCGAGGTAGCGGCGGAGCGCGTCGCTCGTGCGGTCGAAGTACTCGCCGTAACGATGCACCTCGAGGAGCCCCGCATGACGGACCTCGTCGAGCTCGTCGAGCGCGACCTCCCACGGGGGACGCGGCGGCGGAGGAGGAGGTATCGGCTTCGGCTGATTGAGCTTCCGCCAGATCAAGAGCGCGAGGATGGCACCGACGACGAGACCGAGCGCGGCCCATCCGAGCGCCTTCTTCAGCGCCGTCCACTCCTCGCGCTGCGGGATGCCGGCGGGGTTCTCCTTCGGCATCGCGTCCGGCGTGCTCGCGATCGGGTCGTCGACCATCACGGGATGGACGTGCGTGCACACCGTCGCGATCTCGCCGTTCGCGCGCGCGACGGCGACCGGCAGCGGCGGGAGCATCATCATGTTGCGTCCCGGGTTCGGCGGTAGAAGCACGACGGGGAGCTCGAGATGCGTCGTCGCACCGGATTTGTCCGCGTCCTCCGGCTCGGTCCAGATCTGCGCGCCGGCGCCGCCATCCTGATCCGGGATGACGAACCCGGCTTGCTTGAGGACCTTCTTCGCCTCCACCGCGCTCGACAGATCGAGCCCCGACGGAAGGACGCGCTCGCCCTTGCCGTGCCGCACGGTGATCGACAGCGTCGCCGCCCAGCCGCTCGTGCCGCGGTTCGGGAACGTGTCGATGACGGTCGGCCGCTGCGCTCCTTTCGGAACGCTCTCGACGCAGCCGTACGTCGAATCACCGGCGCCGGCGTCGGACGCAGGTGCGGGCGGCGCCGCGGGAGGGGTGGGCCCCTGCGCGAGCGACGTCCGCGATCCGCCGAGGAGCAGCGCGGCGGTCACGATCAGACCGAAGAGCCCGAATGCGAACGACCTCCCCGCCGCCTTCATCGCATCCCGATCCTTCGCGCGCGGCGCGCGAACAGGTCTCGAATCGGACGAACGAACGAGCCGCCCGTGTCGATCTCGACGGAGTCGAGGCCGAGCTTGAAGAAGAGCTGCCGGCGGGCGTCGCGGATGCGGTTCATCTCGCGCTTGAAGTGCGCTCGTACGTTCGCGTCGGACGTGTCGACGACGACCATCTCGCCGCTCTCGAGGTCCTCGAACGTCGCGAGCCCGACGTCGGGAAGCTCGAAGTCGCGCTTGTCGATCAGCACCACGGGGATGACGTCGTGTTTCGCGCTCGCGAGCGACAGCGCGCGCTCGTAGCCGGCCGTGAAGAAGTCCGAGACGACGAACGCAACGCTCCGTCGGCGAGCGACGTGGGCGAGCGCTTCGAGCGTCGACTTCAGATCGGTCGCGGCGCCGAGCTCCGGGTACGGCGACGGCGTGATCCGGCTCATGCGACCTTCGCGTTCGCCGAGCGCGCGGATCGCGCGATCGGCATTCTTCTTCGTCACGCGCGTCTCGAGCGACCGCGCGCCTGCCGCCTGCGGCGCTTCGAAGCCGAGGATCTCGCGCACGACGCGCATCACGTGCTTCTCGCCCTTTTTCGGCGGGACGATGCGCTCGACCTTGCTCGTCGACAGAATGAGGCCGACGCGGTCGTTGTTCCGGATCGCGCTGAAGGCGAGGAGCGCCGCGACCTCGGACGCGACACGGGCCTTCGGTGCGCGCTGCGTGCCGAAGCGCTCACTCGCCGACAGATCGACGGCGAGCATCACCGTCATCTCGCGCTCCTCCGTGAAGACCTTCACGAAGGCTTCGTGCATGCGCGCCGAGACGTTCCAGTCGATCGTGCGGACGTCGTCGCCGGCCTGGTAGGGACGCACCTCGCGGAAGGCGAGGCCCTGGCCCTTGAAGCTCGACTTGTACGTACCCGAGAGCTGCTCGTTGGCGAGCCGCGCCGTGTGGATCTCGATCGTGCGCAGCGCGGCGAGGATCTCCCGGGGAATCATCACAGGCTCCAGGAAGAGAGACGCGGCATCGGTCGATCCCGCCCCGCGATCAGGGGACCTCGACGACCTCGAAGACGCGGCGGACGACCTGCTCGGACGTGACCTCCTCCGCGTCCGCTTCGTACGTGAGCACGACGCGGTGGCGAAGCACGTCCGGCCCGACCGCCTTCACGTCCTCCGGCGTCACGTAGCCGCGGTGGCGGAGGAAGGCGTGCGCGCGCGCGGCGAGGTTCAGCGCGATCGACGCGCGCGGCGACGCGCCGAACTCGATGAGCGGCGCGAGGTCCTTGAGGCCGTGTTTCTGCGGCTCGCGCGTCGCGAACACGACATCGACGATGTAGTCCTTCACTTTGTCGGCGACGTAGATCTGGCCGATGATCTTCCGTGCCTCGAGGAGCTCCGTCGGCGTGACGACGGGCTGCGCCGCGAGCGGGATCATCCCCGTCATGCGGTCCATGATCTTCCGCTCGTCCTCGCGCGTCGGATAGCCGACCTTGCACATGAGCATGAAGCGATCGACTTGCGCTTCGGGCAGCGGGTACGTGCCTTCCTGCTCGATCGGGTTCTGCGTCGCCATGACGATGAACGGCTGTGGCAGGGGATACGTCTTGTCGCCGATCGTGACCTGCCGCTCCTGCATCGCCTCGAGCAGCGCGCTCTGGACCTTCGCCGGCGCGCGGTTGATCTCGTCGGCGAGGACGAGGTTGGCGAAGACCGGACCGAGCTTCGAGGTGAACTCGCCCTTCTGCTGGTTGTAGATGACCGTGCCGATCACGTCGGCCGGGAGCAGGTCGGGCGTGAACTGGATGCGGGCGAACTTCGCGCTGATCGCGTCGCAGAGGGTGCGGACGGTGAGCGTCTTCGCGAGGCCGGGGACGCCTTCGAGCAGCACGTGCCCGCCGGTGAGCAGGCCGATGAGCACGCGCTCGATCATGTACGTCTGGCCGACGATGACCTTCGCGACCTCGCTCTGGATGCGGTCTACGAACGCGCTCTCGCGCGCGACGATCTCGTTGAGCTCACGGGCGTCTAGCATCGTGCGGTTCCTACCACGAATCGCGTGATTTCTTCAGCGTCCACGCAGGTCGTGGAGCCGTACACACGTCGCGGCAGCCTGAACCCGGCGCCGAGCCCGATCATTCCCGCGCACGTGCGGGCTAGTCGATCGCAGGCGCCTAGACGCGGGCGCGTTCCGAGATCGAGATGCCGCCCTTCGAGCCGATCACGGCGCCGAGCGCGATGGCCGCCCACCAGTAATCGTAATCGGTCAGCTTGAGGGCGAGGATCCCGAGGATGATCAGCCCCACTCCAAGGAAAATCTCTGCCGAGCCGCGCTGCATGATGCCGCTAGTTACCCCAAGAACGCCGATTGATAAACGCTTTTTCGGTCCCGGCCGCTCGCGCTCCCCTCGAGCTCGGGTCGGACGCTCGACCGCGCGGGTTTCCCGATGCCGTTCTGGCCGATGCCGTTCTGGTCGCGGCGCCGAGGCGGTATGGTCGCCGCGATGACGGTCTCCATCGAAGAGCTCGCCCGCTTCGCGCACCGCCTCGCCGACGCCTCCGGCGACGCCATCCGCCCGTGGTTCCGCGCCGTCCTCGACGTCACCGACAAGGGGACGGGGCGAGCCGGGTTCGATCCGGTCACCGAGGCCGACCGTGAAGGCGAGACGGTCCTCCGGCGCCTCATCAAGGAGACGTATCCCGGGCACGGCATCCTCGGCGAGGAGCACGGGCACGAGCCCGGCACGGATCCGCTCACGTGGGTCCTCGATCCGATCGACGGAACGCGTGCGTTCATCTGCGGAATGCCTCAATGGGGGACGCTCATCGCGCTCAACGACGGAAAGCGCCCCATCCTCGGCGTGCTCGATCAGCCGGTCACGCGCGAGCGTTGGATCGGGCACGCGGGCGGCGCCGAGCTCGTCACGCCCGCGAAGACGACGAAGATCCGGACGCGCGCGTGCGCCGACCTCCGCGACGCCGTCGTGACGACGACGCATCCGACGTCGTACTTCACGAAAGAGGAGGCCGACGCGTTCCAGGAGATCGGCGGCCGCGCGAAGATGACCCGCTACGGCGGTGATTGCTACGCGTATGCCCTGCTCGCGACGGGCTTCATCGATCTCGTGATCGAAGCGTCACTGAAGCCGTGGGACATCCAGGCGCTCATCCCGATCATCGAGGGGGCCGGAGGGCTCGTCACGTCGTGGGACGGCGGCGATGCGCAAAACGGCGGCCGGGTCATCGCCGCCGGCGACGCGCGCATCCACGCGCAGGCGCTCGAGGTCCTGCGCAAGGCGGCGTGAGGCCTGAGGCGTGAGGCGTGACGAGCCGGAGGACCGCTCCGCCCAAAGGCATCTTGCCGGGCGAGGAGTCGAGGGAGATTGTGCACTTAGATCGACCGGCGACTGGCGCGCAGGGGATCCGGTCGATGGGGCTTGCTGTCGCATGAAAGTCGAGCGACGCTTCCATTCTCGTGCTTTCGCGGGAGGGACAATGCGATCGATTGCTCTACGTCGTGTGACGGCCAGCCTCGTTGCGGGGCCTGCCCTGGTCTTCCTTGGTGTTCTCGTCGCGTGTGGTGACGATGATCCGCCGCCGCCGGCGGCGCCTGTGACGACGCCCGAGGCAGGACTCGATTCAACGACACCGAATCAATGCCCGGACGCCGGCCCAGCGCCGGCGCGTGAGTGCACGAACACCAAATGCACCGCGACGCTCGGGGAGCCCGCGATCTGTCGCAACGACACATGCGTGAAGCTCAAGTCGCAGTACTGCCCGATCGTCATCGGCGACGTCGATGACGACCGCACCATCATCATCGGCTCGGTCGCTCCGATCAACGGTCCGAGCGCCAACGAAGGCGGTCCGATTCGGAGCAGCATCGACCTCGCGCTGCGTGAGATCAACGCACGCGGCATCCCCTCCGCCGACGTCTGCGAAGCGCCGCGCAAAATGGCTCTCGTCGCGTGTGACGAGAACGAGGAAGTGGACATCAAGGGAGGCGCCTCGCACCTGGTGAACGACCTCGGAGTGCAGGCGATCATCGGCGCGAACTTCAGCGGCGACACCATCCACACGAGCTCGGTCACGCTTCCGGGCAAGACGCTGCTGATCTCGCCGAGCGCGACGGCAGCACGCATCACGACGCTCGAAGGCGCGACCCAGGATGGTACGCGCCTCCTCTGGCGGACGTCCCCCTCGGACGTGATCCAGAGCGAGGCGATGCGGAGCGTCTACGTCGAGTTGGAGGCCGCGGCGAAGGCGGCCGCGGGTGGCCCGACCAATGCGAAGGTCGCGGTCATCAGCAAGAGCGACGCCTACGGGGTCGGAGTGCATCAAGCGCTCCAGGGCAGCCTGATCGTCAATGGCAAGCCACACGCAGATGCGGCGAACGCCGGGCTGGCTGAATTCAGGTGCTACAACCCGCCCGCGACGGCGACCGTCGGCACCGCTGATTGCCCGGTCTCGAACACGATGGCCGCCGCCGTCACTGCGCTGCAGGCGCTCAAGCCGGATACGATCATCCTCACTGGTACGGCCGAGGCGGTTTCGGACATCCTCATCCCCTACGAGGCCACGAACCCGACGCCGAAGCCGCGCTGGCTCCTCCCGGATGGTATTCGTACGGCCGATCTCACGAACTATGCGAAGGGCAAGCCCGAGTTCATCGCACGGGTTCGCGGAACGGTGCCTGGCGTCGTCACGCCGCTTGCGCAGTCGTTCTTCAACATCCGCTACTCCGCGGCGTTCCCGGACAACCCGACGCTCATCTTCGGAATGGCCGGCGCGTACGACGCGACGTACATGATCGCGTACGGCATCGCGGCGAACGGCTCGAACCCGATCACGGGCGTCAACATCGCCAAGAACCTCGCGAAGCTCGTCGGCGGAACTGCGAAGATCGATGTCGGTCCGGCACGTCTCGCGGCCGGGTTCGCAGAGCTCACGAACGGCAGCGCGGTCGACCTGAACGGCACGTCGGGCCCGCTCGACTTCGATCCGGCGACGGGCGAGGCACGCTCGGACATCGCCATCTGGTGTCTTCGCGTCGACCCGAACACGTCGAACATCGTCTACGGCGACGCCACGGGGCAGAGCTACAACGCTACCGAGAACAAGTTGAACGGGACGTTCTCGTGCCCGTGACGAGGTAGTTCCCCGACCATCCGTCCCATGACCTGACCGACGAGGGCGCCGCGCGAGGAGAGCACGGCGCCTTCGTTGCGTCGGTGACGTCACGGCGTCACGGGTGACGCATGACGCGCGTTCCGTCTACGGCACGATTCAGGCTGTCTCGCGCTCGACGAGCTCGATCTCGGACTCGAGCGACAGCGCGAACCGACCTCGCTTCGTCGGCACGATGCGGATGTCGGGGCACTTCTGCTCGAGGCGCTTGCGCAGCAGGATGAGCCTGCTCTCGAGGTTGTCCTTGAGGGCGGGCAAACCGAGCGTCGGATCGAGGCGTAGCTCGCGGTTGGAGAACTCCGCGCGTCGCTCCGACTGGTGCGCGCGCAAGATCTTCCAGAGGATCTTCCCGGGAATGTTCCGGATGAGGTACTCGCCGTCGACGAACACGCAGTCGTCGTTCTTGTAGTAGCAAAAGCTCCGACGCTGCTTCGTCGGCGGCGTCGTGACGGCACGGGCCGGCGGCGCCGGCGCGGGCACATCGCTGTCCTCGCGGCTCGACATGCGATCGATGCCGCTCGCGATCTGATTGGCGAGCACCTGCAAGAAGGCCTCGTGCCACTGCGCGAACGTGAGCGTGTCGCGGCACTCGAGCGCGAGCACTCCGATGAGGCGGTCCTGGACGACGAGCGGGATCGCCATCTGGCTCTTCGCGTCGGGGAGACCAGGCAGCGGGATCTCGGCGGCGAGCCCGGCCTGTCCGGCGCTTTGCTCGTACTGATCGCGGATCGCGCGGTGGTAGCGGAGCTCGGACGTGACCGAGGAGATCCGCAAGAGCCGCCGCGTCTCGGCGACGGTGCCGATCAGACCGTCGCCGAGGCGGACCTCTGCGCCGATCCCTTCCTCTCCGTAGCCGTGGCTCGCCACCGCGACGAGGTGCCGGCCGTCGTCCCCGGGCATGAGGATCATCCCGTGGGAGAACCCGAAGACCTCGTCGAGCGCCGCGAGCGCGCCGGTGAGCAGCGAGTCGAGATCGGGCGCGCGCATGACGCGGTCCGAGACGAGCTGCAGGCCGCGCACCTCGGTGAGCGGAGCGTCGGGGAACGTGCGCTCGACGTGCGGCTCTTCGGGAAGGACCGTGATGTAGCCCTCCTTCTTCTCGATCGACTCGACCTCCAAGACATCCGCGGAGCGCAGCTTGAAGATGCCCGCCATCCCGCAGTGCGAGGCGATCGCGAGGATACGCGCGGCCATCATGTCGAAGAGGGGGCCCGAGCTCTCCGAGCGAAGGAAGCGGAGGCGCATGCGGTACGCCTCGAACGTCATCGGATCGTAGAGCTCGATGGTCGCGTGAGGATTCTCGTCGAGGTTCTGCCGCGTCTTGTTGAAGAACTGGCACGACAGCCCGACGTGCCGCTCGTCGATGAGATAGACCTGCGAGAGGTAGCTGACGTTCGGCACGCCGTCGCGATCGGCCGTGGCGATCACGCCGGGAACGATCCCGTGGAAGCAGCGATCGAGATCGGCGAGACGGATCGCCGTCATACGCTTCCCGCGCCGTCCGGGAGCGGCATGCGGACGCCCGCGACGGGGCCGGGCGTCTGGACGAAGACCTGGGCGATCTCGAGATCGATCGCCCAGGCAGGCCACACGGTGAGGCCGCGCGAGACGACCTCGGGGATGCCGACATAGGCGAGCGCGGCGCGGAACGCCGCGCCGTAGCGGATCGCGAGCTCGCGATCCGCGTCGTCGCCATCGCGGATGTCGAGCGTCCTCCCTTTGACCTGCACGGTCCGGTGCGTCTCGAGCTCGGATACGGTGACGGCGAGCCGGCCGTTGGCTCGAAGGTTCGCGAGCGCGATCTCCCCCGTCGCCTTCGGCATCAGCACCGTGAGGTGACACGCGCCCGGCAAGACGCGGAGGCCGGCAGCGCGGACGGACTCCGGCACGAGATCCGGGCTACACGTGCCCATGAGCAGCGATTGGCCGCCATGGAAGAAGGTCACCAGGTCGTCAGGTAAGGGAGGAAACCACCCCACGGTCTGACGATTGTACCTCGACTGGCTCGTGGACCGCCATGAGCGCCCTCTCTTTCGGATCGAGCACCGGGGCGATGATCGCCCCCCACTCCTTGTTACGCTCGGGCTTGATGCGCGCCTCGATCCGAGCCCGGATCGCGTGGAGCTCGGGATCGCCGTAGCCTCCCCAGAGCACGGCGTTTCCCAACGTCTCCTCTCGATCCATGTGCATGAGGTGCTTGGCGGTGAGCACGTTGAGCAGCCGCAGCAGCTCTTTGCCGCTCGGGCCGCGATCCGCGGCGACGGTCATCGCGAGGGTGCGCATCGTCCGACAGATCTCGTTCTGCGTCGCCTCGAGCTCCAGATGTTCCGCGGAGAGCTCCTCGGCAATGCGCGGCTCGACGCGTCGGACGAGCGGGAGGACCTCGGCGTCCTCGTGCTGGGCATGCTCGTGAAGGAAGCCGAACATCCGTTCGACGAGCTCGGCGAGCGCGTCGACCGCCTGGTCCGACGCGAGATCGACCCGCCCGGCTTCCATCACCGTCTCGAAGAGCACCGAGCGGAGGGCTTTGTGGATCGTCGCGAAGAGGTCCACGCGCATCATTTGTTGGACACCTTCTTGGGCGCTTCGACCGGCGCAGCGGCCTGCGGCGGCGGGAGCGGCGCGGGGACCTTGTTCGAGATCGCGGGGATCGTCTGCAGGTACGCGAACACGGCGCCGAGATCTTCGTCGCTGAAGTTCGAGAAGGGCGCGATCGGCATCGGCGGAAGGAGCGGCCGGCCAGCGCCCATGTGGCGTCCGTTCCGGACCGTGTCGATGAAGTTCTGACGCGTCCAGGTGCCGAGACCCGTCTCCTTGTCCGGCGTGAGGTTCGCCGTGAACGACACTCCCCACGGTCCTGACCACGCGGTGTTCGTCGCCGAGACGGTGACGAGCCACGGGCCAGGCGGGAGCGTCGGGGCGGGAGGCATCTGCAGCGCCGCCGGATGACCGGAGAGCGCGCGCGACATGTCCGGCGCCGGGCCGTTCGGGCCCATCGCCAGTGGCGTGTGGCAGTCATGGCAGCCCGCCGTGCTGACGATGAACTTTCCGTGGTCGATCTCGCTCTTCGCGTCGCGCTTCGGCGTGATCGCTTGCGCGCTCGCGGCGGCAGGCGCATCGCCCGTCGTGGCGTCCGTCTTCTTGCTCTCGCAGGCAGGCGCGATCGCCGCAAGGGCGAGCAGCGCGGGCAACATCTTCATCGAGCTCTTCATGTGTCTTCTCCTTGGTGGTTTCGTTCCGAAGTTCAGTGTCCGAGCTGTTCGATCCACGCCGAGACGAGGCGGACGGCCTCGTCGTCGACGAGCTGCGTTCCGAGCGGCGGCATCTGCGTGGCGGGCGTTCGCGAGCGCATGCGCTCGACGACGACGCTCCTATCCGGCGCGCCGGGCGCGATGCGCATCCGTGTCGGCGTCACGCGGCTCGCCTGATCGAGCGTCGTCGTGAAGACCGCCTCGTGCGCGAGCTCTCCGTGCGGCTCGCTCGAGGAAGCGAGCACCATATTGAGCGACGCGAGCGCGCCGTCCTGCCGATGGCATCCGCCGCAGTTGGCGTGCAAGTAGCCGAGCGCAGCGCGCTCCGTCGGCGTCCGCGCGGCGATCCGCGGCGACGTCGAGCCGCGATGGCCTCGGAGCAATCCTTCGCGGACGAGCGCAGGCAGGTCGAGCTCGCCCTGCGCGAGCGGCTCGTGATGAAGCGCATTCGGATCGCGATCGCCAGACAGCTGGAGCGCGGAGAAGCCGAGCACCGGCGCGGTGCCGTTTCCGTGGCACACGCGGCAGTCGCTCTCGCTCGGGACGTCGTGGTGCTTGCCGGGCGCGATCTCGGCGCTCGTCTTCGTGCCGCGCGATGGAGCGAGCGTCGCGTGGGCGCCGTCCTCGCTCCAGACGTACGTCGCGTAGCGCCATCCGGAAGCAGTGCGCTCCATGTACCGCGTCTCGACGGGATGACCGCCGAACGCGAATTCCTTCCAGAGCCGCGTGCCGATCGGAAACTGCCACGCGTCGGCGGACGACGCGTCGATCGCCGAGCCCGACGGGAGTTGGATCCAGCGCCGCTTCTTCGCGCCGTCGGTCCAGAGCGGGTACTGCGGAGAGAACGGACGGTTCGCGGCGGCGATCGTCTTCGTCGCCCAATCGGCGTACAGACCCGTGGCCGCGAGGTCGGCGGGAAGGGGCGCGCTCGGCTCGACCGAGGCCGCCGCCGACGGACGGACCTCCGCGCGGCGACCCGTCGCGAGCGCCACGCCGCCGCCGATCGCGATCGCGGCAAGGGCTGCCGCCCATGTTCTCGTCGACGAGGTGAAGCGCACGACTTCACCTTGCCAACTCCGGCGTGCGCGCGTTCCTAAGGTGTCCCTGAGGGCTGCCTAAAGTGACCCTACGACCACCCTAAATGAACCTTATTGGGGACTGCTCAATGCGCAGTTGGGAAGATCGTTTCCCGCGTGATGCGCATCTCGTTTCCCGATCGTTGCGACGAGGCTGAGCGCGGCATCGCGTGCGCTCAGTAGTGAGCCTTCGTCTTCCGCGCGGCGTCGCGATCGCGATCGCGTGAGCGCTCCTTCGCCTTGTTCTTTCGGCGACGGTCGCGGGCGGCGCCTTCCTCCGTTCCCTTGATCGATGCGAGCGGCCAGAGCGTGCTCTCGACACGTGCGAGCCCTGCAGCGACGACGGCGGAGACGACCTCCTCCGCGCTCTTGTAGCACTGGCCCGACTCATCGAGCGGCACGCGGCCGTCGAGGTTCACGAGGATGTCGTCGCGCCGGTACTGCTCGTCGACCTTGCGCTGATCGAGCTGCCTCATCGCGTCGCCGCGCGAGAGGCGACGACCTGCGCCGTGATTCACCGAGTAGCCGCTCTTGTGAGCACCCGGCTCGGGCATGAGGATGTAGCTGTAGTCGCGGTTCGACCCCGGGATGAGGACGGGGTGCCCGCTCTTCTCCCAGATCGTCCCGGCGAGCGCAGGATGACCGCCGGGGAGCGCGCGCGTCGCGCCCTTGCGGTGCACCCAGACCTTGCCGAATTGGGGGTGCTCCTCGGCCTGCACCAGGTTGTGGCTGATCTCGTAGACGAGCTCGAGATCCTCCTCGAACACCTTCCGAAACGCGTCGGCGATCTGCTCGTAAATGACGAGGCGATTGAGGATGGCGTAGTTGCCACCGGCGGCGACGGCGTTCAGGTACGAGTCGAAGTGCTTCGACTCGGGGGTGAAGTATCCGAGATCGAGATCGGTGATCTCGCCGGGTCGCTCGTCCTTCGCCATCTGGAAGTAGTTCGTCGCGAGGCCGTGGCCGAAGCCGCGGCTGCCGGTGTGGACCTGCACGAACAGCGTGCCCGTCTCCTCGCAGCGCTGCAGCTCGATGAAGTGGTTCCCGCCGCCGAGCGAGCCGAGCTGATCGAGCCCGCGCTCGGGCGAGCCCTTGCCGCCCCACGGGATGTCCCACTCGTCCGAGACCGGGATGCGATGACGCTCGGCGCGGCTCCGATCGAAGCTCGCACCGTACTTGTCGACGTAGTACTCGGCGCCGCCCCGAACGAGCTCCTGGAGCTCCTTCTCGGAGAGCTTGCCGAGCTTCACGCTCTTGCCACCCGCGCCGAGGTTCACGCGACGCGAGACTTCGCGGTTGAACTCGAGCTTGCGATCCGGCGTTGCGAGCTCGGCGGGCACGTTGCTCCGCGCGCTCATCATTCCGCAGCCGATGTCGAAGCCGACCGGGCCCATCGCGATCGAGCCCTCGTCGCGATCGGTGAGGATCACGCAGCCGACGGGGACGCCGTAGCCGTAGTGCACGTCCGGCGTGACGCACACGAGCTTCACGCCCGGGAAGCGGGTCGCGTTTACCACCTGCCGATAGAGCGTCGGCTCCGCCTCGGTCAGGAGCTTCGGCGTGACGAAAAGGCGGACGGGCACCTCGCCGGTGTCGCCGGTCTCGAGCCGGAAGTATCCGCCCTCCGCGCCGTCGACCCATACTGCGCGCCGCTTCCAGTCGTCCTCGTGGAGAAGTGCTCGTGCCTTCGACATGGCGGGTCAACATAGGTCGCACGAAAGACGCCGCAATGGTCGGGGTCGTGACGGGTTTTCGCCGAGTGGCCATTGGATGCTCGAGGTCGTCATCGATGCGAGTGCTTGTCCGCGCTGCGTTCGTGTTTCTCGTGGCGTCTGCCGGGGCGTGTGGTGGAAAGGTCGATGCCGACGCGCCGGGCGCGACTACGTCGAGCGTGCCTTCTCCTTCCGAAGCGGAGGAGCCGGGCTTCCCCTCGGTGCCGGAAGAAGGCGAGTGGGGAACGTGGCAGCTCCTCTCCGTCGACGCGCCTGATGGCCGGCGGACGTACGATCCGCCGTACCTCGAGCTCGACCTCCATTCGAATGGAGAGGCCTATCTCTGGACGTGCATGCTCGCGCCCACGGGAACGGGCCAGCGCTGTCCGTACTACGCGCGTCAACACTGCTTCGTCGGGACGATGGCGCTCTCCGGAGATACGTGGCGCGTTCACTTTCCGACGAAGGAAGGCACGCGCACGGCCGCGCGAGGCGACGTCGTCGACGAGCCGAGCGGCGACATCACGGTGAACGGCGAGGGGGCGCTGCCCGCGGGTGGTCACTTCCGTCGTGTCGCCGCGCCGAGCCACGATGGGTGCGTACCGTGACAGTGCATCGGGCACGCGCTCTTCGCGATCAAGACGCGCGGGCGCGCGCGCACTGCACGACGACGTGCGTGACCGGGCCGTCGATCTTCGCCGACGTCGGCGTGCAGGCGCCGAGCTTGACGGCGAGCACGGGCTCACCGCTCGCGGACACGTATTCGATCGAGCCGTCTCGTGCGGTCGGCTTCTTCGTCCACGCGAGATAGAGCGGCGCATCGCGCGACGGGACGTCGAACGTGAACGCGCCCGGGATCGCGGCGCCTTCCTTGTTCTTCACCGCGACCGCATCGAGCCGTGTCGCCTCGCTCGTCGGGAGATCGCCGATCGAGAGGCGGAAGCCGGCGAGCTTCAGCCCCGATGGCTTCGCCTTGTCGCTCACGGCGCGGAGCGACGGGCTGCTCGACGTCGAGCCGACCTCGAACGTGAGAGCGATGTCGTTCGCGCCGCCGGCGTAGCTCGGAAGGCGCACGTCGACGAGCCGCGCGTCGCTGGCCTTCTGGATCACCGCGGACGTGGAGAGGACGATGCTCTTCTTCGACGCCTTGCCGTCGAGGAATGCGCGCACGGTGCCGAGGAGGGGAGCCGACGGTTGCTCGGTGGAGATGACGAGCGTCTTCTTCGTGCCGTCCGTCCCCGGCATCGAGCGCACGAATCCGCTCTCGGCGCCGTCGAGCGAGAGCGCGAAGGCGCCGGCGGCAGAAGAACGATCGTCTGCGTGCGCGGGAAGTGCTGCGAGCGCGACGACGGCAGCGAGAGCTGCTCGGATGTGCATGGCTCGCCAACGTGGCACATCGCCCGCATCAGGCAAGGAAGAACCGGGCGTCTTTCGCGTCTGCTGCTCGCTGGCAGCAGATGCGAGCCCGAGTCCTCACTCGCGTGCTTGCGCGTCAATCGACGGCGAGCACGATCTTTCCGAAGACCTTGCGCTCCTCGAGCAGGCGATGCGCAAGAGCGGCGTCCCACAGAGGCATCACTCGATCGACCACCGGACGGAGCTTTCCTTCCTCGACGTGACGGAGGATGCCGAACAGATCGCCCTTCGGGCCCATCGTCGAGCCGATGATCTGGACCTGGCGGAAGAACACGTGGCGGAGATCGATCTGGGGCGTGAATCCGGTGGTCGCGCCGCACGTGACGATGCGTCCGCCCCACGCGGCCGCGAGGATGCTCTTCGCGAGGACCTCGCCGCCGACGTGCTCGATGACGAGGTCGACGCCTTTCTTGTTCGTGAGCCGCTTCGTCTCCGCGACGAAGTCGTGCGTCGAGTAATTGATGACCTCGTCGGCGCCGAGCTCGCGCGCGTGCTTCGCCTTCTCCTCGGTCCCGGTCGTCGTGATGACGCGCGCGCCGTGCATCTTCGCGATCTGGATCGCCGCGCTCGAGACACCGCTGCCGGCGGCCTGGACGAGCACCGTCTGTCCGGCGCGGACCTGTCCCTTCCGCACGACCATCTGCCATGCCGTGAGGAAGCAGAGCGGGATCGCCGAGGCTTCTTCGAACGAGAGGGAGGGCGGCATCGGCAAGAGGTTCGCGTCCGGAACGACGATGTGCCGTGAATACCCGCCTTGCGTGTTCTCGCCGAGGATGCGGTAGCTCCGGCAGAACACGTCCTCGCCGAGGAGGCAGCGCTCGCACGCGCCGCACGACAGGCCCGGGTTCACCAGCACCTTGTCGCCGACCTTCGCGCCGGTCGCTCCCGGTCCGAGCGCCTCGACCTCGCCGGCGATGTCGGCGCCGAGGCGATGCGGGAACTCGTACTTGAAGTGCGGCAGACCCCGGCGGCCCCAGATGTCGATGTGATTGAGCGCGACTGCCCGCACGCGGATGCGGACCTCGCGGGCTCCGGGCTCGGCGAGCTCGATCGTCTTCCGTTCGAGGACCTCGGGCCCGCCCGTGGTCATCATCACCATCGCTTCGGTCTGCATGCGCGCACGCTAGATCCGGCAGCGCCCTCTGTCATCGCTGACCGTCGAGCTCGGCTGGCGGTCGGTCAGGCAGCGGGACGGACAGTCACGCCAGCATCTCGCGCGGGCGTGCGCCGGTGGTCGACAGCACCGCATGCGAGAGTGCGAGCGTCTGCACGAGCACGTTCCGGTAGACGACGTGGACGTCGTCGACGTCGACCTCGCGCGTGTCACCGTCCTGCGGCTCGAGCGCCGCGTCGACGTGCTCGTTGATGAACGAGAGGATGCCCGGCTGCTCGATCGCCATCACGTCTTCGAGCTCGAGCGGCTCGTGCGCGTTCGTCGCCCGGAGCTGTTCTTCGAGCTCCAGCGCGGCTTCGGCTGCCTGGCGCCCTTCTTCCGAGACCTCGGCGAGTCGCGAGCCGAACGCCCGCTCGAACGCGAGCCAGACGGCGATCGTGAGGAAATATCCGAGCGCGAGCGCCGTCTCGTCGAGCGGCCGCGCCAGGATGTCCGCCGTGTGTTGCGCGAGCGCGGGCTGCGTCCGCTCGAAGCGCTCGAACGCGTCATCGAGCTCCGACTTCGCGTCCAGACCGCCGTCGGCCAGCTCCTCCTCGACGTGATCGAGGACGTCGCGTCCTACCACCGCGTACGGAGGCACGGGACGAATTGCCGCGCCGCGAACCCACATCCTGAGGATGTCATAGCACACGCCGCTAAGAGGCCGTACGCGAGGCCCGTAGGACGTGTGCGCTCCAACCGTAGCCAGCGAGCAGTGCCGCCCAGCTCAGGAGGACAGCACGACCAAGCGGCGTCTTGCCGAGCGGCATGACGGCGAACCCGCCGTGGAATTGCGCGTACGACGCGCTCACGGCGAGCCTACGCGAAGCGACGATGCAGCCCGCGAGCAAGAGCACTCCGAGGACGGCGCCGATCTTGAGGAGGGCCGAGCCGCGTTTCGCCATCGCCCACGGGCTCGCGAGCGCGAATCCGAGCGGAACCTGCGCGGCCGCGACCAGGACGAGCGTGAGATCGAGCGCGGAAGGGATGCGGCTGTAGCGGACGAGGTAGAGGTAGGCCCAGTCGCCGTGCATGGCGACGAAGTACGCGACGACCGGCGCATAGACGATCGCGCCAAGCGCGGCCGCGACGAGGAACGGGCGCGCGAGCACGAGAGGGACCTCGGATCGCGCCAGCTCGACACGAGCCAGCCAGGCGAGGCTCATCCCAATCAAGAGACCGATGGGAAGGGCAAGCGGCAAGGGCATGGCGCAAGAGTTATAGCTTGGGCTAAGAGAGTCGCGTGGACGAAGCTCGCTTGAGGGAGTTGCTCCTCCGCGTCCAGAGCGGAGGGATGCAGGTAGCCGACGCGGTCGCGGAGCTGCGCCAGCTCCCGTTTGCCGATCTCGGGTTCGCGGTGGTGGACCACCACCGCGCGCTCCGGCAGGGCGTACCCGAGGTGATCCTCGGCGACGGAAAGACAGCCGAACAGATCATCGACATCGCGCGCGAGCTCGCCCGCACCGGGCAGAACGTCCTCGTGACGCGGATCGACGACACGAAGGCGGCGGCTCTTCTCCGGGAGATGCCTGCGGTGCGGCACAACGCGATCGCGCGGACGTGCACGCTCGAGCAAGCGCCGACGCCGCATCCGTCGGGCGAGCTCCCCGTTGCGCCGAAGGTGGCGCTCGTCAGCGCCGGGACGAGCGACATGCCGGTCGCCGAGGAGTGCGCGGAGACGATGCGCATGCTCGGCATCCCGTTCGATCGCGTCTTCGACGTCGGCGTCGCCGGAATTCACCGGCTGCTCCACAAGCGGCCGCAGCTCGAGAACGCGGCGGTCATCATCGTCATCGCCGGGATGGAAGGCGCGCTCGCGAGCGTCGTCGGCGGGCTCGTCGACGTGCCGGTGGTCGCGGTGCCGACCTCGATCGGCTACGGCGCGGCGCAGGGCGGGATGACCGCGCTCTGTGGGATGCTGACGAGCTGCGCGTCGGGGATCACCGTCGTGAACATCGACAACGGGTTCGGCGCGGCCTTCGCGGCGGCGAGGATCATGCGGCTGCGGAAGAAGGGCTGACGTGGGCAGCGCCAAGAAGAAGGCGGGGAAGAGCAAGGCGAAGCCGAAGGGGCAGCTGAAGAGGTCGAAGGCGGCTTCCGCGACGCACCGGCATGCGCATGTCCACGAGCACGCCCACCCGCATTCGCATGGCGGGAAGGCGCACGTGCATCCGCACACGCATGCGCATTCGCATGCGCATGCTCACGATGACGGGCACGAGCACGACCACTCGCACTCGATCGACGAGTTGCATGAGGAAGAGGGGCACGCGCATTCGCACTCGCACGCGCACTCGCACTCGCACTCGCACTCGCACGATGACGAGCACGAGCACGAGCACGAGGGGCACTCGCATTCGCACGCGCATGCGCACGCGCCGGGGCAGGCGACGCTCCCGCGGGGGGCGGGGAAAGGGAAGATTCTCTTCTTCGATGCGCCGTCGGGGCTGGCTGGGGACATGGTCATCGCGGCGCTCGTCGACCTTGGCGTCCCCCAGGAGGTGATCGAAGACGCGGTCGCGCGGCTGAAGCTCACCGGGTTCCATCTGCATTTCGGGACGCGAGAGCGCAGCGGGATCGTGGCGACGGCGTTCGACGTGCACCTCGACGCGAAGCAGCCGGAGCGGACGTGGGGCGCGATCCGGAAGATGATCGAGAAGGCGAAGCTGCCCGAGGGCATCGCCTCGAAGGCGATCGCGACGTTCGAGCGGCTCGCGGCGTCGGAGGCGAGGGTGCACCGCATGCCGATCGAGGAGGTGCACTTCCACGAAGTCGGCGGAGTGGACGCGATCGTCGACGTCGTCGGGAGCGCGGCTGCGCTCGACTATCTCGGAGCCCGCGTCGTCGTCTCGCCGCTTCCGATGGGGCATGGGCGGACGAAGGCCAGGCACGGGATCCTTCCGCTGCCGGCACCCGCGGTGGTCGAGTGCTTGAAGGGGCTTCCGACGTACGACGGCGGGATCGCGTTCGAGCTCGTCACCCCGACCGGAGCCGCCATCGTCGGCGCGCACGCGACCGAGTCGGCGCGCTGGCCCGCGATGAGGCCCGAGCGCACCGGCTGGGGCGCGGGCACGGCGAATCTTCCGGATCGGCCGAACCTCCTCCGCGTCGTGCTCGGCGAACCGGCCGACGAAACGAAGAAGCGCGAGCGCGGAACGCACGTCGTGCTCGAGGCGAACCTCGACGACGCGACGGGCGAGCTGCTCGCGACGTGCATCACGTCGCTGCTCGAGGCCGGCGCGCTCGATGCGTGGACGGCGCCGCTCACGATGAAGAAGGGGAGGCCCGGCCAGCTCCTCGGAGCGGTGTGCGAGGCCTCGCGCGCCGACGAGATCGCGGGCGTGATGCTCCGCGAATCGACGACGCTGGGCGTCCGACGTTACGCCGTCGATCGTGTCGAGCGACCGCGGAGGATCGAGAACGTCACGACGCCCTATGGCCCGATCCCGATCAAGATCGCCGGCGGCCCGTTCGGTCCTCCGCAGCGGAAGCCCGAGCTCGATGCATGCCAGCAGGCTGCACGGACGCACCGGGTCCCGGTCCGCGAGGTCATCGAAGCCGCCCTCCTGGCGAGCGCCTCGCTTCGATAAGCACCGAGCGGCGACCGACCTCAGCCGCAAGTCGACGACGGGCCGATGGCGGGGGGCTTTCTCCGGCGGGATCGGTTCGGTCGACGCAGTTCCTTTTTATTTCGTTTCTCCGATATGCTCACTCGCGCACGCACGACGTGCTCGGCGTGCACGGAGACATCGACGATGAACCCCTGTCCGCAGTGCGGCGCGATCCCTCAACCGTCGGACAAGTTTTGCAACATCTGCGGTACGCCCGTCGTGATGGGCGCGCCTGCGGGATTCGGCGCTCCTCCTCCCCAGCAAGGAGGCTTCGGCCAGCCGCCTCCGCAGCAGGGTGGCTTCGGTGCTCCACCGCCGGGTGCCTACGGTGCACCGCCGGGTCATCCGGGCGCGCCGCTGCGCTGCCAGATGGGCCACGACATCGCGCCCGGCGCGAGCTACTGCCCGCACGGTCATCCCATCGCGCTCGACGCGATGCCGTTCGCGAACGATCAATACGGCGGCGGTTATGGCCAGCAGCCTCCGCAGCCCGGCTTCGGTGCTCCGCCTCCGCAGCAGGGCTTCGGCGGACAGCAGCAATACGGAGCGCCCGCAGGTCCGGGTGGCTTCGGTGCTCCGCCTCCGCAGCAGGGCTTCGGCGGTGATCCGGGCTACGGCCAGCCGTACCCCGATCCGAACGCGCAGTACGGCCAGTCGTACCAAGATCCGAACGCGCAGTATGGCGGCTACGGCCAGCAGCCCGGCGGCTTCGGCGCACCGCCTCCGCAGCAGGGCGGCTTCGGCGGTGGTGGTTATGCCCCGCCGCCTCCTCCGCAGCAGGGCTTCGGCGCGCCGCCGCCGCCTGCGCAGCAGCAAGGCTTCGGAGGCCAGCCTGGCTTCCCGCCGCCGCAAAATGGCGGTTTCCCCGGAAGTCCTGCTCCTGCGGGCCCGGACGCTGCCGCTGCTCCGGCCGTCGGCGCGCCGCCGAACCTGCCGCCGAACGCGCTTCGCGGCTTCCTCGTCTCGTACCAGGCGAACACGCAGGGCGACTTCTGGCCCCTCAACGGAGGGCGCAAGACGATCGGCCGCGCGAACTCCGGCGAGCAGGTCGACATCCCGCTCTCGGACGCGACGATCTCGTCGCGCCATGCCGCCATCGTCGTCGACGGCGTCTCGGGCACGGTCCAGATCGAGGACACCGGCTCCACGAACGGCACGTTCGTCAACGAGGAGCACATCGGCTTCAACGGGAAGCGCGACCTCCGCGATGGCGACAAGATCCGCTTCGGCGGCTTCACGACGATCGTGAAGGTCATCAGTCGCGTCTAGTCGCTGACCACCCCGCGCGATTTCCCGACGAACGGGCGCAACGGCCGCAGCGCCATTGCGCCCGTTGTGTAGTAGTCTCGCGCGCGTGAGACTCTCCAAGTGGTCAGGCCTGGGGTCCCTGTTCGCATGGGTCACCGCCCTTGTGATCCTGCTCTTCGCTCGGACGTCGTTCGCGCTGCCGGAGGCGCACATCCTCCGGATCGATCCGCGCGCCGGCCTCCAGGACGGGCAACCCGTCCTCACGACGGTCGTCGAGCTCGTGCAGTTCACACCGATGAGCGAGGTCGTCACGAACGCGGGCTGCGGCTCGCAGCGTGGCGACGCCGTGCTCGACTGCATCTCGAACGCCGTCGAGCAGAAGAACGTCATGTGGAAGGCGTTCCAGTTCCCCGACAGCGGCGCGCAGCTTCTCACGCGTGTCGACGGCGGCGAGAACCCGGCGAAGCTCGTGTCGAAGGCGACGTGGGGTGCGTCGACGAAGGACCCGCTCGTCGGCACCGCGTGGCTGATCGCGCTCGACGCCTCGAGCCTCATGGGCCCGCGGTACGCGGATGCGCGCGAGGTGGCGAACCAGATCATCAGCGCGCTCGGTCCGAACGACCTCGCGAAGCTGATCATTTTCGACGACCGCATCAGCCCCTACGTCGCGAACTCGGCGTGGGTGACGGCGGCGCAGAAGGCGCAGCTCGTCTCGATCTTGCAGGCGAACCCGTCCCCGTCACCGTCGCACCAGCGCGGGCGCCCGCTGTTCAACCAGATCAAGAACATCACCAAGTCGTTCGGTGACCTGGGCAACACGGGCTCGATCCAGAACATCCCGATGCACCAGGCAATGGTGCTGCTCTCGAACGGCTCCGGCCGCGAGGACGCCGCGAGCGCCGCGATTAGCGCCGAGGGCCTGAAGCAGTACTTCAACAAGGGCCGCTTCCCCGAGGACAACCCGCTCGCGCCGAAGACACCGCTGCCGGTCATCTCGATCTACTTCCCGAACGCGAAGGGCTTCACGAACGACATCTACGCCCTGAACGACATGCAGTTCATGCAGGACATCTCGAACCCCGAGATCGGCGGGTTCTTCGACATCGTCCGCGCGGGCCAGGGTGTATCGAAGGCAACGACGATCCTGTCGCTCGTCAAGTCGCGCTTCAACGCGATGTGGGTCGTCAAGTGGCGGCTCTCGTGCCTCGCGTCGACGGCCGAGCAGACGTTCAACCTCGTGTTCCAGGGACCGACGGCGGTGAAGCCGGACGGCTCCTTCAAGGACGTCCCCATCGGCGTGAACCCGACGGAGTGGCCGCTCGACATCAACATGGCGCAGACGAAGGCCGAGGCGGAGGCCAATCCGGTGCATCCGGGAGGCACGTTCCGCGTCTACGGCGACTTCTGCTGGGGCGGCGACAAGAACCGGGCAGAGGCCTACTTCGTCCCCGCGGGCACGAACCCGAACCAGAACGTCAACAAGAACGATCCCGAGGTCGCGAAGAAGGCGATCCAGACGCTCGTCGCCCAGAACATGCGCGGCGGCGCCGTCGAGGCGGGAGACACGTTCGTCCTGCTCAACGTGCCCGACGAGGAGAAGCTCCTCGAGGGCGAGGGCGACAACATGATCACGCGCCTCGTCGTCTACGACAACAAGGCGAAGCGCGCGAGCGGGGTGTCGGCCGAGACCGTCATCACGCTGAAGGCGTCGAAGAAGCCGCTGAACCTCCCGATCATCCTCGGCGCGGCGGGCATCGTCGTCGTCATCCTGCTCCTCGTCGTCGTGCTCCTGCGCGGCGGCGGCGGTGGTGGGAAGGGCAAGCGCTCGGGGTCACCTCCGCCCCAGCCGATCGTCGCGGGCGGACCGCCTCCGTACGGCTCGCCTCCTTATGGTGGCGGCGGTGGATACGGAGGTGGAGGCGCTCCGCCTTACGGCGGCGGCGGTTATCCGCCGGCGGCAGGTGGTGGCGGCGGTTACGGAGCTGCTCCTCAGGACGCGGCTCCGCAGGCGTACGCTGCACCGCCGCCGTTCGTTCCAGCCCCCGCACCACCACCACTGCAGGTCGCGTCACCACCACAACCCGAGTCGGGAGGAGGTGGCTACCCTTTAGCATCAGCGGGGGGCGCACCGGTCGAGGTGCGCTGCCCCGCCTGCAGCATGACGACGCTCGCGATGCCCGGGCAGGCATCGGTGTGCTTCTCGTGCGGTCAGCCGCTTCCGAAGGACATCGCCACGGCGGCCGTCGCGGCTTCGTCCGCGCTGGTCGCGTCAGCGGGAGCGCCCGCGTCCGCGCCCGCGTTTCCGCTCACCAGCGCGCATCAGGCACGCGAGCTCGCGCCTCCACCTAATCCGTACGGCACGGCGCCGAGGTCGGCGACGATCGTCGGCGCTGCCGGTCAGTTCGCGATCGGTGGAGGTATCGAGGTGCGTGTCGGTCGCGATCCTGTCGCGTGCCCGATCACGCTCACCGAGCCACGTGTGAGCGGCGTTCACGCGACGCTGAAGTTCGAAGGTGGTCAGCTCATGGTGCGAGACGAAGGCTCGAACAATGGGACGTACGTCTCCGGCGTGCGCATCGCGCCCCATGCGTGGACGCCGGCCTTCGCCGGCGCGAGCCTTCGCTTCGGGCCGGTCGAGTTCACGGTGAAGGTCGACTGAATGGGGGAGCGAGAGCCGGAGCGATGACGACGAGCTCGAAGATCCCCGCCGTGGAGATCGCCGTTCGGACCGATCCCGGACGCGATCCGGACAAGCAGGTCAACGAGGATTCCTCGATCCACAAGGAGACTCCGCTCGGCCTGCTTGCGGTCGTCTGCGACGGGATGGGCGGCCACGCCGGCGGCAAAGAAGCGTCCGAGCTGGCCATCAAGACGATCGTCGAGATCGTCGAGGCCGCTCCGCCCGCCACGACGCCGGCGCTCGCGCTGAAGCGCGCGATCGAAGAAGCAAACGCGCGCATCTGGTCGATGCCGACGGTAGAGGCCGGCTTCCGACCGGGATCGACGGTTGTCGCCGTGCTCGCGCACGAGGACGGCGCAGAGGTCGCGCACGTCGGTGACAGTCGTCTCTACCTCGTCCACGCAGGCGCGATCTCGCAGGTCACGCGGGACCACTCGATGGTCCAGGAGATGGTCGACCGGAACCTGATCCGTGCCGAGGACGCCGCGAAGCACCCCGACGCGAACAAGATCCTGCGCGCTCTCGGCATCGCGAAGGACGTCGAGGTGGATGTCCGGTCGGAGCCGCTCGCGTACGTCACCGGCGACGTGCTCGTCCTCTGCTCCGACGGGCTCAGCGATCTCGTCGAGCCCGCCGAGATCCTGCAGATCGCAGGCTCGCATCCTCCTGCGCAGGCGTCCGGGCAGCTGGTCGATCTCGCGAACGCCCGCGGCGGTCACGACAACATCACGGCGATGGTCCTGCGGATGAAGGCGAGCGCGCGCGTCCGTGAAGCGCCGACGCTGATGAAGACGATCCCGCTCACGGCGCACGCTGCGCCTCCGGCGGATCCGTCTGGAGGACCGACGGGTACGCTCGTCTCTGCGCCGTTCGCGCCGCCGGGCGGAGCGCCGCCTCCGGGAGCGGCTCCGGGAGCGGCTCCACAAGGCCTGCCACCAGGTGCGCACCCCGGCACGCTCCCGCGACACGTCGAGTCAGGGCCGTCGGTCGCCATCCCGCCTGCGCCGCCGGTCTCGCGACGATCGCTCGACGGCGGTCGTCCGCGCACACCGATCATCGTGCTCGGGATCGTCCTCGCGATCGTCGCTGTCGCGATCCTCGGCGCGATCGTCTTCGTCGCGCTGCGACCTTCACATCGGAGGGTTCACATCGTCCACGATGTGCCGCGCGAGGCTTCTGCCGGCGCCGAGGACGATGATGCGGGACCGGAGCCCACGATCGAGCCCGCACCGACGCTCACTGCGGAGTCGACGGGCAGGCGCACGTGGCACCATCGCGACGGCGGCCCGTTCGATCCGTGCGCCACGGCGCGCCGCGCGCGCGAGCGTGATGCTTCGGCGGAGACCTTGAACCGCCTCGACGCGAAGTGCCGCGCCCAGGGCGGAACGCCCTGACGACGACCTGACGACGCCCTGACGCGCGCTGACGACGCCCTGACGACGCCCCGACGCGCGCTCCCGAAGCTTGTTACAGGGGGACTCGGCACGTATCCTCGTTCACGAGGGGCAATCTCGTGTCGCGTCCTTTCCCCGTTCCGCCGGTCGGCGCCGGTGACGTACTGGCGTCCAAGTACCGCGTCGAGCGAGTGCTCGGGAAGGGCGGTATGGGAGTCGTGGTCGCGGCGACACACCTCGATCTCGAGCAGAGCGTTGCACTGAAGTTCCTCCTCCCCGCGTCGGCGTCGGACCCCGTCGTCGTGGAGAGGTTCCTGCGCGAGGCGCGGGCGTCGGTACGTCTGAAGAGTCCCCACGTCGCGAGGACGCTCGACACGGGACGCCTCGAGGACGGATGTCCGTTCATCGTCATGGAGCTGCTCGACGGGCGCGATCTCGCCGCCGAGGTCGATGCGCGGCGCTCGCCGATGCCGGTGGCAGACGCGGCGAGCTACGTGCTGCAGGCGTGCGATGCGCTTGCAGAGGCGCACGCGGTGGGGATCGTCCATCGTGATTTGAAGCCGGCGAACCTCTTCCTGGCACGCGGTCACGATGGACACCCTCAGGTGAAGGTCCTCGACTTCGGTATCTCGAAGCTGACGCAGGCTGCGGGCGCGAGCAGTCCGCCGGCATCGGTGACGGCGACCGAGTCGGTGTTCGGATCGCCCTCGTACATGTCTCCCGAGCAGATGCGCTCGTCGAAAGGTGTCGACGCGCGGACGGACATCTGGTCGATCGGCGTCGTCCTCTACGAGCTCGCGACGGGCCAGCTTCCGTTCGTTGCTCCGACGGCGATCGAGGTCGGGCTCAAGATCAGCCAGGACGAGCCGACGAGGCCGCGCGCGCACAGACGCGACCTGCCCGAGCGCTTCGAGCGCGTGATTCTTCGCTGCCTCGAGAAGGATCGGAGCCGGCGCTTCGCGAGCGTCGCGGAGCTCGCCCAGGCACTCGCGCCGTTTGCGCATCCGCGCGACCGGAGCATCGCCGATCGCGTCCACGACATCGCCCGTGCCGGTGCGCGTCGCGCAAGCGACGACGCCGGGCACCTCGCTGCGACCGAGCCGTCGCTCGGTGGGAATGATCTCGCCGTCGACGACACGCAGCTCGCGCACGAGAAGATGCCCTTCGCGCTCGACCACACGAACCGTGCCGTAACGAACCAGACGGACGGAGAGTCGCGCCCGGTCGGTCGTTGGCTCGCGTCCGCAGGCGTGCTGGTGATCGCCGTAGGCGCGATCGTGACTCTGCAGCGCGTCTGGCGCGCGCCCGCACCGGCGGAGGACGCGACGACGAGCTCGCCGAGCGGCTCCGCGTCGAGCTCGGAGGCTACCGCGCCTGCCGCCGCGCTGCCCATGGACGCCGTGGCGCTTCCGATCGGCGCCGAGACATCGGCGAGCCGTTCCGGGGCTGCTGCTGCGAGCATCGGAGCAGCACCGGCAGCATCGGCTTCGTCCGTCATCGCTGCTCACCCGCCGAAAGACCCGCACTCGGGCTCGAAGTCTCGCCGGCCAGCACCGGCGATCTCCGCTCCGACGCATTCGGCTGCCGGCACCGAGACGCCCGACGCCGGCCGCTTCTTCCGGGTGCGAGAGTGATCGGGGTTCGCCCGCGCGCACGCGGAATCATCGGGCTGATTGCGCTCTTCGTCGTGACGACGAACGTGAACATGGCGCGAGCCGGCGAGCCCACGACCGGTGCAGACGATCGCGCGCGGGCGCAGCAGCTGTTCGAGAGCGCCCTCGCTGATGCGGAGGCGGGGCGTTACGCGGACGCATGCCCCAAGTTCGCGGCGAGTCATCAGACGGACCCGAAGACGAGCACGCTGCTCAATCTCGGGAGGTGTTACGAGAGTCTCGGTCGAACCGCGAGCGCGTGGGGCGCATTTCGCGAGGCGGAGGCGATCGCTCGCAAGGGCGGCCGACCGGATCTCGAGGCCGCCGCGCGCTCGCTTGCGGAGGGAATCGCGCCGAAGCTCGTTCGCCTGACGATCGTCGTCCCCGAGCCGTCGCGCGCTCCCGCTCTCGTCGTGTCGCGCGATGGACGGCCACTCACCGCTGCGGAGTGGGGGATCGGCATTCCGGTCGATCCCGGTGAGCACGAAATCGGCGCCGAGGCGCGCGGGCGAGCTCCGTGGCGGACACGCATCACGGTGCGTGGCGAGAGCCGCTCGGTGCAGGTGCCCGTGCTCGAGATGGCTCCTGCTTCGACTCCGGCGAACACGCCGTCCCCACGAGCGGTCGAAGCAGCCCCATCGGCAGCGCCGAAGAGCTCGTGGTGGACGCCGATGCGAACGACGGGCGTCGGTCTCGCGGCTGTCGGGGCGACCTCCGTCGTCGTCGGGCTCACGCTAGGGTTCGTCGCGAAATCCAACTACGACGATGCTCGGGGCCAATGCGGCGCCGTCGATGACTGCCCATCGAATGCAGTGCGCGACGGAGAGAGCGCGCGATCGATGGCGAACGGCGCGACGATCGTCATGCTCGCCGGCGCTGCGGTCACTGCGGTGGGCGGCGCCCTGGTGGTGCTCGGCTCTCCCTCTTCGCGCGGTAACACGGCTGGCGCATTGCCGGTGCAAGCGGCCGTGCGCATCGGCCCTTCCTCGATCGGACTGACGGGCTCATGGTGACGCGCACTCGGCTCGCGCTTGCCGCGGCGACCGTCGCGTTCGCGTGCGCGAGCGGAGCATGCGTCGTCGTCTTCGGGATGGATCCTCTCTCGGAGAAGGCAGGAGCCACGGACAGCGGGCCGAGCGATGCCGGCACCTCGGACGCGAACGACGCGGACTTCGTCGATGCCTGCGGCGTGGACGACATCGGCGCGATCGGAAAGCCGGAGCCGACGGCGAGCCCGAGCGATGCGGGCTCGCTCTACTTCGCTTTCACCCTGCTCGATCTCGGGATCGACGGGAACGCGGAGCGACCAGGCCACGATCTCGATCGGCGCGTCACGGTCGACCGAGGGACGAGCAGCTGCACCTTCATGGAAGGCACCGACACGGCGCTCCAGTATGGAGCGGACACGCCGGCGGGGGTCGACAACGTCACGTTCGGATTGCTCCAGGCGCTGCGCGGCTTCGTCGCCGCGTTCGATCCGGTGCGGTTCAACGGCCGTCTCGTCGACAGCATCTATGGGGTCGTCGTACGGCTCGATCGCTGGAACGGAGCGGAGAACGATGACGACGTCAGCGTCTTCGTCTTCCCGACGATCGGTTACTGGCGCAAGGCGGCGGACGGTGGGCTCGTTGCCGGCGGCGAGCGCAGCGCTCCGTTCAATCCTGACGCTGGCCACCTCTGGGTCCCCGACGCGAGATTCCGCGCAGGCACGATCGGCTCGTCGATCAGCTCCGATGCAGCATGGATCAACGGCGGCAAGCTCGTCGCGCGCTTCGGCCGAATGACGCTCCCGCTGCGTTCGTCCGTCGACGAGCTGCGGTCGTTCGACATCGAGCTTCGAGACGCGTGGATGACCGCGACGCTTGCGCCCGAAGCAGGCACGCTCTCCGACGGCACCATCTCCGGCCGCATACCGAGCGGGGCGTTTCTCGAGCAGGTGAAGCTCATGTACGACGAGAGCTCGGGCTCGTACGTCTGCGCCAAGGTGCAGGACAACCTCGGGCTCCTCTGCGCCGCTCGGGACATCCGCGCTTCGCACTGCGATGACGGCAGAGGTTCGCCATGCGATGCGCTCTCGTTCGGCGCCCGCTTCGAGGCCCAACGCGCCGGTGAGCTCGGCCCTTTCCGTGCTCGCACCGACGACGAGTATCGGGCCGCCGGGCAGCTCCCGCCGTCGGAGCGCTGCGCCGACGCCGGAGACCTCGCTCCGATCGATTGCCCTCGCTGAGGGCGGGACCTCGACGCGAAGTCGCAGCGAAGGTCGAGCCTACCCTCCGCTGCGCTCGCGCCGGCGCCTCGCGCTTCGATTACACTGCCGTTCGTTGAGCGATCCCGTCCTCGTGCTCGATCGACTGGGCAAGGATTTCGGCGCGTCCACGGCGCTCGCGGAGCTGTCGTGCAGCGTTGCGGCGTCCGAGGTCGTCGGCCTGCTCGGGCCGAACGGCGCCGGCAAGACGACGACGATGAAGCTCGTGCTCGGCCTCCTTCGCCCGACGCGCGGCTCGGCGCGTGTCGGTCATCTCGATTGCACGAGGGACGCACGCGCGGTCAAAGAGCGGCTCGGCTATTCGCCCGACGAGCCCGCGTTCTACGACTTCTTGACGGGCAACGAGACGATCGACTTCGTCCTGAACGTACGCGGCGCATCTCCGGCAGCACGCGCGCATCTGCCGTACCTGGTCGACGCGCTCGAGCTCGGAGGTGCGCTCGACGCGCCGACGTCGACCTACTCGCACGGCACCAAGAAGAAGCTCGCCCTGTTGCTCGCGCTCGTGCACGAGCCGGCGCTCCTCCTGCTCGACGAGCCGACGAACGGCCTCGACCCGCCGACGGCGGCGCGCGTGAGGCAGCTCCTGCGCGAGCGGGCGCGCGGGGGTGCGGCGGTCGTCGTCTCGACGCACCTACTCGACATGGCGAACATCCTCTGTGACCGCGTGCTCGTCCTGCATCGTGGGCGTCTCGTCGCCGAAGGCAGTCCGGCCAGCATTCGCGCGCAAGCCGGCGTCGGCGAGAACGCCTCGCTCGAGGACGCGTTCATGGCCCTCGTCCGATGATCCGCGAGACGGCGGCGCTCGCGCTCGTGCTCTTCCGTCACTGGGCGCGCGCATCGCTGCCGGACCGCTTGCGACGCGACAAGGGCCGGCGCGTTTCGGCAGGCCTGTTCCGGATCGCGTACCTCGCGATGATGAGCGCCTGGGGTTATGCCGTTGGGCGACTCGTCTCGGGGCTCGACGATCCCGAGCAGCGCCTCCGCGGCGGTGCGTGGATCGTCGTCGGGGCGATGGGCCTTTCGGTGATGTGGAGCGCGCTCACGCGCGGCCCGATGCTGCGCGGCGAGCCGAGCCCGCTCGAGGTGAGCTTCCTCGACACGCTGCCTCTACGCGAGGAGAGTCGCCTCGCCGTGGGGCTCCTCGAACGGTTGTTCGTCTATGCGCTCGGTGCGTCGGCGCTCGTCGGCGTATATCCGCACACGCGGGGGCGCGCGCTCGCTGTCGCCATTGCGATCTCGACTGCAGGCGTGTTCACCGGCGAAGCGCTGATGCGCATGGCGCGGGTCGTGTTCCCCGCGATGACGATCGCGCGTGCGCGGTCGTACTTGCTCGTCTTCGGGCAGGTGCTCTTCCTCATGTGCGTCGTCCAGGCTCCATCGCTCGCGCGGAGCCCGCGCATCGGCGTCGCCGTCGGAGGTTGGCCGACGTACGTCGCCCGCGCGATCTCGGGCGGTCCGGGCTTCGGCCTCGTCCTCGGTGTGACTGCAGGCACGCTCGGGCTCGCGCTCGCCGCGATCGCGATTGCCGAACGCATCGGTTTCGACAAGGTCGATCTCGTCCCAACGGATCGTCCCAGGCGCTCGAAGAACGATGCGCTCGTCATCGACCGGATCGACGACGTGCTCCGCACCCGCGAGCCCGGAGGCCGCTGGAGCGCGCTCGTGATGATGAGCTACACGGCGATCATCACCCTCGCGATCCTCGGGTTCGCGTGGACCGCGAGGAAAGGCGCCCTCGAGCATGCGGACTCGATGATCCGCGGTGCTTGTGGGCTGGCTGCATTCAGCGCCTTCGTCGTCGTCACGCAGCGCGCGACACGCATGGCGACACGCGACGTCGCCGCGCGGCCGCTGCTCGCGCCGCTTCCCATCGAGCCGCGGGCGCTCCTCGGCGGCAAGGTCGCCCGCCTGCGTCGCGACGCGCTGCTCGTCGCTGCTCCGGTCGTTGCGCTCCTCGGCACGCCGTGGTCCGTCGCGCTCCATCTCGAGATCGCCTGGCGCATCGGCGCTCTACTGCTCGCGCTCGTCTTCGGTGCGAACGCTGCAGCGTCGGTCGCGTTCCTCACGGTTGGTGCTGGGAGCAAGAAGGGGCCCGGCGGAAGCTTCGCCATCGAGACCGTGCTCGTCCTCGTGCCGCTCGCGGGCGTCGCGACGGCGCCGTATGCCTGGTCGGTGGTGGTCCCGCTCGCCGCGCTCGGGCTCGTTGCTCGTGAAGCCGGCAGGTCGGGACTCGGATGTGTGCGGTGGCTCGACGACGCCGACGACTTCGAACGAGAGACACCGATCTGGCGTGCGCTCCTCGTCCTCGGTGCGTTCCAGTCCGCGCAGGTGCTGAGCGATCGCATCGTCGGGCTCAGCGAGCTCGACCAAGGAACGAAGGTCGCGATTGCGTATGCGGCTTCGTCGATCGTCCTCGTCTCGCTCACGGCCCATGCGCGGCGCGATGCTCCGCGGATGCGCGCGCTGCCCGAGCGCCCCGCATGGCTCGCTGCGGGGGCCATCGCCGGGCTCGCCAGCGGTGCGCTCGCGATCGGCTATCTCCACATCGTGAAGTGGCTCGGCGTCGAGCTGCCCGAAGCGTCCGGTGCGTCGCGCATCGCGATCGCCGCCATGGCGATCGGGCTAGCGCCGCTCGCAGAGGAGATCTTCTTCCGCGGATGGTTGTTCCCATGCATCGAGGACGAGCTCTCGCCGGGGCGACGGAGGTGGCTCGCGCCGCTCATCGGCGCCTTCGCGTTCGCCGCGGTCCATCCGCCGCTGTCGTTCGTGCCGGTCTTCGTCCTCGGGCTCGTCGCGAGCCTGCTCTTCGCGCGTACGCGCGCGCTCGGTCCGGGGATCGTCGCGCACGTCGTGCACAACGCTCTCGCGGTGCTGCTTGCGAGCTGAGCTCGTCGGTGGAGGTGCTCGTTCCGTCCGAAGCCTTTCCGAAGGATGCCCGAAACACCGACGCGATGCGGCCTCACGGATGGAGGCGCGCATCTACCTTCAGTGAATTGCGGTCAGCAGAATCGTCCCGATCGCCACGTCCGTGCCGACGTGCGCGATCCAGGGCGCGAGCATTCCACCCGCTCGCCGTCGGACCGCCCCCATCATGAGCCCGTAGATCGTCGCAAGGCCGACCCCGATCGGTCCTCGCGGGAAGCCTCCGATGTGCAGAATCCCGAAGAGGATCGCCTGCACGAGCACCGGAACCACGCCGGCGCCGAGCGACGCGTCGAGCGCCCCCATCACCACGCCGCGATAGATCGTCTCCTCGAGCGCAGCATTGAGCATCGCGAACACGACGATGCCCGCGAAGAGCGCGAGGGGCGGCAGCGTTGGGAAGAGCGCGAGCACCTCGCTGTAGTCCGGCTTCGCCATCGAGAACCACGCGATGAGCGCGCTCGACGATACGACCAATGACGCCGCGATGAGGACCCAGACGGTGCCATCCAGCCGGCCGCACACGAACCACCGTGGAAACTCGCCGAGCCCGCGCGCCCTCTTCGCGGCGAGCAGGTACACCATCGTCGCCAGGATTGGCGGCGCAGGCCAGAGCTTCATGCTACCGAACGCGGACAGCGCGATGAGCAAGAGCGAGCAGAGCGCACCGAGGTGCGTTGCCGGCCACGCCCGCAAACGCGCGCTTGCGACCGTCAGCGCGATCGCGATGCAGGCGAGCGCGCCCCACGCCGCGCGGACCTGCACGAGCGGGAAGAGCCCGAAGAGCGCGACGAGTGCCAGGACGAGTAGCGCGCTCGGCGGCGCGGCCGCGGGTGAGGTGTCCGCGTCGACAAAGGCATCTCCCGGGGAACCCCCTCCAAGCTCTCGTGCATCCAACGCGCTACCCCCGGGATTGTCATCCCTCATCTGTCGCCAGGTTTGCTGACGCAGCATACTCGGTAAGAAAGGTGACGACGTCGATCTTCCGCGGCGGGATCTTGCGCGTCTCGAGGCGTCACCTGCTCGCCCGGCGACTTCGGCGCCTCGTAGTGCTCTCGGGCGTGCGCGAGCAGCTCGCGCGAGTGCTCCTTCACCAGCAATGGGCTCGCCTCTAAAGAAGCGCGAGGCAGGCGATGAGCGACGGAAGCGTCGCGAGCGCGCCGATCACGAGGAAGCGGCGCACCGGGACCTCGATGCCGTCGCGACGGAGCATCTCGAGCCAGAGGAGGCCGGCGAGCGAGCCCATGGGGAACAGCCGCGGTCCGAGGTCGCCGCCGATCAACGCTGCGAGCACGTTCACGTGGGATGCGGCGCCCTCCTCGGCTGCGAGCGCGAACATGTTGAGATGGGACATCGGGTGATTGTTGAGCACCGCCGACCCGAGCGCGGACACGATCCCGATCTTCATCGGTGATGCTCCCGCATAGACATTCGCGAGCCGATCGACGATGCCGACGTTGCGGAGGCCGATCGAGAGGATGAGCGCGGCGACGAGGAAGAGCAGCGTGTCGAGATGCACGCCTTCCGCGACGACTTCCTTCGGCGAGCACTTCGCCCAAGCTCCGATCGCGAGGAGCAAGAGCGCGCCCGCGGCCGCGACGATCCACACCGGACCGCCGAACCAGGAGACCACGGGGTAGGCGAGGACGACGGCGCCGAGCGCGGCGAGCGCGACGACCTTTCGGCCGCGAAACACGTCACCGCCTTCGCTCTCTTCTTCCGGGAACGTCCCGACGGCAGCGAGCGTCCGCCGGAAGGCTAGGTGGATCACGGCGAACGTGACGATGCTGCCAGCGAGCGCCGGGATCGCCATCTTCGCTGCATACTCGTTGAACCCGATGCCCGAATACGACGCGACGACCATGTTCATCGGGTTCGACACGATGAACGGCGCGACTCCGGCCGAGAGGAAGACGGCGAAGGCGAGGGGGATGACGAGCTCCGGCCGGCGCCGGCGCACAGCGTCGACGACGAGCGGCGTGACCAGCAGAATTGCCGAGTCGTTGTTGAGCACGGCGGCGGTCACCGACCCGAACGCGAAGACGAGCGCGAAGAGGCGCGTCGCCGAGCCGCGCGCGTGGCGGAACGCGAGCTCCGAGATGCCCTCGAGCACGCCCATGCGTCGCGCTACGCCCGTCATCACCATGATCGAGACGACGCCGAGCAGCGGCCGCCACATCGTCCGCGCGGCCCACGCGATGTCCGCGAAGCGCACGCTTCCCAGAGCCGTCAGGATCGCGACGCCAGCGAGCGCCGCCATCGACGGGGTGAGACGAAGCCGCGGGCTGAGCCGGGGACGGGTGATGACGAGACCCACCGTCACGGCCACCGTCGAGTAGGTCAGCGCCTCCATTCACCGCATCTCTTTGCAGGCGTCGTGCCCGGCGCGGGGCACGCCGGTCGGAGGCGCGTTCGACCGAAGATTTCCGGCTCCTGCGCGCTCCGAGCGACACCCACCCGAGGTCGCTGGCCCGCAGCGATGGTGATTCGGAGACGATCCACTCGGATGTTACAGATTCGTGGCCGTCGATCGGGCAACGCCTGGTTGCGTGCATGGTGCATGTAGCTGGCGGCTCCGAGCGGGTGGACGTTGCGCGATGACCGAGCAATGCCTGCGACCGCCGTCCAACGTGGCGGCGGGGGCGGGCTCATCCGAGGAGCATGCGTCCACGGACGACGCCCGAGCTTGGCGACGATGAGAAGCGGCACGAAGGGGCCTGCGCGCGCAGATTGACGAGCATCGTCTCGCGTCCACAACGGTCGAGCAAGCTCCGTTCACGAGCGGCTCGTCCGAAACCGCCGAGATCGCCTGCAGCGGCAACACGTCCCGGGTTAGGATGGCGGCCCCATGATTCCCGGCTTCGGCAAGGAACAGATCTCGCTTGGCAGTGCCCCCGACAACGACGTGGTCCTCCAGGGACCCGGCGTCGCCCCGCATCATGCGCGGCTCGTCAAGCAGGGCCCGAACGTGACGTTCATCGACAACGGCGCGGCGCCCTCGTACGCGAACGGGGCCCCTGTCGCTCCGAATCAGCCGGTGCCCTTCGACTTCCGGACGCAGTTTGCGCTCGGACAGGTCCCGCTCCCGCTCTCGCACCCGGCGATCGTGATGATGATCATGTCGCGCGGTCAGGCGAACGCCCCGCCGGGGCACGTCCTCGTCGGACGCGAGGCGGCGACGTCGTCGCTCGTCATCGGCAGCGCGGCCGTCAGCTCGACGCACGCGACCGTGATGATGGACCGGATGATGGTCCAGGACTCCGGCTCGACGAGCGGCACCTACGTCGGCGGGCAGCGTATCCCGCCGAACCAGCCGGTGCCGCTCGATCCGAACGGCGTCGTTGCGTTCGGTCCGGTGCCGGTGCCCGTCTCGCTCCTCGGTCAGATCGCGCAGGCGCTCGCGGGTGGAGCGCCCGCCGGCGCAGGCCCGCAGGGATCCCACGTACCCGCGGGGGGACAAGCCGGGCCTGGCGGTGCGCCGCAGGGCGGTGCGCCGGCGCAAGGCGGCTCGCCGCGGAAACACCGCACCGTCATCGGAGAGCTGAACCTCCAGCAACTCCAGGGCGGAACGATCTCGATCGGCCGAACGCCGGACAACAAGATCGTCGTCCCCCACCCGCAGGTGTCCGCGCGTCACGCGCAGATCATCGATCAGGGCGGGCAGCTCTTCCTCGAAGACCTCGGCAGCGGCAACGGCACGTTCGTGCGCGGCCAGCGCCTCGTGCGCGGTCAGCGCGTCCCGGTCCAGAACGGCGAGAAGGTCTACATCGGCCCGATGCCGCTGGTGATCCAGATCGCCGGCCAGCAGGTCAACGTCGTCGTCGAAGATCAGCAGGCGTCGTGGGCGGGCAAGCCGCTCTACGAGATCGAGGCGTGGGACCTGCTCCTCGAGGTCCCCGATCGCGACAACAAGGCCCAGATGAAGACCTTGCTCGACCACGTGTCGTTCAAGGCTCTCCCGGGCGACATGATCGCGCTGATGGGTCCGTCGGGCGCCGGCAAGACGACGCTCCTCATGACCCTCAACGGTTACCTTCCGCCGACGAGCGGGCAGGTACGCATCAACGGCGAGGACCTCTACGCCATCTACGACGCGCTCCGCGGCGTCATCGGCTACGTCCCGCAGGACGACATCGTCCATCCGGAGCTCACCGTCTTCGAGGCGGTGAAGTACTCGGCGCGCTTCCGCCTGCCGAACGACTACTCCGAGGAGGAGATCAACAGCCGCGTCGAGCAGACGCTGAAGGACCTCGGTCTCGAGGCGGTGAAGAACCTCCAGATCGGAAAGCCCGAGAAGAAGGTCCTCTCCGGAGGTCAGCGAAAGCGCGTCAACATCGCGCTCGAGCTCGTCACCGACCCCGTCATCCTCTTCCTCGACGAGCCCACGTCCGGTCTCGCCGCAGACGACACGACGGCGCTGATCAACCTCTTGCACGATCTCACGAAGAAGACGGGCAAGACGATCATCATGACGATCCACCAGCCCGCGAAGGACGAATACGAGAAGTTCAATCTCGCGTTCATCATGGGCTACGGCGGTATCCCGACGTATTACGGCCCGACGGGAGCTTCGAGCTACCGCTTCTTCGGCACTCTCATCGAGAATCCGAACAGCCCATATCGCAACCACGTCACCGCGCAGGGGCGCGTGGTCGACAACCCGCGCGACATGTTCGACATGCTGAACATCCGCGAGCGCGGCGTGCACGAGCAGATGAAGCAGCGGGATCCGAACATCCCGCGCAACACCGCCCGCCTCGAAGCTGCCAGGCAGTGGCGCGGCGAGTTCATGCAGCAGGGCAATCCGATCTTCCAGCAGATGTATTCGGGCCGGCGCGCCGTCGGCACCGAGCCCGCCGCGCGCGGCGTCCCGCATCGCCCGAGCGTCGCGCTCTTCGCGCAGCTCGGGCTCTTGATGAGCCGCTACTGGAAGGTGAAGATCCGCGACCGCGCCGGCGCGGCGATCATGTTCCTCCAGGCGCCGATCATCGGCGTGATGCTCGCGTTCGTCTTCGCCGGCCAGCAGAAGGCTGTACCGTTCTGGTGCCTCGGCGCACTCCAGGAGCTCGGGAAAAAGGTCGAGAGCTCGCAGGGCTCGACCGACCTGCTCGGGCGCATGCTCCCGACGAGCGACAACACCGCGGCGATGTTCTTCGTCGTCGTCTCCGCCGTGTGGTTCGGGACCTCGAACGCGGCGCGCGAGATCGTGACGGAGCGCGCAATCTACCTGCGAGAGCGAATGGTCAACCTATCGCTCTTCAACTACGTCTTCTCGAAGTACATCATCCTGAGCCTCGTCTGCATCTTCCAGTGCACGGTGCTCCTCGGGATCGTCTTCTTCACCCTCGGCTTCAACGGTGGGGTGACGGCGTTCTTGATGGAGCTCGTCGTCATCATCGCGGTGGCGATGAACGCGACGGCACTCGGCCTCCTGCTCTCGACGGCTGTGACCTCGGCGGAAGCGGCGATGTCGCTCACTCCGATCGCGCTCATCCCGCAGGTCGTTCTCGGCGGCCTGATGGTCCCGATGACGACGAACCCGATGCTGAAGCCGCGCATGTACGTCATGCCGGCGCGCTGGGGCTTCGAGGGATCGATCGTGCACGAGCGCCTCGCGATCGCGAAGGACCCGGCGTGGTTCATCAACCTGCAGAACGCGTCGCTGAACAGCCCGCCCGATTACGTCTTCGGCGGCTACTTCCAGTGCGCCGTGGCGCAGCTGGGATCGGAGACGCTCAAGGGCGCCTGGGGCTTCTCGGCGTATTCGCAGTTCTGGCTTCCGCCCACGGTGCTGTTCGGGATGGCGATCGTCATGCTCGCCCTCCTCCTGATCATGCTGAAGCGGCGCGACCCGGTCTGATCCGGGTCCGCCTTGCCATCGCGAGGGAACTCGCCGGTCGCCTTCCGGCTGAGCTCGACATCGAGCTCGGCCGCGGAGCGCGCGAGCGCACATCTGCCCACGAATGTTTCGCTGTTGCTGACGTTTTCTTGAAATAAACGACAGCAGGGTGAGATTGAAGGGGCAGAGGCTTATCTATGTCTTCCATTAATGAACGGCCGACCGTCACAAAGGTTGAGCCCGACGACTCCGAACCGGCGACGGAACGCCCGGTGGCCACGCAGAGCGGCTGGCTCACGTTCGAGGCCTACGTCGCATGGGTCGCTGCGATGAACGGCCTCCCGGCGACCCCGATCTCGCCTCCGCCGGTCGAGAGCGAGCGGACGGTGGAAGACCGGCGGTCGACGGTCGTCGTTCCGTCGCGCCGAAAGAGCCGGCGCAAGGCGTGGTCGATCCGATTCGGTGTCGTGCCCGAGTCACGCCGCCACCGCCTCTCGGCCACCGTCATCCGTCGCGTGCTGGCGAAGACGGGCTGACGCGCCAGAGCTTCGATTGGCGCCGACGCGCCAGAGCTTCGATTGACGCTGACGCGCTAGAGCCTCGATTTGCACGTCAGCGCCAGAGCTTGATTGGCGCTGAGCGCCAGACCTCGATTGAGGTTCCAGGCGTCCGTCGATACCCATGAAGCTCATGGGTAAGACGCGCCCTTCGTCGCGACGATCGGGAGGGCCCGACGCACTTCGGCCTCGGCGAAGCCCATGATCCTGAGCGCGCGCGCCGCGGTCTCCAACGCAGGCGGTGCTGGCGGCGTGCACTTGCGGCGTTGCAAGTAGACGCGCTGCTCGACGTGCGCACGCCCGAAGACCTGTTCGGCGTAGAGGGCGTTGTGGGCTCGGCAGCGAACTCTCAGGTTCTCTGCGGTGTCGCCGCCGCCGAGCGCTCTCGCGTGGATGTGATCGAGCTCGAGGTACCCGCGCGCAGGGCAGCGATGGCCGTCCGCATCGCGGTAGGTGCACTGCTCCCCGTCACGAGCGAAGACCTCACGGCGGACCTCTCTCGAGATGTATCCCGGTCGCGTCGTCTTCCTGGACCGCGCAGGTTCGCCGCGCCCCTGCGCGTTCGCGTCGTGCGCGGACTGGTCTCGACGGCGAGCGCTCACCTCGGCATGCGCAGTGGTGCTCGCCGCCAAGCGGCCGTGGTCGTCGGACGGACTCGTCGATTTCGTCTGCGCATCGGATTCCGCCCGGACACTCTCGGTACAGACCTCGCCGCTCATTCCCTGTCGCGGGTGGGATGGCTTCCCGTTTCGCGGGCCCGGTTCTCGTTCCACTTCGCGGGCGGGATGTCTTTCCGAGCCGCTCCTTCTCCAACTTCGTGAGGAGCAGCCCGAGCGATGCATCGAAGATCGTCTCGAGGTCGCCGGTCGGGTTGCGATGGCGCATCAGGTCCTTGATGCGTTCGAGCTTCGCCCTGGTCTCGGCCGAGACAGTCAATTCGATCCGGTATCTCGTCGACGAAAGCGGTTCGACCTTCGGACGCGATTCGGTCAGGGACGGGTCAGAAAGCGACAGCGACCACGCTTGCTCCGTGGATGCAGTCGCGACTGGCACCGGCGCCTGCGGCTCCACTGGCTCGACACGCGGAGCCACATCCGGCTTCGGGAACCGCGAGGCGACCATCAGTTCGACCTCGCGCGTTGTCTTGCCGCACGCCTCGCGCAGCAAATCCTCGAAGCGTTCGCTCTTCACGAACTTGCGAAGCGCATAGAGCCCGCAGAGGTGGATTTCGCCGCGCTCGATATGTCCGAGCACGTGCGGGAAACGGCGAACGATGCGAGCGGCCGTGATCCGACGATGCGCCTCGCTCTCGCTCATTCCGAGCTTGCGAATGCAGAAGTCCCAGATCGACGAACAGGCATGCAGCCGATCGAGCCGTCGAGCTTCGACCTCGGCTAGATATGCAATCAGCTGCGCGTGCCAGACGTGCCCCTTGCCGACGTGCTCACGCAGCCGCGCGAGCAATTCTTCATCGGATAGATCCCCCACGTTGTTCATTCCGCCCTTCTAACATGGACTTTTCCGGCTCACGTGGAGGCCCCGCGCACAGCCGACCACCGCTCGGATCATCTCGCGAGGTCTCTGACGGTCGTTCGCGGCGTAATGTGCGAATCTGCGCGAGCAAACGCTGCTCGGCGAGCGTAGTTGTGGTTTGGTGATGTTGAGTGGGCCAAAGAACGTCAATTGGAAAATGCGAAATCGCATTTGTCGGCGTCGCCCGGGCGGTCGGCAGCTTGCGTCCTTCCTGAAGGCGTGTTCCCCGAAGATGAGATGCGTTCGAGGTCGTGGCTCGAGTCTGCTACCGACCTCGTGAGCAGCGGCTGGGCCCGGGGAGATCTCCAGCTCCGGCCTTCCCGAGCAGATCTTCATAGATAACGACGACGGCGACCACGGCCGCGATCGAGGCCGTCTCGCGGTGGGTGGGCGACCGCGTCGTCGCGGCTCCGGACCTCCGCGGCCGGGGGGGACGAGGCTCGTGTTCGCGTTCGCATCCGAACGATGGACGGCTGACATGAGTATTGGCGGGCACGAGTCGCGGATGAGGTCGCGCCCTCTGCAGCGAAAGAGCGCCGCGACGCGGATGTTCGTGAGCGTCCGAGCCGAACGAGCACCCAAATCAGCTCGACTAGGGCCGATATCGCCCTCGCAATACCGAACGAGCGGCTGGCGCATCGATTGCCTCGAGAGCTTCTCTCGAGGTGCAATCGATGCGACAGCCGCTCGTCTCGAGGCGGACCGCGAGGGCGAAAGACCGCCCACCGCATCCATGCTTCACGCGCGCCCGCGCAGGCGAAGAATACCGACTCCTCCGCGAGCGCGGTTCATGATCATGCCGGTATCCTGCTGCTCCAGACGGACAGATCGTCGATGCTTGCGCGATGGAGGATCGCCGAGCGAAGCCCGCCTCCACATCACACGAACACGACTCGAGCTGTCCTGACCGAGTCGTTCCTCTCACCGAGTCGTTCCCCTTCGGCCTCTTCTCGTCCACCGACGTTACCTCGCCAACGTCGAGGCTCGTAGTCGCCGTCATGCACCGCTGCGTGCTGCAGCGCCTCCGCTCAAGGGATGCGGCGATCGCCCGAGGTGCTGCTCGCACCTCCCGAAGGCGATCCTCGAATCGCACGCGTCTGTGGTGTGGGGGCTCGAAAGCGAGTTGCTCGACGACGACGGCGGCTACCTCGTCGACCAGCGAACGACTACTTAGGGCGGATAGCGTCCTTGGAACGCCGGACAAGCCGTCGGCGCATCGAACGCCTCCCGGCGCGCTACTTCCACACCTTGACCGGCCCCGCGAGATCCCCCGTCTTCGCCGGCGCTGCAGGCGCGTTCGGAGCGGGCGGTCGCGGCGTCGACGGCGCGGCCGCTTGAGGCGGCCGCTTCGCCCGCGCCTTTCCCGGACGCCCCGGCTTGCTCTCCTCGAGATCGCCCATGTCGATGATCGGTGTCAGCGTCGACGCCCCGTTCGGCACGAGCGCAGCGTTGCTCGTCGACGCGGTGATCGGAGCGTCGTCGAGCTCCATGGTCTCCGTGATGCTCGTCTTCCGCTCGCCCGGCGACTCCCTCACGAGGAGCGCCGCGCCGATCCCGAGCACGCCCACGAAGCCCGCCGCGGCGAGGATGAACCGCCAGGAGCCGGCGTTCGCCTCCTGCACGCGCTTGCTCCGCATCGCGGCGATGTCGTTGTCGTCCGGCAGGGAAGACTGCCGCGCCGGGATCGCCGCCGCGCTCATCGCGAATGCGATCGGCGGCGAAGGAATCGACGCGCCCGGCGTCCGGACGCGCGTGCCGATCTCGTCAGGCTCCTCGATCGGCTCCGGCAGCGCGGGCACCTGTCGCGCAGACGTGAACTCCTCGTGCTCGTCACGCGGATCGAACCATGCGAGGCACTGCGCGACGTCGGCGTGTTTGTCGGCCTGACCGAGCTCCACGAGCGCGAGCTCGATCGCCTCCTGCATCTCCTGCGCGTCGCTGAACCGATTCTCCGGACGGCGCGAGAGCGCGCGCCGCAGGATCCATTGCACCGGCTCGGGCAGGTCCTCCGGGACGAAGACGGGATTCGTCGACAGCAGCGCGTTGATGATCGCGAGCTCGTTCGGTCCTTCGAACGGCGCTCGCCCGGTGAGGAGCTGGTAGACGATCGCGCCGACGCTGAAGAGGTCGGCTCGCCGATCGATCGCCTTCTCGAGCGCCTGCTCCGGCGCCATGTAGCGGACCTTACCCTTGAGGCCGCCGCAGACCGATGCGTCACTGCCGGTCGCGAGATCGCGGGCCTTCGCCACGCCGAAGTCGATCAGCTTCGCGATGCCCTCGCGCGTGACGAGCACGTTGTGCGGGGAGACGTCGCGGTGGACGAGCCCGAGGTGCTGGCCGTCCTCGCCGCACAGCTCGTGGGCCGCGTGTAGGCCGGCACAGAGATCAGCCGCGATGCGGAGCGCGATGGACGGCGGAACGCGCTCACCGCTGTCCGCGACCGTGCGCGCGACGTTGCGGAGCTTGAAGCCGTCGATCCACTCCATGACGAAGAACGGAACGTCCTCGTGGAGGCCGACGTCGTACAGCCGCACCACGTTCGGGTGATCGATCGCGGCGGCGAGGCTCGCCTCCTTCACGAACATCGTGCACACGCGCGGATCGGACGCGTACTGAGCGGAGACGGTCTTCACAGCGAACAGCTGATCGGGGGCGTCGTAGGGATGCGCAAGCCAGACCGTGCCCATTCCTCCTTCGCCGAGGATCTGAACGAGCTCGTACCGGCCGACGCGCTGACCGCGCGCGATGGCACCCATGTCTGAACGATGACTTGTTACAACCGTCACGCCAAGTCCGATCCCACATCAGCCCACTGTTCACGGGCCGACTGGCTACAAGTTTACGCCGTCTCCGGACGGATCGCGATGGACGCGACCCGCACCTGAGGGCGCAGCCTGGATCGGGCTTCGTCCATGCGCGTCCGCGCCATCAGCGACGTCTTCAAGCGGAAGCGGAGCCAGACAGAGCGCCTGAGCAACGTGGAGACCGCGTCTCGCGGCGTCTCGCGGCGTGCATTCGGGCCTCTGCGACGGCAACATGGCCCGTGCATGCCTTCCGTCCGAGAGCTCGCGCTCAGTCTTCCGGACGTGCCTCGATGGGTGGAGGCCCGCCACTACCTGCTCTCCGGCACGTGTGAGATCTACGGTCTGGCTCGAGAGCCGGAGCTCTCGCTCGTCGTTCGCGATCCGGCGACCGGCTTCCTCGTCGTCATCGGCGCGCCCGCGGCGAGCGCGATTCAGACCGCCGCGCGCGAGCTCTTCGACGGCTCGAACCTCATCGTTGCACCGGAGCATGCGGCTCTCGTCGCCGACGCGCTTCCGGAGTGGAGGAGCGCGCGCGTGTTCGTGCACGTGCTGCGTTTTCCCGAGCGCCTTCCCGCGCCTTCCGCCGCCGACGTTCGCTTCATCGACATCCGGATCATGCGCGAAGAATCGCTCCCGGAGGACCTCCGGCGAGAGATCGCGATCGGAGCCGAGAAGTCTCCCATCGCGGCGACCTTCGTCGACGGCCACCCCGTGTCGTTCTGTTACGCCGGGTCGAGCACCGAATCACTCTGGGACATCTCGATCGACACCCTCGAAGAGCATCGACGGAGAGGCCACGCGGCTCATTGCGTGGCGTACATGATCCGTCACATGCAGACGCTGGCGAAGGAGCCCGTGTGGGCCGCCGTTGAGGAGAACCCGGCGTCGTGGCGTCTGGCGGAGAAGCTCGGGTTCGAGCGTGTCGACGAGCTCATGCTGTTCGAGCCTCCACAAGCGTGAGCCGCCGGAACGCCGTCGTCGCACCGGAGCGCGAGACGAGCGACGGTCGTCAGGGAGTCGCGAGCCGGCCGATCGGATCGTCTGCGAGGTCACGACAGAACGTCGCCGCCTGCGAGCGTGCGGCAGGCACGTCGAACACGACGAAGTGTCCGTCGCTTCCGGCGCTGGGTGCGAACTGCGCGAGCGCGCCGGTCGCTCGTCCGCCGCCGAGGTTGCCGCGAATGCCGGTGCCCGTGAGCGAAACGTCGGCGAGGTTCGCCCACTGCGCCTCGGAGATCGGCCGAACCCCGGGCGCGATGCGCGGCAGGCTCATCGACACGGCGAGCGCCTCGATGCCATGCGGCGGTGCATACGTGTCGCCCGTCCCGTCGGCGGCGATGCCTTCGGTCTGGTAGATGCTCTTCGGCGCGAAGCCTTGCCGCGGAGACGTCGTGATGAACGCGCCGTAGTGGATGGGATCGGTCGCGTCGACGATCGACTGCGCGAGCGCGAGCGCAGGGTGGAACACGTTCAGCTCCTTCGCGCGCTCCTCGTCGGCCAGGCCGAGCAGGATGCGAACGGCGGCGGACACGTCGACCGGCTTCTTCTTCTCGAGCAGCGCGACGATGAGGACGCTTCCCGCTCCCGAGAGGACGCCGCCACGTGCGGAATCGCTCGCCGCGAGGAACAGCGGTCCGTTGAGGCCTCCTTGCGAATGACCGAAGAAGAGGACGCGGCTCGGATCGAACGCGATGTCTGCGCTCGTCCGCGACACGTTCGCGGGCACCTTCGTCTTCGTCTCCGTGAACAGGCGTGCCTGCTGCACGACGTCGATCGCGGACTGGCGATTGTTCGTCCGCGCCGCGAACGGGTTGTCGAAGTTGAAGAAGAGGAGCTGGATCCGCGAATCACGCTGCGGATCGTTCGCGGGAGGCGCGCCCGGACGCGTGCCGTGGAAGATCTGATCGATACCGATCGACGCGAGGCACTGCTGCGCGAGCGCGCGCCCCGTGCCGTCGCCGAGGAACGAGCGATAGTCGCCGCCGGTGCCGTGCGCATAGAGCACGATCGGATATCCGCCGGCGGGGACGGGACACTTGTCTTTGTTCGGGACGGCGAGCGCGAAGCGGAGATCGAAGGTGCCCTGGAGCTTCGGCTTGCCGTTCTCGAACACGAACCCGCCGCCGTCGGCAGGCTTCGTGTAGGGCGTCGTCCCGGTCTGGTAGTTCGGCGACGGACCGTACTTGCCCTCGTAGACGTCGTAGTCGGCGTTCGTCTCCTTCGCCGTCCACTCCGTCGCCGTCGGAGGCGTGGCGTTCGCTTTGACGTCGTCCGCGATCGCGAACAGCTCAGCGGTCGGATCGTTCGTCGTGAAGACGGTGAGGTGGACGATGTCCTTCGCGGCGATCCCGGCGCTCGCGAGCTCGCCCAATGCGGGCGCGAACAGGTCTTTCGTCTTCTGCGTGCGTGCGCTCGCAGGTGTCGTTCCGAGCACCTCCTCGAGGTCGGCGCTCGGCCCGATGCTTCCGCCGTTCTTCGCGCGGATCGCGTTCGTGACGACGACCGCATAGCGCGTCTTCGGACGGAGGGGCCGCCCGAGCATCGGCATGACGGCGAGCGTGTTCGGCTGCCAGTACGAGCTCTCCGCCACCGTCTCCTGCCAGTGGAGCTGCAGGAGCTTCCGCTGCCCCTTCTCCGGGGAGCCCGGATCGACATCGACGAGCTGGACCGAGGAGGTCGGCGCGATCGATGCGGGAGGATCGTTCGGCAACGACGCCGGATCGATCGGGGCATCGAACCGAAGATACGTGGGCGTCGTGGGAGAGAAGCCGTCGAGCAGGTGGTCGGTGCTCTTGATGTACTCGCCGATGAGGACGTTGAGCTGCGGGTTCGGCCAGCCGACGAAGCGAACGGTCCCGTCCGCTTCCCGACGGAGATCGCTCGGGAACGGATGTTCGAAGAATCGCTCCTCTTTCAGCTCGTCGAGCGACGCGGGGACCACGAAGAGCGACGATGCTCCTCGTGCGGTCGCCTCAGTGGGGCCTGACGGTCCGGACGATTTGTCGTCGCTGCTGCACGACGGAAGCGAGACGAGCGCGACGAGCGAAGCGAGAGCGAGGGCGGGACCAACGCGGAACATCGGCGTGGGTATACCACTGGCCCCTCGGACCCGAAGGACGTCACTTCACGTCATCGTGACGGGATGCGACGCGAAGCCCGCGATCGACGAACCCGCCGATGAGCGCTCAGCGCCGGCCGCGCAGGCGGGCTTCCCATGCCTCGATCGCATCTTTCGCTTCGACGAGCCCGGTGTCGTGCTTTTCGCGGTAGCGCTTGACCGCATCGAGCTTGTTTCCGCGGCGGAGCAGCTGTTCGATCTCGACGACGAACGGATCGTTTGCCGGCGGCGCGGGCGGCTGGCCCCACGCGGCAGGCGCGAGCGCGAAGCCGCAGAACCTACAGGCGGGCGCGCCAATCGGCGCCGGGGCTCCGCAATGAGAGCAGTAGCTCATGGAACGAGGATAACGCTGCGCCGTCCGGCATGCGTGTTCGTCGCGAGCAGTCTCAGTCGATGTGCTCGACTTTCGGCGTGACCTTCGGCGACGAGTTGCCATGCGCTTCGGGACCGTCGTGCGCAACCCACCACGCCGTCAGGAAGACGAGGAGGGCGGCCGCGATGAGGAACAACGTCTTCGACATCGGATCGGGCTCGATCCGCTTGCGAAGCAGCTCGGCGGCGCGCTTCACGGCTTCGTCGCTGGTCGATGCGGCGAGCTTCGGCGCGCCTGCGCGGACGGTCGCGTAGTCACCACGCGAGAACGCTTCGACGAGCGCGTCGAGCTCGGGCGTGTGCGGGAAGTCTTTCGCGAAGCGAGGGAAGCCCCACGACGTGCTCGCGTTCGAACGGGTCGCGGGTGCTTCGGAGGCGCTCTTCTTGGTCTCGCTCTCGGTCACGCGGTCGCCTGGACGTTAGCGGTGGATCTGCCGGCGCGAGGCTCGGGGCGCGCGACCTCGCCGTGGGTGATCGCGCGATGGAGCAGGGTGGGGGAGAGCCCCGGAGCGAGGAGGCTCGGCACGACCTCGCTCGACGGGAACATCTGGACGAAGCCCGGCGCGCGCCGTACGCGATCGACGATGGTGCGCTCGAGCACCATCGACGTGTACTGCACCGCTCCGAGCTCGGGGGTGTTCGCGTTGAGGACGATGTCGAGGTCCTGCTTCTTGCACATCGACGAGAGCCCGCGAATGTGGCTCTCGAGCGGAGACCAGTTGTCCGCGCAGGTGCCGTTCTCACTGATGCCCCACACGCCCGACTCGGTGTTGACGAACAGCGTCTGGTTGCCCGACGTGTGGCCGGGCGTCCGAAGGAGCATCACGCCGTCGCCGAGCGCGAGGTCGTTGTCCGTCAGGACGAGGTTCTCCGTGCGCACGCCGAGCTTTCCCTCGCGCACGAACCACGCGCGCTGGAACGGATGCAGGTCGTCCCAGTCGTCCCATTCGATCTTCGGCGCGAGCAGCTTCGCATTCGGGAAGCGCGGCGCGCGGCTCCCGTCCGACATCCCGAGGAGCCCGCGGAGGTCCTGCGTATGGAAGTGATCGAACGCAACGTAGTCGATGTCCTCGGGCGCGAGACCATGACGCGCGAGCTGCTGCTCGAGGGGCTCGAAGCGCTTTGCGACGAGATCGCTGACGCGCTGACCGAGCTGTTCGATCATCCGCGCGAAGAACGGCGTCGAGCGCGCGCCGTCGATGTCCGTCGGGTTGAACAGCAGGTTCTTCAGCTCTCCCTTCTGGAAGAACTGCACGAGGAGCGCACGATGGGTCATCGTGACGAACGGCGCCGGCGTGAACGCGGCCGCCCAGAACGCATAGCGCGTCGGGTACGCGAGGTTCGTCAGAGGCATCGTCCGGACGGCGATGCAGCGCGGACCCGCCGCGAAGCGTTCGCGGACCTGCTGCGCTGCACGGCGGACCGCGCGAAGCTGAGCTCCGCGATGGGGCTCGCTCCATGCCTTGTCGAGATCATCGATGCGCTCGAGGCCCGGAATCATGCCCGCGAGCCTAGACCAACCCTCGCGATTGTCGACGCCCGGTGGATGCGGCGTCGGGCGGCGCTCGGCGCGCCGCTACCGGCAGAGCCCGAGCTTGACGCCGCCCTGCACGGGCGCGCTCGCGCCGTAGACGTCGACGCAGGACTCGAGGAGCCCGCAGTCTGCGTTCTGGCCGACCCGGCACCACCGCTCGCATTCGTAGCCGAAGATCGGGTGGTACGCGCAGGCCATGCCCTGCTTGCAGTCGTTGTACTTCGTGCAGGCTCCGTAGAGGCCCTTCGTGCCGGCCGCATCGCAGTCGCTTGCGTTGACGCCGCTGTCCCAGATGCACGTGTTCGAGCCACACGCGGCGCTCGGGTTGCGGAGGTCGCACGTGATCGTGCAGACGTTCGAGTTCGGCACCGCAGTGCCCGGCGGATCGTAGTACTGACCGCACATCCCGAGCCCCGCGCCCGTGCAAGCCGCGTTCGCGGTCGTGCAGTACGGACGGCAGGCGCCGTACGCGCACGTGAATCCGACCGCACACTGCGAGCTCGTCGTGCAGAGCGAGCCGAGCGGGCCTCCTCCGGCGAGGATGCAGCTCACCGCGCCGGTCGTCTTGTTCGTGACGTCGCACGTCTCGTTCGCCGCGCAGCCGCATTGCGGAGTGAGCCCGCACGCGTTGCTCGGGGGCACCGTCGCGCACGAGCCAGCGTCGGGCCCGCCGCTGCTGCTGGTCGAGGTGCCGCTACTCCCGCTGCTGCTGCTGCTGGTCGAGGTGCCGCTGCTCCCGCTGCTGGTGCTCGACGAGCTGCTGGCGCTGCTGGTCGACGAGCCGCTCGAACCGCTGCTCGAGCCACCGCTGCTCGATTCTTCCTCGCCACTCGATCCGCCGTTGCTCGATCCGCTCGGAGGAATGGTGACGCGCTCGTCGGGGGGCTCGGTCGGCTCGCTCGTCTTCTTCGGTTCGATGTCCGTCGCGTTTGCGTCCGAGGCGGAGCCTTGCGCGCAAGCCGCGAGCGCGGCGAGCGTTCCGAGCACGAAGACCGAGGCGACCGAATGGATGGGCTTCATCGCAGCGGCCGAGCTTGTAGCACCGGGTCCTCCGCCATCGAGCCCACGCGCCGTTCGTAGACGCACGCGAGACGTCGGCCTTTGCCCTGGAAATCGCTGGCCGGCCGCGATGCGCACCTGGTGGGATATGGCCCGGGCCGCCCTCCGCGGATGCCTTTTTCTCGCGCCGGCACGCATCCACTCGCGTAGCGTCGCCGCCCGATGCCGAAGCGGCACCGTCCTGGCGCGAGCGCCGCGAGCGTCCTCCGTCACGTCGAGGAGGTCGTCGTCGCGACGAGCGGTGAAGACACGTTCGAGATCGTCTTCGCCGTCGCGGCTGCGCGGATCGCGGTCGACGAGCGGATGCCCCTCCGGCGCGCGATCGCCGAGGCGGTCCGCCGGTTCCCGCTGCTCGACGTGGACCCGGTGAAGGAAGCGAGCGACGCGCTGCTCGCACGCGTCGACGATCTGCTCGCGCGTGAGCTCGCCGACGAGAGCACGCTCGATGCCGTGTTCGAGTCGCTCGTCCCGCGCGTGTCGAAGGCGGACAAGGGGCAGTTCTTCACTCCACGTCACGTCGTCGATTTCGTCGTGAGGATGCTCGCGCCGACGAAGCGCGAGATCGTCGTCGATCCCGCATGTGGCTCGGGCGCATTCCTCTCGCATGCGCGCGCCGCCGGGGCTCGAGCGCACGGGTGCGACGTCGACCTTCGCGCCGTCCGCGTGGCACGTCTGCTCGCGCTCGCCGCGAAGGCCGATCCGCGCACGGTGCAGCGAGGCGACGGCCTTCGCGGAGTCGAGCTGCCCGTCGCCGACGTCGTCGCGACGAATCCGCCGTTTGCCGGGCGTGCGCCTGCCGACGGCTTCGAGGTCGCAGAGCTCGTTCGCACGCCCGAACGTGACGTCCTCTTCCTCGATCGCGCGCTCGACCTCCTTCGGCCCGGCGGACGGCTCGGGATCGTGCTCCCGTACAACAAGGCGAGCGGATCGGCCTTCGCTGCACTCCGCCGATGGCTCGTCGAGCGGGCGCGCGTCCTCGCGGTCGTCGGTCTTCCGCGCGAGACGTTCCTCCCTCACACGTCGCAGAGGACGTTCGTGCTCTTCGCGCAGAAGCGAGCGCAGAAGCTCGCCATGCGTTCGTCGGACGAGAAGACGATGTTCGTCGTGAGCGAGCGCGCCGGCAAGGACACCGGCGGCGAGCCCGTTCTCACCGCGGATGGGCAGCTCGATCACGATCTCGATGACGTCGCCGAGAAGCTCGGCCCATTTCTCAGTGCCGAGGGCTTCGCATGAAGCTCACGCTCCGCACGCTCGGCGAGCTCGGGGAGGACGTCGTCCTCGCGCCGGAGCGCTGGGTGGCGGCATCGGAGCTCGGCGAAGGTGTTCCGCTCGGCGAGCTCGTCGTCGAGCGCCGCGAGCGCGCCGATCTCGATCGTGCCGTCGTGCTCGACACGACACACGCCCGTGACGGTCTGCTGGACGTGGCCTCTGCGCTCCGCGCCGTGCCGTCGGCGAAGAGCACGAAGAAGAGCGCTCTCGCCGGTGATCTGGTCGTCTCGCGGCTCCGTCCGTATCTCCGCCAGATCGCCTTCGTGCATCCACGGGTGATCGAGGCAGCCGACGGCCGGCCGATCGCCCTCTCGTCGGAGTTCTACGTACTCGCGCCGCGTCGGCCGAAAGACGACCTCGCGTGGTTGCTCCCGTACCTGCTCAGGGAACAGGCGCAGGCCCTCCTCGCCGCGGCCCAGGAAGGCGGCCATCATCCCCGAGTGCCGCGGTCATCGCTCCTCGCGCTCCGGGTACCGGTCGATCTCGTCGAGCGCAGACAGCGCCTGTCACGCGAGGTCAACGCCGCACTCGACGCGCTCTACGTCGCGAACGCGCGTTATCGGGACCTGCTCGGCCCGTAGACTTCGGTGAGCCGTCTGGGCAGCACACGGACACTGGCCAGATCGCTGACAGTGCGTCGGCCCGTGGGGCGTTAGGGACTTGCCGAAATTGGCCATGACCCGCGAAAGTCCGAGGATTCTCGGCGGTACGACGTTTGCTGGTGATGGCCGACGCGCCCCGAAGTGTCTAGGGTGTTTCTTCTCGATCCTCTCCGGAGCTCCCCTCCTCGATGAATCTTCGCCCGGCGCTTCGCGTGGTGCCCGTCGTCTTCGTGGGACTGTCGTTGGCGGTCCTCGAGGCGTCATGTGCAGGATCGATCGAGGAGGCTCCCTATCAACAGGCGGCGTTCCCGGCGGAGCAGACGTTCCGTGATTTCTGCATCGAGACGGAATGCCCAGCGCCGTTTGCCACGTGCCCCGGCGTGCGCGGCCTGTGCACCGTGGACCTGAGCCGCGACATCAGTCATTGCGGTGCCTGCGACACGCCGTGCCCGCGACCGACGGGGAAGATGCACGGCTCGTACGTCTGCAGCGAGGGCGAGTGCCGCTTCGCCTGCGCGCCGTTCTTCGCGGACTGCAACGGCGACCCTGCCGACGGCTGCGAGACGTCGACGAAGAACGATCCCGCCAACTGCGGCGCGTGCGGAAACGCATGCGCCGACGGCGTCATCTGCTGGAACGGCGCGTGCGGATGTCCGAACGGCTTCACGCAGTGTGGGAACGACTGCAAGAACCTCGATTCGGACAACGACAACTGCGGCGCGTGCGGTTCGGTATGCAAACCGCCGGCGAGCAACGATCCGCGATGGAAGTGCGGTCCAGCGGTCACGCCGAGCAACACGACCTGGCTGTGCACGACCGGCACGTGCACGCAGCAGTGCAAACCTGGCTTCGGCGACTGCAACAACGAGTTCTGCGACGACGGCTGCGAGATCAACCTCCGCAAGGATCCGGCGAACTGCGGTGCATGCGGGCACGCATGCAATCCCGGACAGACCTGCAACGACGGCACGTGCGAATGCCCGGACGGCACCACGAAGTGTCACGGCATCTGCGTCGACCTGAGGAACGACCCCGAGAACTGCGGCGACTGCGGGGCCCAGTGCGCGGGTCCGTCGAACCAAGGTGGCGGACCCTCGTGCGAGGACGGCAAGTGCGGCTACGTCTGCTCTCCGGGATTCGCGAACTGCGACAAGCGCCTCTCGAACGGATGCGAGGCAGACCTGATGACGAGCCAGAGCACGTGCGGATCGTGCGACGTCGCATGTGACATCCCGGCCGGCCAGCCGTGCGTGGCCGGCAAATGCCTGACGAAACCATGCGAGGAGCCAGTCGTGCGATGAGGAGTCGATCGAACGTCGAGCGGACCTCGCTCGCGCTCTCTGTCATCGTGGGGCTTGTCGCGATCCTCGCCGGCTGCGCGAAAGGGGACGACAGGAAGAACGGCTTCGTCGACGGAGAGCCCGACGCCGCTCCGTCGACTGGCGGCGACACGTTCGGTGACGCGGGCGCGCCGATGGACGACGGCGTCGAGTGCGCCCAGGACAACCAGCAGATCTACGTCGTCGGGACCGACAAAGGCTTCTATCGGTTCTACCCGCAGCAGCTGGAGTTCGTTCGTGTCGGGACGCTCGGATGTCCGACGACCGAGGGCACGTTCTCGATGGCCATCGATCGACGCGGCACCGCGTGGGTCGAATACACGGACGGCCGCATCTTCGCCGTCGACACCCACGACGCGACGTGCAAGCCGACCTCGTTCCAGGCCGGACAGACGGGCTTCGAGAACTTCGGTATGGGCTTCGCGCTCAACGATGACGACCCGAAGAACGGCGAGAAGCTCTACGTCTCCGGAGCCGGGCTCGGGACCATCGACACGAAGTCGTTCGACCTGAACTTCCTCGGCTCGCTCACGTACGGACGGACGGAGCTCACGAGCATCGGCAGCCAGCTGTATGCATACAGCGTCGAGTCGGGCGTCGTCGCGCGTCTGAACAAGGCGAACGGCGCGACCGAGGCGACGTATCGGACGTCCGCGATCGAGAGCCGGGCGGGCTTCGCGTTCGCCCACTGGGGAGGCTCGTTCTGGATCTTCACCGGCCAGAGCACGTCGAAGGTCACGATGTATTCTCCGGCCACGGACGAATCGAAGGTCGTCCTCGACAACACCGGAATGCTCATCGTCGGCGCTGGTTCGTCGACGTGCGCGCCGATCACGCTTCCGAAGTAGCGCGCACACCGACCTCGCGGGCTACTTCAGGGCAGGAGCGTGCTCGTGACGCAGAGCCGCGGCTTGCTCGCGGGGAAGTGATAGCCGAGCATCGCGCAAGCCTCGTCGCTCTTCGGGCTCGGACCGGCCGAGAACGGTTGCGTCGTGGGGTTGTTGTACGTGCACGAGTACTCGGCCTTGTCGTTCGGGAACGCGTAGAACGGCGCGCTGAACGCCTTCGAGCCCGGATTCGCGAAGTTCGATGTATCGAACACCGTCGTCCCGCCACCCTTGATGGTCAATTGGCTTGCGCGCCTGTGCGCGAACATCGTCATCCAGGTGAGCTTCGCGCCTGCTGGGACGCTGCACGTCCTCGATACGACGACGTTGTTGGTATTTGCGGCGACATTGATGTCCGCGTTCTGGGCGACATACGGCTCGGCCGCCGTGACCGTCGTGCCCGGATCGTATGCGACGGCATCGAGCTCGACTTTGCTCGTGAGCTTCGCGCTGGTGCCGTTGGTCATCTGGATGACGAGGTAAGCGGACTGGTTCGCCTTCACGGGCTTGCCGAGCGGCTTGCCGCTGCCGTCGTCCGCAGGAAAGCTCCAACCTGCGGTCGGGGTCCACGCCGAGTAGACCCAAGACCCGCCCGTTCCGAAGATCTCGCAATCCGCTGTCGACAGCGTCCCCGGCGCGGCCTTGTCCGTGTCCGTGAAGACGAGGGCCATGTGATCGACACCTTGGCCCAGCTTCGAACTCCAAGACTTGATCGCGAGTGGGGTCGCGTTGGTCGTGTGAAAGTAGTAGCAGGTCGAGATCTGTTGACCGGCCTCGAGCTCGATGTTGGGGCTCACGACGGCGAAGCCGGGACCGCCCTTGCCTCCACCGTCGGCGTCGGAATCAGAACCGGAATCGGGATCGGGGCTCGGTCCTCCGTCGGGACCGTCGGGCGAGGCGTCGTCGTCGTTCTTCGTCGATTGGTCAGAATCGGACCCGCGGCCAGCGTCGTCCGGCTTTCCATCGGAATCGAGATTCGGGTCATTCCCGACGCAGGCGGCGATACCGCCGAAGCCAACGGCGACGACGAAGACAATCGATGCTCCCCTCATTCGCGCCATCCTAGCACGCACGGGGCAGCTCAATCATACGCGCCGATCAGGGACGTGCGCCGCTCGCGCCGCTGGGGGTGAGGCACGCGCGATTGATCTCCTGCGCGCGGTCGTGGATGCGGTCGCTGCCCGGATCGAGCTGCTGGGCGCGCTTCAAAGCCCGGTCGGCCTCATCGCATTTTCCGTAGCGCGCTGCGCGCCCTGCGGCTTCGAGTCGTTCGTCGATGTTCATGAACAGATACGGATCGGTCCGGTTCCGGACGTACACCGTCATCCCGGCGACGATCACGAGCGCGACGCACACGCCGACGATGACGCGTTGAGCATGCTCCGTGTACGTGACGCCGCGTCGCCACGTCGCCGCGATGATCACGCCGCCGAGCGCGCCGCCGATGTGCGCGGCGTTGTCGACCTGCACGACGCCGCCTTGGAGGTTCTTCGCGAGGCCGAGGACGAAGAGAAACGCGAGCCATCCAGCCATCTGTCGCGCGAGCGGTCCGCGCCAGCCCTGCGTACGCGCGCCGAGGACGAGCATCGCGCCGATGAGCCCGCAGATCGCTCCGGACGCGCCGATGCTGAGCGATGCTCCGAAGAGCCGTCCCGCAATGGCGCTGAACGCGCTGCCCATGATGCCCGCGCCGAGGTAGAGCGGGAGGTAGCGTGCAGGGCCGATCGCGCGCTCGAGGAACGGGCCGACCTGCCAGAGCACGAGCAGGTTGAAGCCGAGGTGAAGGATCGACCCATGGAGAAAGCACGACGTGACGAGCGTCTCGACACGCGTGTCGGCGATCGTGAACGTCGAGTCGTTGCCGCCGAGCCAGCGCAGGACGGCGTTCCAGATCGTGTGATCACGCGGGTCGGCGCCGCCGAGCGCGAAGCGGAGGTGGCCCGCGAGCGATACTTGCGCGGCGAACACGCCTGCGTTCGCGGCCAGGAGGGCGCTCGTGATCGGCGCGCCTCGAAGGCCGCGCGTCTCTTCGATTTCGCCGGTCGCTGCCGGCTGACTCCGTGTCGCCTCGGTCACGACGAAGTTCTACGCACGCCGCTCGCACGATGCACGCGGTCTTTGCGTCGAGCTCCGCCGCGGCGTTCCGGGAATGAAACCGTGCGCTCGGGTGTCAAGGAATCTGCAGCGATCGTCGTTCGTTTGGCCGCGATATTCCGGGCCTGATACCGGACGGAGGAGATGGACTCGCTCGTTCGCGCGACGCTCCTCGTTCGCCGCCTCGCTCGCGGCGGCTACGGGCTTCTTGCGACGTGCGCCCTCGCCGCATTCGTCGTCTTCGGGGGCGCGACCTCACCCGTCGAGATCGTGCCGGCCATTGCCGCCGTGTTCTGGGC
>JAEXCN010000075.1 GCA_023402175.1 Pseudomonadota bacterium | reverse complement strand
GACCAGCTGCTCCTCGAAGTCCGCGCGCGCGCGCCAGGCAGAGAAGACTCATTTCAACGACTTCAAGCGTTACTCCTCTAAAGGGATCACGCATGCGCTTCGCGTTTTGCTCGCAAATTTGAGCCTCGCGCTCATCCGGCGAGCTTGTTCCGCACAGGCACTGGCGTCCTGCCGGCTGCATGACTCGGACGGAGAACGGCGCGGTTGCAGACGATCATCGTCGCGATTCCAAGCGCGCCAGCGAGTTGCAAATGATCTCGACCAGGCACTCTCTGCCTCCCGAAGGTCTCGGGACAAAGCTTGGAGAGCGCACCGTTTGGGGAACGACGATGGAGCTCGGAAGAGAGATCTTCCTATCCGAAGGAAACGTGAAGTGCTCGCGAAGCGAGCGCTTCACGTTTCCTGAGGGCCCGACGAGGGGCCAGGTGAACAGGGAAAGGAAGCCCCTCCCTCTGATCTCCCTGTCCCCCTGTCTCCCTGTTAAAATCTCTCGTGCGAGGCGCCAGCAGGGTGCCGTGCGCTGGCCTTCCAAGTCCCAATCCCCAAGGAATCTCTGGTGCGAGGGCGCGGCGAGCAACGAAGGCGCCGCGACTAGGCCCAGCGCTAGGCGCGCTTCTTCGCGATGGCGTCGATCTCGACGCGCGCGCCCTTCGGGAGCGCCGACACCTGGATGGTGGCGCGGGCGGGCGGCGCGGAGGAGAAGCGCTTCGCGTACGTGCCGTTCACCGCCTGGAAGTCGCCGAGGTCGACGAGGTAGATCGTCGTCTTCACGACGTCGCCGAAGGAGCAGCCCGCGGCCTCGAGGACGGCGGCGAGGTTGTCGAGGACGCGCTCCGTCTGGGCCGTGATGTCGCCCGGGACGAGCTCGCCGGTCTTCGGATCGATCGGGACCTGACCGCTCAGGAAGACGAAGTCGCCTGCGTCGATCGCCTGCGAGTAGGGGCCGATCGCTGCGGGAGCCGAGAGAGAGTTGACGGGCTTCATGGCCGCCACTCTAGTCGCGAGTCTGCGCCGTGGGATAGTCATCACACGGCGCGGGCGTGCACGCTCGAGTCAGAGCGTCTGCCGACCCGCGAGCGCCCGGCCCATCGTGATCGGATCGGCGTATTCGAGATCGCCGCCGTGCGGCACGCCGCTCGCGATCCGCGTCATCTTGACTCCGGATGGGGCGAGCTCGCGCTTCAAGAGGAGCGCGGTCGCCTCACCGTCGACGCTCGGCGGCGTCGCGACGATGACCTCGGTGACGCCCTCGTCGCGGATGCGTGCGAGAAGGCGCGGAAGCGGCAGCTCTTCGGGGCCGATGCCTTCGAGCGGTGAGAGCAGGCGCCCCAGGACGAAGTAGCGGCCGCGCATCGCGCCCGTGCGCTCGATCGCCTGCAGATCGTGCACGCGTCCGACGATGCACAGCAGCTTCGCATCGCGGCGCATGTCGCTGCAGATCGTGCACAGCGCCGTCTCTTCTCCGGGAACCGCGTCCGCGATGTTTCCGCAGCGCGAGCACGGACGGAGCTCGTCGTGCAGCGTGGCGAGCTCGGCGCCGAGATCGCGAGCGACCTCGGCGTCCGTCGTCAGGAGATGGAGCACGTAGCGCTGCGCCGTCTTCTCGCCGACGCCGGGCAGGCGCGAGAAGAGCGAGACGAGCTTGCGGATCTTGGGGGACTGCATTCGCCTTCGGCGAGATTCACAGGAGGGTCGGGAGCTTGCTCCGGCGAGCTCAGGTCAAACCCGGGATCTTGACCCCTCCGGTGATCTTCGCGAGCTCTTCTTCCATCGCCTTGTCCGCCTGCTCGAGGCCGGAGTTCGCGGCCGCGACGACGCCGTCGAGGGCGAGCTCGAGGCCCTCGCTCTTCAAGAACTCGGGGTCGATGTCGATCTTCGACAGCTTGCCGGCGTAGGTCACCGTGACCTTCACCTTGTCGCCGACCGCAGTCGCGACGACCTCCTTGTCGGCGAGCTCCTTCTTCTTCTCGTCGACCTTGCGCTGAAGGCGCGCCGCCTGGCGCATGAGCTCGTTCATTCCACCGCGAAATTGGGCCATCGTCGTTCCTACTCCTCTCGGGCCGGGAGCTTCACGTCTTTGAGCTCGGCTCCCAATGCGCGGATGGCGTGCTGGACGAGAACATGGTTTTCGACCGCCGCCCGCGCTTCGATCAACATCTGCTTCTTCTTCGCTGCGTCGAGATAAGCGACGCTCGCAACCTTGCTGCCTCGCGCGGCGCGCTCGAAGACGACCTCCGTGGTCGTCCCGAAATACGCGCGAGCCTCGGCCATGAGAATCGTCCTCGCATCCGTCTGCTCGACGCGCGAGTCCTCGAACGACTCGTTCTCCATGCCGATCACGAGCTTCTGCGGCGTGACCGTCATCGGAACGCCGAGGTCGAGCGTCGCGGCGACGGCGGGATTCACGTTCCGCACGCGAGCGATGAGCGCGCGCCACGCGACGAGCGCCTCGTCCTCTTTGTCCGTAGGCCGTGGCGGTGCCACGCTCGGGATCTCGGAGGGCTTCGAGACGGCAACGGTCGAAGCGGGGGGGGCCGGGCGCGCCGTCGTGACGTCGGAGTCGGCGGTGACCGGCGGATTGCGCGCAGGCACCGGCTTCTCCGGCTCGGGCGCGATCTCTTCGGCGAGCGCCAGCGAGCCATTCGTCCGCGGTCCCTCGTCGGACATCCGCATCGCCGGCGGCGCTGCAGCGGCGACGACGGCGGGCGATGCCGGACCGGCATGGGCCAGGGGGGCCGGGGCGAAACCGAGGCTGCCCGACGACGGCGTCGGCGGCGTGTGCACCGCGGGCATCGCCGACGTCACCGAGGAGACGGGCGGCTCGGCGCGCGCGCCGCGACCGCCACCACCACCGCCGGATCCGCCACCACCCCGCGTGGGCGGCGGAGGCGCGCCGGTCGCGAGGCGCTTCTCGAGCTCACCGAGGCGGCTGAGGAGCTCGTCGAGCGGAAGGAGCGGCGGGCGTCGTGCGAGGCGCACGAGCGTCATCTCGAGGTTCGAGCGAACCTGACCGCTCTTCACGATGTCGTCGAAGCCGCGCGACAGGCCCGTGAAGATACGCGTGAGGTCGTCCGCGTCGCTCTTCTGCGCGAGCGCGAGCACGTCGGCCACCTCTTCCTCGGCGAGATCGAGGAGCTCGCGCGCCTGACCCTCGGCGCAGACCTTCGCCACGACGAGGTTCCGGACGTGGCGCATCAGGTCCTTCCAGAGGTGGACCATGTCGAAGCCCTGACGCGATACGCGATCGAGGACGTCGAGCGCGGCTCCGGCATCGCCCGTCAAGACCGCGCTCGTGAGGTCGTGGAGGACCTGGCGATCGGCGACGCCGAGGACACGGGCGACCACATCGGCCGTGATCTTCTCCGCGCCGTACGCGATCACCTGGTCGAGCAGGCTCATCGCGTCGCGCATCGAGCCAGCCGCTTCGCGCGCGAGGACGTTCACCGCAGCGTCCTCGGCGTCGAGCTTCTCGAGCCCGACGACCTCCCTCAGTCGCGCGCCGATTTGACGGGCGCTCACCAGCTTGAAGTCGTAGCGCTGGCAGCGGCTGAGGATGGTGACGGGGACCTTGTGGACCTCCGTCGTCGCGAAGATGAACTTCACGTGCGGGGGCGGTTCCTCGAGCGTCTTGAGGAACGCGTTCCACGCGTTGATCGAGAGCATGTGGACTTCGTCCACGATGTAGATCTTGAAGCGGTCGCGCGCGGGCCGGAACGCGAGGCCCTCTTGCAGTCGGCGGACGTCGTCGATGCCGGTGTAGCTGGCGGCGTCGATCTCCTGGACGTCCATGTCGACGCCCGCAGCGATCTCGGTGCACGCCGCGCAGACCTGGCACGGCTTCGACGTCGGACCGGTAGCCTTGCCGTCCGCGCCGAGGCAGTTGAGGCACTTGGCGAGGATGCGTGCGCTCGTCGTCTTGCCGACGCCGCGAACCCCGGTGAAGAGGAAGGCGTGCGCGACTCTGTCCTGCGCGATGGCGTTCGCCAGCGTCTGCGCAACGTGCTCTTGACCGATGAGGTCGTCGAACGACTGCGGCCGGTACTTCCGGGCGAGGACGAGATACGACACGGACTCCCTCCTAGCCCGACTCGGCGCGGGCGTCGATGCTCGACCGGCGTTCGCCGCCGAACGGCAGCGCAACCGTTCCGGCGCTGCTCGACCGGAATGTTGCCGCGCTCGAGCGCGCGCCGGCCGACCGCGCAGCGACCTCGTATCTCTTTCTAGGAGCGCTCGAAGATGTGCAGCGAGACCGGGAGCGTCCGCGCCTCTCGGGGATTCACGTCGAGATCGAAGAACGCCGTCACGCTCGTGAAGCGCCCTGGATCGACGTCGGTGATCATCACCGTGCTCTGGCTGTAGATCCGCCACATCCCGAGCCCGGCGCCGCCGTTCGAGGTGTCGATCGCCGGACCTTCACTCGTCGCGGCTCGGCGGCCGCGCGCGATCCCGTCGAGCACGTGATGCCGCCGCAGGCGTCCGAACGGATCGACCACCTGGAGCGCGACGTTGATCCCGTCCGTCGCAAGGCGGAAGGACGGCAGCTCGTTGTCCTCGAGCGTGAGCTCCTGCTTCCGGTCGTGCGCGTACTTCGGGTACCCGCTCTCGTCGATCGGCGCGTCGTACATCGCGTTCATGAGCATCTCGTGCGCGACCTCCGAGATGCGCTGCGAGATGCGAGGCGAGGCGCCGGCGCGCTCGCTCAGGCTCGCCACCTCGGTGACGCATGCGTCGCGTTCGGCGCTCGTGCGAGGTCGGAACCGAGCGACGGTCGAGCCCCAGCAGAAGAGCTCGCCGAGCCTCGGAGAAGCCGCGTCCGTGTCGATGATCCGTCGCGTCGCGAGCGCGAGCTCCCAAGGGCGCGGCATCGACGCGAACGCGGGCCAACCGAGGATGCTGACGAGGCGAGGGTTCTCTCGCGCGGCCGCCAGCAGCGGGAACATGTCTCCGTTGCTCCATGCGACGACGGACATGTTCGGGTAGCGACGCTTCGTCCAGTCGAGGGCGATGTCGATGTCACTCGCGTCGCAGGCGAGAAGCAGCGGATCGTCGTCGAGCGATCCGCGCAGCGAAGCCGGGTCGGCCTCGACGACGACCTCGGACAGCCCGGACGCGGCGCGCAGGACGCGACCCACGCGCTGCGCAACGGTGCGGTTTGCATCGAGGACCGCGACGCGGGGAAGGCCCGACGAGCTCGGAGCGGACGACGGGGCAGGGCGGTTCGACTCCATGTTCGTGTCTACTTCAGCTTCACCGATGTGGTCGCCGCGCCAGCGGCGAAGAGGGCATTCTGGCCGGTCGGAACCGTTCGAGGAAGCATCTCGAATCCCACGGCCGTCACCGGCCGATCCTCGAGCGCGATCAGGACCGCGCCGCGCGAGATCTCGTGCTTGTCGGTATCGACCGCGATCACGATCAAGCCGTCGCGGCGGGTCGGGACCGATCGCGCGAGCGTGAACCCCGAGACCTCCCGGGTCGACTGGTAGAAAGCGACCGCCCTGTCCCAGGCCGATCGCTCGATGCGGTAGCGCGCGGAGAGCCGCGGCGCGCCCGCGACGCGATCGATGTGGAGCGCCACACGCTCGGGGCTCCCGAACGTCCCGACGTCGCGTGTGAAGCGCTCCTCGACGGTGAGCGGCCCCGCATTCGGCGGAGCTGCGAGGCTCGCCTCGCGGACGCTCGGCGCAAGGCTGTGCTCGAGCTCGTCCACGGCGGCGAGCACGGCACGCGATCGTGCGCGTGCGACGTCCTCCTCAGTGCCGGGAGCGCGGAGCACGACCGAGATCGTGACGGCGTCGGGACCGATCTGGACCGAGGCGCTCTCGGAGACATGCTCGAGAGCGGTCGACGCTGCTCGTTCCGGGCTCGGCGCTGCGGATGCGGCGGCGCTCACCGGCGCGCGCGCGCGGACCGCAGCAACCACGGCGAGCGCGAGCGCAAGCCCGGCAACGGCTGCGACGAGCGCTATCGAGAGCGGGCGAGAGGGCTTGGGCGTCACGCCTGTGGAGGCCGTCGCCGGAGCAGCCGGTTGCGGGGCGCTCGGCGGACCCGCAAGCTCGATCGCCGGATTCGACCCTGTCGCCGACGCGGCGCTTGCGACCGTGCTCACGCTCGAAGCCGGGTTGAACAGCGCCCTGAGCGAAGGCGCCGTGTCGTTCACGTCGAGCGCAGCGTTGCAGCGGCGGCACGGGACGAACGGAGGCCTGCCGGCGATCGCGGCCTCCGTGACCTCGACGAACGGAACGACGCCCGTGCGCGCCGCGGCGCAGGCGAGGCATCGGCCGGCGAATGCAACCGAGACGATGTGCGGGCGCTCGTTCGATGACGACGAGCGCGATCCGAGTGCAGTGAGCACGCTGACGGGGCACTCGACGATCTCGATGTCGGTCACCTCACGGCCGAGCGCCTTGACCGCGCGGGCGAAGTTCGCGGCGCCATCCGAGCTGACGCGTGGCAAGCCGCGGAAATCGACGACGAGCCGGCCCTCGATCCCGTCGAAGACGCGGTTCCACCGAACGGAGCGGTCGACGTCGCGGTTGACGCGCACGCGCGTGTCGTCCTTCGTGACCACTTTGTCGACGACGTCGAGGTCGGCGTTGTCGCTCTGCTGGACGGTGTCGAGGACCGCGCGGATCCCCTCCGGAACGGCAAGGCCCGCATACGGTGCGGCGAAGGCAAGGAACGCCGGATCGTCGTCGAGCTTCGCGGCGCCGCCGCAACGCGGGCACTGGGGCGTGTCCCCGCGTCCGTCGCGGAACCAGCTCGCGTCGTGCTCGCAGTCGAGCGTGCGCGAAAAAGAATTGCCGCAGTCGTCGCAGAGGAATGGCGCCTGGAACGAGAGCAGCTTCGCCTTGCCGGCGAAGGTTCGGATGAGGCTCATCTGCGTGACGATGGCTTCGGGACATCGTGCGAGCCAGATGTCGACGTCCTCCTGCTCCTCGGTGGCCTTCATCATCTCGAGCCACTCGCGGACGCCGAAGCTCGTCACGCGTTCCACGTTCTTCAGGTCGAACAGGACGCTCCCGCTGAGCGATCCGCCGAGCGATGCGCCCTCGAAGCCCTCGTCGATGCGGCCCTGCAGCGTCACGACGGTCGTGCCGTGGACCTCGATGACGGCCGCGACCGCCGAGGACGTGCTCGCGACGAGCGACGCGGCGCTCCGCGGCACCGGGCCGACGCCGTTGCCGCTCGGCGTCGTCTTCGACACCGTCGCGCCGTCGCCTTCGGCCACGAACGTCTTGCTGCCGTCGGAGGACTCGTCGTCGTAGAGCCCGCTCTGAGCGCGCTCCTCCTCGATCTGCACGACGTGCGCGGCGAGGTCTTCGCGCTGAGCCGCCTTCCAGGCGTGGACGCGCTGGCCGAAGAGCGTCTCGAGATACGCGGCGAGTGGTCCGGGACCGATCGCGAGACTGCGCGAAGCGGCGAACTGCACGAGCGCATCCGACAGCTCGAGCATCGTGTGGTAGCGACCCTTCGGGTCGTAGGTGATCGCTCGGAGGATGATCTCCTCGAGCACCGGATCGATGTTCGGCGCGAGCTCGCGTGGCGGCCGGATGTCGTGCCGCGCGATCGCCATCATCATCGCGAAGTCGCCGCCTGCCGAGAGCACGTACGGCCTCCGGCCGAGCACGAGCTCGTAGAGCATGACGCCCATGGCGTAGATGTCCGTCCGTCGATCGAGCCGACGCGCCTTGATCTGCTCGGGGGACATGTACGGGACCTTGCCTTTGAGCGTCCCGTGTTTCGTCTCCCAGCGGCGGTCGAGGCTCTTCGCGATCCCGAAGTCGACGACCTTCACCCCACCGTCGAACGTGAGAAAGACGTTGTGTGGAGAGACGTCGCGATGCACGAGCTCGAGCGGCGTGCCTTCCGGGCCGCGGAGCTCGTGCGCGTGGTGGAGGCCGGCGCATGCGCGGGCGATGATGTCGATCGCCTGCGCGAGCGGCATCGTCCGTCCCTCGGTGCGGTTGATCCGGTTCGCGACGCGGAGGTCCTCGCCATGCAGGTACTCCATAGCGAGGTAGTACGTGCCCGCTTCGTTGCCGAAGTCGAACATACGCACGATGTTCGAATGGACGAGGGACGCGCCGAGGCGGCCCTCCTCCAGGAACATCCGCTTGAACTCCTCGTTTTCGGTGTGCTGCGGGAGCAGCTTCTTGATGACGCACATGCCGTCGGGCATGCGCTCGCGAGGATCGCGGAGCGCGTCGCCCGCTCGCGTGCGGGCGACCCAGATCTCCGCCATCCCTCCGCTGGCGATCTTCGATAGGAGCTCGTACTTCCCGAGTCGTTCCATCTAGGGATGAGCCCTCGTCCGTTTTGTTCGAGGGACTCCGTTCACTGGGCCGGCGGTACCGGCTTGAAGAAGCGTATCGTGCGTTTCGCCCCCGCAGATTCGATATCGACCGACAGCGTTCCACGAACAGGGGTGCTTGCCCATTCTTCCGTCGAGACTTTGTTGAAGCTCTCGGTCCCGGTCACGGGGCGGGTCCCGACCGCGAGCACGACATCGCCCGGGCGCACACCCTGCTCCGCGGCATTCCTGCCTCGAAGAACGCTCAAGACGACGAGATCGCCCTCGCTGTGCATCGTCGTCTCGAGCAGCGGGAAGAACTTGCCCACGGTCATCCCCTGCAAGGACGCCGTCTCACGGTAAGCGGCCAAGACCTGCTGGTACGTCGCCCGCGGCAGCTTGTAGCGAGCGAAGCCCTCGACGCCCGACTCGCGCTTGCGCAGTGCGGCATCGACGCGCTCGGGCGACGCGGTCGTGCCGAACTGCTTGAGGTAGCGGGTCGCGATCGCCTCGTTCGCCGCGCCGGTGACCTCGCGCGTTCGACCCTGCAGGAAGTCGGCGGCGGGACTGCCGGCGAGCTCTTGCTGGATCTGCTTCACCATCCGGACGATCGCGTCGTTGCGCGCGTGGCCCATCGCCTGCTCGGGTGTCGCGGACAGCTCGCCCTTGCCGACCACGAAGACGTCGGTGCCCTCGATGACGAACGGCCGCTCCACCCACGCGGGCGGAAGCTCCACGTTCTGCATCCATGAGGACGGCGACGCGGCGGCCGCCGTCTCGTTCGCTGTCGGAGGAGCGACCGTCGTCGCGGCCACGGGCTGCGAGGCGGTGGGTACCGAGCCCGACGCGGGCGTGACGTTCGCGCGCGACAGCTGGAGCGCACCGAGCGCGAGCACGGCGACTCCGAGCGCGGCGACCGCAGCGGTGAGGGTCCGGTTCCGCTTCTGCGCGGCCGAGACGGCGGCGGATGCGGGAGCTGAGACGTCGTCGGTCGGGCGCCGGTCGCCGACGCTCAACCCGCTCAGCGAGAGCGGGATCTCGCCGCCCGGCATCGGCGACTGCACCGATGTCTGGGTCTTTTGCGCTGAGCCCGTCATGTGCGCGCGGAGGAATGCGAGCGTGCGGTTCCCGGGCTCGATCCGGAGCTCAGCGTTGCAGCGCTTGCAATGGACGCGCGGCGGGGCTCCGGACGAGAGCGCCTCGCCGTGCTCCTGGATGCTGACGAGCGCCGAACGATAGACGGTGCACGTCTGGCACTGGGCGTCGACCATTGCGGACACGACGGACATGCGCGCCGGCACCCCGGTCTGCGCGAGCCGCTCGATCAGCTGCGAAGGCGTCCGCTCGAGGATGATCTTCGTCACCTCGGGCCCCAGCGCGCCGAGCGCCTGCTCGAGGTTCGTGAGCCCGGCGGGCTCGACGCCCGTGGCGCCCCCGAGATCGAGGACGAGCGAGCCCTCGATGCCGTCGAGGACACGCTTCCAGCGGATGTTCGCGCCGAGCTTGCTGTTGACGCGGACCCTCGTCTGGTTGCCCTCGACGGTCTTGTCGACGGCATCGCGCGGAGCCGCTGCCGGCTGCGCGTCGAGCTGGCTCGCGATCGCGCGGATCTCCTCCGGCACCGGCGTGAGCAGGTGCGGAGCAGCGAACGCGAAGTACGAACGCGCGTCGTCGTCGAAGTGCCCTTGGCCTTCGCAACGTGGGCATTGCGCCTCGGGGGCGTTACCCTCGCGGATCGCGTCGGCGTCGCGCTCGCAGTCGAACTGACGGTCGAACTGCTCGCCGCAGCCGGCGCAGAGATAGGGCGCGTAGAACGAGACGATCTGCCCGTTTCCGGAGAACTTCCGGATCATGCTGAGCTGGTTCGCGACTGCCTCCGACGCTCGGAGAAGGTAGAGCCTCCGCACGTCCTGCATCGCGCCGAGCATCGAGAGCCACTCACGAACGCCGAAGCTCGTGATGCGCTCGATCCCCGCGAGGTCGATCGCGATGGTGCCGCGGAGCTCGCGCCCGAGCGTCTCCCCCTTGAAGGACTCGGTGAGACGGCCCGTGATCGTGATGAGCGTCACGTCCCCGTGCTTCGCCTTCTGGACGTTCGCGCCCGTAGCGCCCGAAGGCTGCAGCGGGATGCGTGTGACGGGACCGGTGCGCATCTCGAAGCGCGGCGACGATCCGGTCGACGTCGGAGACGGCGCCGCGACCGGTACGGGGGCGGGGACAGGAGGCGGCGGCGGCGCCCTCTGGGGCTCGGGCGCGCGCGTTACGGCCACCGCCTCGGGCGGCGGCGGCGCCTTCGGGACGGCACCGGTGCGCGTCACGATCTTCTTCGGGAGCGGCGTGGGCGACTCGCTGAAGACGGTGAGGGTCATCGTCTGGTTGTGAAGGTCGCAGTGGCCCGTCGCGTACGGGCTGATCTCGCCGTACGAGTAGAAGCCCGTGATGTGGCTCTGGTGCGACTTCGGGAGCGCGTCGAGGACGGCCTCGACTTCCTCTTCGATGCGATCACCGAGGACGAGGCGGCGCCCGACGCACGAGATCGCGATGACGAGCGAGTCCTTGCCGATGGGTGTTCCGTTGTCCTTCGCCATCGAGCTCGCGAGCGACGCGCCGCCGATGAGACGATCGAAGTCGGCCTTCATCAACTGCGCGAGATAGCCCTTCGGGATGTCACCGGCGAACGTGAGCGAGCTCTTCTCGTGATCGACGGCGAGGAGCGTGCGGACGAGGAACTTGTCGTCCTTCGACGACGCGCGGAGCGAGAGGGGGAAGAGCAGGCCCGAGGCGGGCAGGTCCTTCGCCTTGTCGCCGAGATACTCCTTGTAGAGCGCGAGGGCGGGCTTGCCATCGAGCTCGTAGAGGACGTTGCCTTCACTACGCGTGACGACGCGCTCGGGACCGAACTTGTCCCAGCCGCCCTTCGAGCCGTGGCCGATCTGGACGTAGTCGCCGTAGAAGCCGACGGCGGCGACGACGTTGCTCTTTACCTTCGCGCCGATGGCGACCCAGGTCTGCTTGAAGCGCGTCCCGTCGCCGGAGAGGCCGCCCGCGACGACGATCGACTCGTCGAGCGTGGAGTTCACGCCGCGAACGAGCTCGGAGCCGTTGACGTTGAGGCCCTCGGAGAGGATGAGGACGCCGCGGAGCCCCGGGCGCGCCGCGAGCTTCTTCGCGAGCGCCTGGCCCGTCGAGAACGAGTCACTCGGTCCTGCGACGTCCATCGACGTCATCACGAGATCGGTCTTGTCGAAGCGCGTGACGGTGACGGCGAGCGAGCGATCGCGGACCGCCGTGCCGTGGATCTCGCCGGCGCTCGAGCAGCCGACGATGACGGAGCGCGGATACATCTTCGCGAGATCCGCGAACGCGGCCGTGTCCTCGAGGAGCTCGGGCGCGCCGAATCCGAGGACGAGCGTGTGCGGCGAGTCGAGGTCGGGAAGGCTTGGGATGGACCACTTCTTTGCGTCGTGATCCCAGGCGAAGCTGGTCACGCTGAACGCCTGCGGGGGCGCTGTGAGCGGACGCGTGGTCCCGCCATCGAGCTCGAGCTCGATCGTGTCGTCGATCGGCGACCGTCGCGGCTTCGCCGGCGCGGGCACGGGGCTCGGCCGCGCCCCGGGCGGCGGCGGGGGACGGACCGAGATGCTCGGCACCGACGCGGCGATCTTCTTCGGGAGCGGCGTGGCCGACTCGCTGAAGACGGTGAGCGTCATCGTCTGGTTGTGAAGGTCGCAGTGGCCCGTCGCGTACGGGCTGATCTCGCCGTAGGAGTAGAAGCCCGTGATGTGGCTCTTCTGCTCGCGCGGGAGCGCGTCGAGGACGGCTTCGACCTCCT
>JAEXCN010000028.1 GCA_023402175.1 Pseudomonadota bacterium | reverse complement strand
GGTCTGGCTCGACGTGCGGGCTGCAGTCCACGACCTGGTCGTCGGCGAGCCGCACGCGCAACGCGCGCACGTGCGCCCCGAAGCAGCCCTCGCGATGGTGGTTCTTGCCGTGCACGTCGCTCGCCACCATCCCGCCGAGCGTCACGAACTTCGTCCCCGGGGTGACGGGCGGGAAGAAGCCCCGGGGGATGAACACCCGGTTGAGCTCGGCGAGGCTGAGGCCCGCCTCCGCACGCAGAACCCTCGTCGTCTCGTCGAATGCCAGGATGCGATTGGCGATGCGCGTGCCTGCGACCTTGTCTCCCTCTCGCGCGGGCAGCGACGAATCGCCGTAGGAGCGACCGAGGCCCCGGCTCAGCGTCGCGCCTCGCGTCGACGCCTCGAGATCCGTGGAGAGAACTTCAGTCCCTGGCAGAGGGCGTCGCCCCCAGCCTTCGAGCATGGGTGCCGCGTTCATGGCTCACTCGAAGGCCTTCGCGATGCGAGCATTGGCGGCCTCGGGTGCTTTCTGGCACTCGAGCAAGGCAGTCAGGATGAGCGGCGCCACGATGGTCGCGTCGGACTCGATCACGAACATGGGCGTGCTCTCGGTGAGCTTGTCCCAGGTGATCTTCTCGTTCGGCGTCGCGCCCGAGTAGCTGCCATAGGACGTCGTCGAATCGCTGATCTGGCAGAAGTACGCCCACGGCTTGACCGGTTCCTGCAAGTCGTACTTGATCGAGGGCACGACGCAGATGGGGAAGTCGCCGGCGATGCCGCCGCCGATCTGGAAGAAGCCGACGCCGGCGCCTGCTGACAGCTGCCGATACCGATCGTAGAAGTCGGCCATGTACTCGATGCCGGACTTCACGATGGACGCGTTGAGCTCGCCGGTGCGGACGTAGCTGGCGAAGACATTGCCGAACGTCGAGTCCTCGTGACCGGGCACGACGATCGGCAGGTTCGCGCGGGCAGCAGCGAGCAGCCACGAGTGTTCGGGGTCGCCTTCGTGCGCCTCCTTCGGCACCGCTTGGATCACGTCGTAGAAGTACTCGTGCCAGAAGCGTCGCCGGCCGCCCTGGCTAGCGTCCTTCCACATCGGAACGATGATCTTCTCCACGGCACGGAACGCCTCGTCCTCGGGGATCGACGTATCGGTCACGCGCCGCATCCGGTTCTCGAGGATCTTCGTGTCGTCGCTCTTGGTGAGGTAGCGATACTCGGGGAAGTCCTTGTAGCCGTGATGCGCGACGAGGCGGAAGAGCGACTCCTCGAGGTTCGCGCCCGTCACGGACATGCCGTGGATCAGGCCGGCACGGATCGCGGGCGCGAGCGTGATGCCGAGCTGGGCGGAGCTCATCGCGCCGGCGACCGCCCAGTACATCCGCCCGCCGCCCTGGATGTGCTTCCAGTAGGCAAGCAGCGCGTCTTGGGCCTGACGAGCGTTGAAGTTCTTGTAGTTCCTGAGGATGAAATCGAGAACAGGGAGTTCTGACGTTGCCACGGGTAGGCCTCCTGCCGAGTCGGTCGCGCTCGGGAGGCCATTCGTTGAACATGCCTCCCGAGGACGCCCTACGGCCGCGACCTCCGGTCGTGCCGCCATCGAGGCGCCAGGTGGCTTGCAAGGTCCATAGCACGATCCTTACGAATCGTGCCACGCCTGCAGGGCGGCAGCGGCCGCCAGGGTGTCTTCGAGCACCCGAGCCACCGCCGGTCGGCGCTCACGACGGGGGAGTGCGGCGCGTGAACATGGACGGAATCGGTGCTGTGACGGTGTGGCTCGTCAGCCCCGCGTTCGTGAAGAGCATGGCGGCGTCAGCAGTGACGATCGAGGAGCTACGAACGAAGTACCTCGACGCCGTCGGCGTTGATGCGACCCTTCTCGGTCATCGACGCGAACCGCCCGCGCCGCTTCGATGGCTCGCTCGTCATGGCGGACTCGGGCTGCATGGACGCTGGTCCTCGGCGGTCGGTGGCTGGTTGGCCCCAGCGTCACAGCACCACCGCACGGCGGTCATCTTGCGCGCCGTCGTCGTCTCATCAGCCCACGGCGCTCAGCCACAAAACGACGAAGGCCGCGGAGACCGCGGCCTTCTCGTTTTCCTTTGCTCCAGCTGCTGGACTCGAACCAGCGACCCGGCGGTTAACAGCCGCCTGCTCTACCGACTGAGCTAAGCTGGAAAACGGACTGCGACGGATACCTTCTGGGACGCACCGAGTCAAGAGATGATTCGGGAAGAAGTTCGAAGCGTCCTCGGTTTCGACCTCATGAGACCCGTGCGAGCCACCGTCGTTCGTCTCGCAGCCCTCATTCTATTCACTGCCGGGCTCTTTGGTTGCGACTACGCCACCAAATCAGCTGCGAAAGCTACGCTCGAGGGGACAGAGGGCCTCCTGGTCGCTCCGGACGTGTTCCGCGGCACGCTCGAGCTTCGCTACGTCGAGAACTACGACATCGCCTTCAGCGTCCTCCGGCGACTCGGTGTACCGCGCTCGCCCGAGCTCCTCATCGCCATCTCAGCCGTGGCGCTCGCGCTGATCGTCGCGGCAACGCTGATCGTACGGCGAAGCGCCGCGCGGGCGAAGGCCGCTGGTCCGGCGGACGCGAAGCCCGCCCGAGCGCTCGAGCCCGCGGACGTCGCGACGCGCGCGGGCATCGCGCTCGTCCTGAGCGGCGCGCTCGGCAACATCGTCGATCGCGTCGTTCGTGGCTACGTCGTGGACTTCATCCACGTCAAAGGCTGGCCGGTCTTCAACGTCGCGGACATCGCGGTGGTCGTCGGCGCCTGCATGATCGCGCTCGCGGGCATCTATCGACACGGCGCGACCGCGGACGAGAGCGATGACGCCGCAGACCCGCATGGTCGCCGTCTACGGCGGCGCAACGCGCGCAGCGCGAGCTCGTTCCCTACGACGTGATCGTCAGCTCGTCCATGGCGCGCGCTGCGGCAGCGCGAGCTCGTTCACTCCGACGTGAGCGTCACGCTGGTCACGGCGCGCCCGCATCGCCGCGCGCGGCGGCGTCGGCGCCGGCATCGTGCGGCTTGAAGAGCATCACGCCCGCTTCAGCGTGGACGTCGCCCATGTAGCCGAGGATCGCGGCCGACGTCGGCGCCTGCTTCTTCGTCTCGATCTTGCTCGTCGCAGCTTCGATGACGGCGAGCTTCTTCGTCAGCACCGCCTTCGGTCCCGGCTCGGCGAGCGGGAGCCCGAGGCGAAGCGCACGCTCGGTCTCGCGCCAGAGCGCGAGCGCTCCTTCGGCGGCGCGGAGATGGCCCGATCCGTAGCTCGCGCCGGGCCCTTCACGCCGCGCGAGATCCTTCTGCACGCACGCGGCATGATCGGCGGTCAGCTCGAGCGGGATCGTGCTCGGATCCGCGCCCGACCCGAGCAGCCAATACGTCGCGCACGCTCCGGGGATCGCGCCGACGACGGCCTTCATCACGGCGTTCGCCGTCGCGTCGTCGTCGATCTTCCGACCGACGACCGGCGCTGCGTCGGCCATCTTCCGCGCGATCGCGAGGCGAAGCGCGTCGTGCCCCGTGCCCTTGCCGTTCTTCACGTCCGCGAGCCACGTATCCGGATGCGCGAGCCAGTCGCCACGTCCGTCACGCATCACGACGAGAGCGGCCGTCGCCGCCGCCGCGTGATCGGGCGGGGTCGGAGCGAAGCCCATCTTCGATCCGAGCGCGTTGGCGATCTCTGTCAGGCACCCGGCGTCGCGCGGCCCCGGCTTGCCCGGATGGATCACGGCCGGAGGCTCGTCGCCGCAAGTCGGATAGCCGGCCGTCGCATCGCGAATGGGCGAAGCGTCGTCCGTCACGAGCGCATCACGCAGAGCTTCGATCTTCGCCATGGGCCCCTTGCATCCACTCGCGCCCGCACCGAGCGAGAGGGCGAGGGCAAGCGTCGCGATGGCGCCGCCGAGCTTTTGCATGACCGTCAAGATACCGCAGCCCGCCCAGTCGTGGCCCACCGTTGCGATCGGCGGGCCGCGTTGCAACGATGATGGCCGCATGAACCAGGGGCCCGGTCCGTTCTCCCCGATGCCGCTGACTCCGCCGTCTCTGCCGATGGCGGGGGATGCGCCCTACCGCACTCCAACGGCGACGCCGGTGCCGGCTACGCCGCTGAGGTCGACGACCCGCTGGGTTTATCTGAGCCTCGTCGTGCTGAGCTGCGTCGGCTTCTGCGTTGCGGCCGGGATCTGGACGTACGCCGCGCTTTCGGTCGACGGGGCGCACGCACGGCCGAACGAGACGCTGTTCGTGATCGGCACCGTCACCTTCGGTCTGACGGTCCTCGTCGTCTACGCGCACCTCTTCGTCGGCCTCTACTGGGTCTACAAGGCATGGGAGTGGCTGCCGCCCGAGCAGCGCTACACGAAGCACTGGCGAAGCTGGATCTCGCCGACGACGGCCGCGCTGCTGCTGCTCGTCCCGTACTTTCACTACTACTGGATGTTCGTCGTGAGCTGCGGGCTCTGCGACGCGTTCGATCGCATGCGCGTCAGCCATCCGACGCGTGACGCTGCCCCGAAAGGGCTCGCGATCGCCGCGTGCATCGCTCAAATCGTCGCGCCGGTTCCGGTGGGCGCGATCATGTGGCTCGTGCTCATGACGAAGTTCGAGCGACTGTCGCGCGAGATGAGCGCTTCTCCGCGCGCGGCGTGAAACGTCCGCATCGAAGCGACGCAGGAACGAACCGCGGCGCCGAAGCGACGACCAACGAAGACGCCGAATCGAAGCGAGGCGCAAACGAAGACGCCGCGTCGAAGCGTGGGCTTCGACACGGCGTTTTCTGCAGCGAGCGTGGGCGATCGGCCGATCAGACCGTCGCGAACGCGGCGTCGGAGATCTCGAGCGGCGACTTGTCCTCGTCGGCGAGGAGCTGCGCCTTGTGCTCGACACCCGGCAGCACGTTGCGCGCGTAATAGAGCGCCGCCGCCGACTTGCCCGCGTAGAAGGCGTGGTCCGGATGATCCGCGGCGACCTTCGCCTTCGCGGCCTCCGCGACGACCGCGCCTTCGAGGAGGAGCCACGCGACCGTGAGCTCGCTCATCATCTCGCAGAAGCGGTTCGCCGAGAGCGGGACGAGCGCGAGCTGACCCGACTGGAACCACATGAGCAGGCGCATCGCCGTGCCGGCGAGCGCTTCCTGCGCGGCGCCGAGCTTCTTCACGGCCGGTCCGAGCGTCGGGTGATTCGAGTGCGCGGCGACGAACTTCTGCACGTCACCGAGGTAGGCCTGGAGGTTCGCGCCGCCGGCCTGTCCCAGCTTCCGGCCCACGAGGTCCATCGACTGGATGTGGTTCGTGCCTTCGTAGATGCTGAAGATCTTCGCGTCGCGGCAGTACTGCTCGACAGGGTAGTCGCGCGTGAAGCCGGCGCCGCCGTACGTCTGGATCGCCATCTCGCAGACGCGGAAGCCCTGGTCGGAGCCGTAGGCCTTCACGAGCGGAACGAGCAGATCGACCTGGCCCTGGTGGTAGGCCGTCTTCGCCTCGTCCTTGCCCGTGTAGACCTGGACCTGGTCCTGGTGGTGCGCGAGCTTGATCGCGAGGGCGCGGATGCCTTCGACGTGCGCCTTCATGTGAAGGAGCATGCGGCGGACGTCGGCGTGCTCGATGATCGGCACGCGCGGGGCGGTTGCGTCCTTCCAGTGCGTGATGCTCGAGCCCTGCTTGCGCTCCTTCGCGTAGTCGAGCGCGTTGAGGTACGCGCTCGACGCGACGGACACGCCCTGGACGCCGACGGAGATGCGCGCGGCGTTCATCAGCTTGAACATCTGCGGCATGCCCTGGTTGATCTTGTCCTCGCCGCCGACCGGCCAGCCGAGGCACTGCCCGCTGTCGCCGAAGTTGAGCACGCAGGTCGCCGACCCGTTGATGCCCATCTTGTGCTCGAGCGCGCCGACGGAGACGTCGTTGTTCGTGCCGTCGATGCGGACCTTCGGGACGATGAAGAGCGTGAGGCCCTTCGTGCCCGGAGGCGCGCCGTCGACGCGCGCGAGCACGAGGTGGATGACGTTGTCGGCGAGATCGTGATCGCCGCCCGAGATGAAGATCTTGGTGCCGCGGATCGAGTAGCTGCCGTCCGGATTGCGCGACGCCGTCGTCTTCGCGGAGCCGACGTCCGTGCCGGCGTGCGGCTCGGTCAGGCACATCGTGCCGCCCCACTCGCCGGTGAACATGTTCTGGCAGTAGGTCTTCTTCTGCTCCGGCGTTCCGAACTGCTCGATGACCTCGGCGGCGCCGTAGGCGAGGCCGGGGTACATGTTGAACGCGGTGTTCGACCCGGAGAGCATCTCCTCGACGAGGACCTGCACGGAGCGAGGCGCGCCTGCGCCGCCGAGCTCGGGCGGAACGGCGATGGCCTTCCATCCGGCTTCGTAGAGCTTCTTCCACGCGTCCTTGAAGCCGGTCGGCGTGATGACCTTGCCGTCCTTCAGCTTGCAGCCCTCGATGTCGCCGACGACGTTGAGCGGACCGAGCACCTCGCGCGAGAAGCGGTAGCACTCCGCGAGCGACGTCCGGACTTCCTCTTCCCCCCAGCCGTCGTACGGCTCCTTGCCGAGAAGCTCACCGAGCTTGAACTGCTCGAAGAGGAGGAAGGTGAACTCGCGAAGGTCGGCCTTGTACCGGTTGATCGTCTGAATCGGCTTCGTCACGAGTGGCTCCTTGCTGCCGGGATGAAAGGACCCCCGAACGTCATGGTGCGGCTCGTGCCATGACGCGTCAAGGCGAAACTGAATGGCGATTCAGTCCCCGGCTCGGCCGCGCGCACGACCCCGAGCGTAGTTGCTGGGCTCCGCGGCGCGGCACGCACGCTCCCGAGCGCGGACGTCGATCGCAAGGCGCCCGTGTTAACCTCCCCGCGTGAACGTCGGAGCCGACGACCTCGTCGCGTGGGCGAAGGCGTTCGCCTTCACGCAGCTCGTCGAGGCGCCGATCTATCGCCGCCTCGTTCCGACCGGCTGGGGGCCCGCGCTCGCCGCGAGCGCGATCACGCACCCGTTCGTATGGTTCGTCTTCCCCTGGATCGGCGAAGCACTCGACACGAGCTACACGGTCACGACGATCCTCTCCGAGATCTTCGCCGTCGCCGTCGAGGCGACGTTCTTCCGGAGACGCTGCCGCGTCGGGTGGCGACGCGCGGCGCTCGTATCGCTCGCTGCGAACGGAGCGAGTGTCGGCCTCGGCTTCCTCGTGCGTGCGACGCTCGGGATCGTGTGATGCGCGGGCTTCTTCTTCCGAGCTTCTCCCGCTTCTCGAGCAGCGGCGCTATTTCTTTCCGAGCTTCTCCAGGATCGGCGTGACGAGCTTGTGCTCGCCCGAGCCTTTTTTCGCGCGCATCGCGTAGATGCGGACCTCGCGTTCGGCGTCGACGTGCTTCGGATTGAGCTGCACGGTGCGAGCGAAATCGCGGATGGCCGACTGGTTGTTCCCGAGCCGTTTGTGGATGAGACCGCGGTGGTAGATGGCCTGATCGTTCGTGCGATCGAGGTTCACCGCCTTGTCGATCCTCGCGAGCGTGGCGCGCAGCACCTCTTCGGTCGCGTCTTCTCCTCCACGGATCGACGCCCAGGCCTGGATGGCGAGCGCCTCGGCGTCCTCGCCGTTGGCGTCGATCATCTCCTGGCAGAGGAGGACGATGCGTTCGAAGTCGCGACGGCTCATCGCATGGGTGAGCTCGCGAGCGACCTCCGTGCGCGAACGCGGCTCCGGTTTGGTCGCCTTCCGCGCCGCGAGATAGGCGCGGCGCGTGGTGTCGTCGCAGAGCACCTGCTGCGCGCGCGTCATGGCGGCGAAGATCTTCGCGACCTCGTCGCGGAGCGGCGCGAGATCCGCCGGGACCCGATCGGGGTGCCACGTCTTCGCGAGCCGGATGAAGGCGGCTCGAACCGCCTCCGGGGGCGCGCCGTCGTTGACCCCGAGCACGTCGAAGTAATCCTCGTCGTCGATTGTCCCCGCATGCGCGAGGATCCCGTCGATCCCGACCTCGGCCGGGCTGCGTAGCGCGGCGACGGCCACGGCGGGCGGGCGCGGCGACGAGCTCGGAGCCGCGGGGATCTTCGTGGAGGAGATCTTCTGAACCGCTTTGGAGGACGAGAGCGGCGTCGGCATTTTCGGTATCCCGCTGATCGGGATGCGTTGCGACGAAGGCGGCGGCACAATGGAGCTGATCCCCGACGGACGGATGGTCGGCGTCGGCGGCGAGAGGCGACGCACCTCGGAATTCATCGGCGGGATGGAGACCGGGCCGCTCGGCATCCTGATGGGTAGCGCCCCCGTCGACGGATGGGTGCGAACGCCCGAGACCGATTCGACGCACTTTGCGATCACGAGGAGGTACACGAGCAACTCGACGCGCGAAGGCGGAAGCTCGGTGACCTGCTTCATCTCAGTCACCGTCATCGGTCGCGTCGCGAGGGTCTCGGCGAGCGCCGTCTCGGCCGGAGGCAACCGCGCCGCGCCACCGGCCATCACGCGGAGCGCGCTGTCGCCCACGCGTCGCAACGTCTCCTGAACGAACTTCGTCGGCGGGTAGTCGCGGATCCCGCGCCACACCGGTCCGACCGGGTCGACGGCGACCGGGGGATCGATCGTGGGCTTCGCGTCATAGAACGCGTACGCCGTCGTCTCCGGGAACGTGAAGAGGTGGTGCACCTTCCGATGCACTTGCTCGACGAGCGCTTCGTCACGCTGCGCAGGCGTGATCGCCTTGCGCTCGATCAGCACCTCACCGTGCAGCCTCTTCGTCTTCGCGATCTCGAGCAGCGTCGCGTCGAGCGTCGCCGAATCGATGAACCCGAGCTCGTAGACGACGGCGCCGAAGAAGCCGCCCGGGCAGAGTCCGAGCGGCACCGTCTCGACGGCGGTGATGCGGCCACGCCAGAGCGAGACCGCAGCACGCCGCTCGTCCGTGGTCGTGAGCTCGAGCCGTCCCGTGAGTCGTCGATTGCGCGCGTAAATCAGCGCGTGCGCGAGCGGTGTATCCGCGAGCGTCCCGACGGCCGACGGCGCAGTCATGTCCTCAATGTACAGGCAAGCATCGCTAGGTCCTACCCTCTCGCGCGCTCGATCGATGCCGCAGGCGCGCAGTCCCACGCGCTCGATCGAATGGGAGCGCAGCGCCTCAGAAGGCGCGCTCGGTTGCTTTCACGGGCGAGCGGTGAGCGCTCTCGATGTGCTGCGAGATCCGCGTCCGTTCGGCCCGCACGATGGCAAGCGGGCTTGCCAGGCGATCGGGTTGCCACAGCCGCGCGAGCCGCAGGTGCGGCCCGAGCGGCGAGCGGTCAGAGCTCGGCGCGGACGAGGATGAACTTGTTGCAGAGGGCCTTGTTGGTGATCTCTTTGTAGCTCTTACCGGCGACCTCGCTGCGGAGGCCGCTCGTGCGGCTGTGCTCGGTGACGAAGTACATCACCTTCGCGCCCTTCTCGCGTTCCTTCTTGAGCCACGTCTGGAACGTCGCGCCCGACGAGACGAACGCGGGGATGCGGTTGCCGGTGTAGATGTTCTCGCCCTTCCAGTTCATCTGGTACGCGACGAGCTGCTCGTCCGGCCCCTGACGATCGCGGTAGTAGGCCTCGATGACCTCGTGCTGACCCCAGTGCGGGGAGACCGCCGTCATGTAGACGTCGAGGCCCCAGACGGCCCAGAGCATTCCGAACGCGCAGACGGCCGCGACGGCATGACGACGGAGCGAGCGGACCGAGAGCGCCACGCCGAGGAGCGCGGCGACGATCGTGAAGCCGCCGAGGACCGCGCTGAAGTCCAGCGTGTCGGGCCACGGCCGCTTGTAGTTGTACGTGAAGAGCTGCAAGAGGCGGATGCTGCCCGTTGCGTCCGAGCCCTCCGCCTTCATCGCGAGATCGCGTCCGACGAGGATCGTCGCGAGCGTGGCCGCGAGCGCGGCGCCGCCCAGCATCAGCTGCTCGTGCAGACGACGGTTCGTATCCTGCGCCTCCTGCGCGGAGTCGGGCTCGTCGTCGGGGCTGCTCTTGAACGTCAACGCTACGGCCGCGAAGATCGCCGCGCCGATGCCGATCAGCACGAGCGCGATCGCCCAGCTGCCGCTCGCGTTCGCGTCCGGCTTCGCTCCGAAGATCGAGCCGGGCCAGATCTTGGACGCGCCGATCGTCGCGATGACCGCCGCGAGCGCAAGCCCACCGAGGTAGACGGCGAGACGTTTTGCGTGCGTGACGGGCGTGCGTCCGAGCATGTCGTCGAGCACGACGCCCACGAGCATCGCCGCCGGCGGAACGGCCGGGAAGATGTAGTGGTGGAACTTCGTGCCCATGAACGTGAACAGGGCGAACGCGAAGAGGAACCACATCACGAGCATGACGGAGGCGTCGCCGACGGCGGCTCCGCTCGTGCTGCTGGTGGTGGTGGGCGTGCCATCCGCGTTTCGCAGTCCGAACACGCGCGCGAGCGCAGAGTCGCTCCGGCGGAAACCCCACAAGAGGCCGAGCGGAACGAGCCCCGTCCACGGGAACGTCGCGTATCCGAGCTGCCAGACGTAGTAGCGGATGCCCGTGTCGTCGCCTTCGTTCGTGTCGTGCACGTGGCTGAAGGCGCGGTTGAACATGTCGTGGAAGATGAGGCGATCCGTGAACGGTGAGCCGTGCCGGATGTACATCGCCACGTACCAGGGGATCGCGACGGCGAGGATGACGAGCAGACCGCTGACGAGCTCGAAGCGAAGGAGCTCGTTCCAGCGCTTCTTCGTCGCGACGTACGCGCAGGCGCAGATGATCGGCAAGCCGAAGCCGGCCGGGCCCTTGGCCATCGTCGCGATCGCCGCGCACAGCCACGCGGCGATGTAGATCAGACGGCGCGCGCGGCGCTCACCCCAGTTCAGGTAGAGGACACCGCCGAGGACGAGCGACCAGATGACCGCCTGCGTCGCCGGCTCGAAGGCGAAGATCAGACGGAGGAAGCCGCCGATGATCGGACCGCGCTTGCTGACGCTCCACCACGCCTCGCCGCGCGGCAGCGTGGCGGGCTCGCGCGAGGCGCACGCTTCGTTGCCGGGCAAACCGCAGTTGCCTGCGGAGCCGCTCTTGAACTCGTCCCAGTGAAAGCGGAAGCCCTTCGGCCCGTCGCCGAAGACGACGAGCTCCATGTTCCGCGACAACAGATAGAGGATCTGCGGAATCGCGCAGAGAAGGACGGCGCCGAAGACGAGGTGCCAGAGCGAGAAGCGGAGCTTCCTGCCGAACGCGTCGACCTCGTAGACGCGGACGCGCGCTTCCTCGTCGGTGTTGAGACCGAGGAGGAGAAGGCCCATCGCCGCCGTCATCGCCGAGACGAACGGCATGTCCGTCATCGTCTGGTGCGCGAGGAAGAACCAGTCGGGCATCGTCGCGAGGACGATCGCGCCGAGGAGGCCCGCCCTCCGGCCGAAGACCTTCGCGACGCCCTTGTAGAGGAGGTACATCGCGCCGATCGTCATCAGCACGTTCGGCGCGCGGATGACCCACTCGGGGTGAGCCGCCGGCGAGCCGTTCGCAGCGATCAGCATCTGATCGGGCTGGAAGTGCGTCCCGAGCGTTCCCATCGCGAGCGACTGGATCCAGAAGTTCAGGATCGGCTTCGACCAGAACCACCCGTCCTGCGCCCACCAAAGAGAGATCCAGTCGTCACGCGAGAGGATCTCGCGCGCGACCTCGCCGTAGTGCGTCTCCCACGGATCCCAGAGGCTGAAGATGCCGAGCGCCGGCATGTAGAGGAGCGCTCCGCAGACGATGACCCAGAAGCCGTGCCGCGACGTGAGCGGGCGCTCGAGCCCGAGCTCGTCGGTTTTCCACGGTCCGAGCTTTTTTCCGACGGTGAAGACGGACGCGACCAGGCCGATGAACGTGCCGGGGACGAGCGCCGCCGCGAGCCACGGAGAGATGACCGCCGCCTGCGCGAGCCAGAGCGATCCACCGAAGGCCACCGCGAGGAGGCCGACGACCGCGGCCGACGGAAGGAGTGCCGAGAGCGTCGTCGAGCCCTCGACGGTGTCGACCTCGTCGTCGAGCGTGCCGAGGAGATCCATCACGCCGAACGCGGCGACGCAGATGAACAGGAACCCGAGCGGGATCCCCCAGCCGTTCTGGCCGTTCTTGGCCATCAGCAGGAAGGCAGGGATGCCTCCGGCGAGAATGGCGATGACGCCACGCTTCCACCGAAGCGGGTTGCCGCGGGCGAGGAGCTCCTCCTCGTCGTCGTCTTCCGCGTTCTCGTCCCCGCCTTTTTCAGCATCTTTTGGATGCTCGTCGGCGCTCTCCGAGCGGCTCGTCTCGGCGCCGTCGTTCGAGTCGTCCTCGGCCGGGTCGTCGTCGTCCGGAGTGCGCTCGCGAGCGGACGCGCCGTTGTTGGCGGCGTTCGCCGCGGGCTTCTCGTCGGTCACGACGTCGGAGCCGGAGGGCGGCGCCTTCTCCGTGCGATCATCGTCGGTCGGCTTCGTCGCGCTCATGCGGATGCGGCCAAGGCAAGCTTCCCAGGGAAAGAGGGGGCAAACGCCCCCGAGCCCACGCTGCTTTACCAACTTCTCCTTCCGGAGACCAGACGGCCGTCCAGGGCCCTATTTCCGCGGGCCCGGCTCGTTCCAGGCGCACCGGGATGCACGGCACGGCGGAGGTCGCCGGCGCGGAGTCGCCGGCCTTCCGCTCGGCAGTTTCCGACCCCGTCGGGCCGCGGATTGAGTAGTGTCGAATTCGTGGAAATTCGCATGTTGGCTGGCGGCGTCGTCGTCGCGCTGGCCCTCTCGCGCACGGGGACTGCGCGCGCGGACGAGCTTCGGGCGCATGTCACCGCGGGCGCGGCGCATGCCATCGTGGACCCGCAGGCCGGCGAGTTCGGCTGGGGAGGAGCGGCCTCTGCGTCGCTCGAGCTGCCGCTCTCGCGCGCGATCGGCGTCGAAGGGAAAGCGGGCGGCGTCGTCCTCTCGCAAGGCGATCCGCCTGCCGATCCATCACTCGCGCGCCAAGGTACCGGCACCGCGTTCCTCGTGACCGGAGGCCTTCGCGTACGTCCCTTCACGAGCGTCGCCGGCCCCTGGATTTCGCTCGGTGCGGGCCTCGCCCAGACCGGAAGTCGCCCGCGTCCGGGCTTCGATGCGGCGCTCGGCTGGGATTTCCGCCTCTCGCGCTCGAGTCGATGGGATCTCGGCCCGTACGTCGGCGCGACGCAGATCGTCCAGCCGAACGACTCGTTCCGTCCCGAGGACGCGCGCGTGCTTTCGTTCGGCATCCATCTCGGCTTGGGCGTCCCGGAGAAGCGTCCGGCGCAGGAGCCGGTCGCTCCTCCTCGAGGCGATCGCGATCAGGACGGCGTGTTCGACGACGAAGACGCGTGTCCCGACGTCGCCGGTATTCGCACGAGCGATCCGAAGACGAACGGCTGCCCACGGGGCGATCGCGATCAGGACGGCGTGTTCGACGACGAGGACGCGTGCCCCGACGTCGCCGGTATTCGCACGAGCGATCCGAAGACGAACGGATGTCCGCGGAGCGATCGTGATCAGGACGGCGTGTTCGACGACGAAGACGCATGTCCCGACGTCCCCGGAGTCCGCAGCCAGGATCCGAAGGCGAACGGGTGCCCGCCGCCGGCCGAGAGCGTGCGCGTCGAGCAAGACCGGATCCTGCTCGACGACGTCATCCTGTTCGACCTCGACAGCCCGCGCGTCCGCCACGCAAGCTGGGGCATCATCAAGAAGCTTGCCGAGTTCATGAACGACAACCCGAACATCCTCGAGATCATCATCGAAGGACACGCGGACGCGACCGGGACGGAGCAGCACAACATGGTCCTCTCCCGAGAGCGCGCCGAGAGCGTGCGCCGCCTGCTCGTGAAGTACGGAGTCGATCCCGAACGCATCAAGGCGGAGGCCTTCGGTCGATCGCGCCTCAAGGTCGAGACGAATCGCGCCGAGGCCAAGAACCGCCGCGTCGAGTTCTGGGTCACGCGCACGCGTCCGGCCGGGGGAGGGAACTGAGATGGGCTCGAGGATCAGGACTCTCCGGATCTGGCTCGCGACGATCTCCGTCATCGCGCTCGTCGTGCTGCTCGGTCAGGGATGCCGGGGCGAGAACTCTCTCGTCGGTGGGGAGTGCGCTCCCGGTTACGTCGCGTGCGGCGGTCGCTGCGCGGCGACGTGCACGGACGGCGTCCCGGGTGATGGATCGACGGCCGACGGCGGTGATGCCACCGACAGCGGTGACGCTGGTGACGGCGGCGATCACGACGGCTCGAACGACGGCGGTCCCGAATGGGACGGCTCGACCGAGGATGCTTGCCCGCCTCCGCCCTACGTCACGGCCGCGGCGTGCGGCGCGTGCGGGATCGTCTGCGTCGCGCCGACGTCGGCGTGCCTGATGAACGGCTCGGGCCAGTGGGTGTGCTCGCCGCCATGCACACCTCCGCTCGTGGCGTGCAACGGCCAGTGCGTCGACCTGCAGAACGATCCGCTCAACTGCGGAGCGTGCGGCAAGATCTGTCCGTCGAACATCTGCGTCGCCGGGGTGTGCCAGGGCTCGACGCCCGGAGACGTCGTCCTCATCGGCCACGACTACAAGGACGCGATCGCGAGCACGTCGCAGACGAAGGTGCTCACGAACGCGATGTTCATCCCGACGTCGAACCCGCTGCGCGTGCTCTCGTACGAGCAGTTCGCGGACGCGGCGAACGTCGCCAAGGTGAAGAACCTCATCGCGAGCGGCGCGTTCGGGCGAACGGTCAACTACACCGTCGCGATGGATCCGAGCCCGCTTCGCTCGGCGACGCTCGCGAAGGACTACGACGTCGTCCTCGTCCCCGATCAGTCGGCCGCCGCCGCGGGCGCGCTCGGACCCATCGGGACGAGCTGCGCGACCGCGCTCGATACGTTCGCGAAGGCGGGAGGCGTCATCGTTGCGCTCGACGGCGCGGGCGGGACCGGCGAGATGCCTGCGCTCGTCACGAGCGCCGGTCTCGTCGATCTCGCGGGGCATACGTCGATCGCGGCGGGGACGCAGGTGTCGATCGTCGCCGCGGGCGACAAGGTCGGCACGCTCGTCGTGAGCCCCTACGCCGTCGTCAATCGTTCGGTCACGTTCCAATCGAACCAGCCGAACGGCGGAAACGTCGTGTTCGTCGCTCAGGAGCGCGTCGGCGCCGCGCTGGGCGATCCCGTCGTCATCCACCGCGTCGTCCCGTGAGCGTCGTCACTCGCCGCCGGGCGTGAGCTCACGCTCGGCGGCGGCAAGAGCTCCGGAAGCGCGCGGCGAAGGACTCGGGGGACCATCGCGACGTGGGGGATCGATCGCGGCGGGAGATCCACGACCTCCTCGATCGTGCAGGTCGGGCATTTCGCTGCGAGCTCGGCGATCGGCCGGCGCCAGCTCCGGTGCCAGTAGAAGCGAACGTGCCCCGCCTCCGCGAGCGCCGCGAGCGCCGCGAATCTGGGCGTCACGCGCTCGTCGACGCATGAGTCGATCGCGACGACCGCGAACGGCTTCGCACGGAGGACGCCGTCACCGAGGAGACCACCGGCAGGATTGCAGCCCGCGCCGCTGTGTCCGACGACGATGACGCGCGAGCGATCGACGTGCGCCGAGCCAGCGAGCGCGGCGTCGGTCGCGTCGAGGAAGTCGGCGAGGTCGAAGTCCGGCCACATCGAGCTCGCGCCCGTCGCGTTCCGCGTGTGCGTCGGAGCGGCGAGGATGAACGGCGCGACGCGGCCTGGGCGGACGAGCGGCTCCACGACGGTGCGAAGATCGCCATGCGGCGCGCCGAACCAGGGGTGCACGACGCCGTCGCGGTTCATGCCGTGCAAGAACACGACGACCGGGAGCGACGCGCCAGGAGCGCCGCCGCTCGTCACGTACGCGAGCGCACCCGCAGGGTTGCGTGAGTAGAGGAGCGTCTTCTGCCGATACGGAAACGTCGTCGTCGCCCCGCCCGCAGCGGCGTCGGAGACGACGAGCAGAGCAGCAGCCGAGATCACGATGGCGAGCGCGGACCGAAGCGAAGACAACGTTCCCATCTTACAACGCGCGCCCGCGGGCGCGTCGCCTTCCCGAGCGCGTGGTCGTCGCGCACAGACACACATGCGCCATCAGAACGTCCGAGCACCGCGTTCGACTCTGCTCGGGGACCCTGGACGACCCTGCGACACGTCGCCGCCAGCCAAGGTCGTTCGCTAGGCGAACGTTCGCTCGCCGCGCACGCCGGACAACCCTGCGACGGGTCGCCGCCAGCCAAGGTCGTCCGCTGGGCGAACGTTGGATGCAAACCGGCTGCGGGAATCCCGGTGAGGATGCGCGAGCCGGGTGAGACGGGGGCGGGAATCCCGGTGAGGATGCGCGAGCCGGGTGAGACCGGGAGCGTCGCTCGGAGGCACCCGCCCGCGCCGGCCTAATTCGCTCGAGCTCGAGAGAGCGCCGCCGACTTGCTCGGCGCCGCGCTGGTCAATCGGCGAGGTCGACCTTCGGCGCGGCGGGACGGCATCTTCCTCAGCTCGACGGTGAACGGGAGAACGCTGCTCGGGCAGTTTCGTGGGCGTCCCTGCATCGAGTCACCGCGGCGTCCGGCAGCCGATGATGACGTCGACGCGTCCAGAAGGCGCGCCGGTCGTCGCCGAACACGCGTTGCCGTGGAGGAGGATCTTCTTCGGGTGTTCAAGATCGTCGAACGACCAGCCGTCGACATCGTCCTTCGGAACCGTGATCATGGTGCCGTCTTTGTCCGTAATAGTGACCTTCACGTTGTTGAGATCCGTGAACTCCGTCGCCTCGAAACTGAATTCACACGACGCGCTGAGCGCGCGAATCTTATTGAAGGCATCGATGAGCGCCTGCTTCGTCGCCTCCACATTTCCAGGCGTCACTTGATAGTGGCAAACGGAGGCGAGGTCCGTGGAGCCGGGATCACATCCGGCCGGTGCGGTCCCGCCGTTTTGCGCGATCCTGCCCATGAACGCAGGATCGTAATCGCCGTCGGTGCTCGGGAAGAAACCGATGCCGACCGAGAACGTTCCGACCGGGCTTTTCGGGGGCTGCGCGGCGCGCGCATCGGCTACGAGGCTCTCACACTTGTCGTAGCCATCGGTCGGGCGACCGTCGCTGAAGAGCACGACGAAACGCTTCGTCGCGGCCGTCGCCAGACCTGCGTTCGACGGAGGGACGAACAGCCGAACCGCGTCCAACGCGGCAACCAATGCGGCCGCGGTTGGCGTGTTCGCTCCACTCGCGGGAGCGTAGTTGATCGCATTGACCAAACGGTCGTAGTGAGCGGCGTCGAGGAGCGTTTGCGGCTCGACCTTGTCATTCTTCGGGTAGAGATGGATTCCGACGAACGTACCGGGGTCCGCGGTCTTCTTCATATCCTCGAATGTCGCGAGGAGCGCCTGACGCGCGGCCGCCCATTTGCCGTTGCTGTTCATGCTCGTCGATTCGTCGACGAGGAACTCGAGCACGACCGGCACCCGCTCGATCGTCGTCGACGACGCCAAGCAACCTTCCTGTAGGCCGCCCTCCCCGTCGGAGGAAGCATCGGGTGCGTCGAAGCTTCCTGGTGGGGTCGCTTGCTGGAACGCCTCTCGTTCCGAAAGACTACAAGCCGCGTGGAGCAAACCGACGCCGAGCGCGAGCGGCGCGAGAACGAACAGGGAACGATTCTTCACGGCGGACTCCTTCATCGGGCCCTCACGGAAAGACGATGCTCACGGGTGAGGGATGCGGGTTCGAATCGGTCGTGCCCATGCCGAGCTCACCGCCGCCGTTGCCGCCCCAGCAAACGACCTTGCCGCCCTGCACCAGCGCGCACGTCGCGAAGGAGCTCGTGGCGATTTGCACGGCGTACTCCTGGAACGCCGAGGCGCGGACGAAAGACAGCGAGTAGGTGCCCGCCGTTCCCCGACCAAGCTGGCCACGATCGTCGGATCCGGCACACCAGACACTTCCGTCGGTCATCCGTACGCACGAGCGGTACGAGGAAACCGAGACCTGCTGCGGGAACACCCCAGCTCCCGCGGCGAGCGCGGCCGGAGCGGGATAGTTTTCGACATCGGAGATGCCCGTGCCGAGCAGGCCCTTGCTGTTGTAGCCCCAGCAGTAGACCTTTCTGGACGCGACCACGCACTGATTCCCCGCCGTACTCGCGGCAACGCTGGTGACGTCCTCGAGCGACGGGATCGGCGCCATGATCGTGGTCGGGCTGATCGAGGTCGGCCGGCCGGAGACGACGCCCCAGCCGACGAGCTCTCCGGTCTTCGTGATGCCGAAAACGGACGTGATCCCAACGGCGATGCGCGTCAGCTGAAAGCCTTGGCCATCGACAGGCCCGGGGCCGCCCACGAAGCCCGCATCGACGCGGGCGAGCTGCTTCTGGGCGTTGTCGCCCCAGCAGTAGACGTCGGAGCCGTTCCCGCCCACGGCGCATACGTCGCGAATGCCGACGTCGACGCGTTCGACGCCCGCGGCGATGGGAACCTCGTTGGCCGTCGCATGATAGTTGCTGTCGAAGACGGGAGGCGTGACTTGCAGACCGAGCTGCCCTTGCGCGTTTTGCCCCCAGCACTTCACGCGTCCCTCCGAGGTGCGCGCGCACGTCGTGAGCCCCGACGCGCCGATTTGCGTGACCCTGTCGACGCCCACGACGGTCTGCGGCGCCCCGTAGATGCGCGTGGTGACGCCCGAGCCGAGCGCCCCTCTGTCGTTGTCACCCCAGCAGCGAACGGTGCCGTCGTCGAGTAGCGCGCAGAAGTGATTGTCACCGGCCGCGAGCTGCTTCACGCAGGGAGTTTCGGTACACACCACCGCTTCGTCGGACGCGTCGTAGTCGGGCTTGGTCGGCCCGGCATCCGCGGCCCCATCGACGTCCGCATCCGGCTCGGACAGCGACGGTGGCAACGACGGATCGGGCGGAGCCGTGACGTCGGCCTCGGCACCGGAATCGAGGTCCGCGGCGAACGTCGGGCGACTGTCATCGGCTCCGCAGGCGACGAGCGCTCCCATGCCGGCGGATACGGCGCACATGGTGAGAACGAGCACACGAATACGAATCATGATCGAAATGCTCCTCAGTGCTGCGACGGGACCTTGTGAAGCGCGATGCCCTTTCCGACGACCCAAATGTCGTCCCTGCTCGCGCCCCAAATCGCATAGAGCGTGTTGACCACCGGCATGACATCGTCGAGCGCGGTTCGCGCGACGTGCCAGGCGGAGCCGTCCCAGTGACGAAGTCGTCCGTACGCGCCCGCTACCCAGACGTCGTCGTGCCCCGTCCCCCAGACCCCGTTCAGTACGGCGTTGCCGGTATTGAACCCGTCGAATCGCGTCCACGTGAACACGCCGGCGTCGTCGCGGACCCCCGTATGCAAGCCGTAAGTCGTCGTCCCCGTCGGGTCGAATCCAAGAACGATTTGCTCGTTCGACGTGACGTTGCCGGCTCCGTTGAAGTACCGGCCCGCCGTGGTCGTCGGCGGCGCAAGAGTCCAGGCGTAGCCACCGGCCCCATCGGGCCGTCCTCGGAGCATGCGCGCATCGATCGTCCCTACCAGCCCGCCGATCCAGACGTCGTCGTGTCTGGCCGTTCCCCAGACCTTGGTGAAGCGCACCGGCGACGTGATCGCGATCGGATCGGGCGCCCAGCCGGTGCCGCCGTCCGCGGGGGTGCCGGTGTAGTGGAGGACGTATCCGGTGAACTTCGAAGTCGAGCCCGAGTAGCCGGTCGCCCAGATATCCGAAGCGCTCCGGCCCCAGATCGAACGGATGGGCGCGCCACCGACGGGCACGGCCGTCCACGTCATCGCCGCCGGGGTCGCTCCCGTGCCGTGGAAGAGCCCGCCGTCGCCGCCGACCCAGAGATCGTTCGGGCCGCTTCCCCATACGGCATAGAGCGGGGTGCCGGCGGCATAGCTCTGCTTCCACGCGGCGCCGTCCCAATAGAGAACGTTGCCCGTCGTGCTGACCGTCCATACGACGCCGCTTCCGTCGCCCCAGACGTCGCGGAGGGTCTCTGTGTCGGGAATCGGCGTGTGGCACCACCCTTCGTCGCTGCACGTGGGCGGCGGTGCATCGACTGGCGCGTCGACCACCTCCGTCGATGCATCCGATGCCTCGACCTCCGGCCCGGAGTCCACCGTGCCGGATCCACTGTCCTCGTCCGGGATCGGCGAGCCGTCCCGCTCCGCTTCACCGGGGTCTTCCACGTCACTGCATGCGATCGCGACCATAACGAGCGACGCCACGAGAACGGTGGATCGAAAGTACGCTGCGGCCCTCATCGATCCGCTCCCTGTGCTTCGGGCTTCGGCCCGGTGTAGTGAAAGATCGTTCCGCTACCGACGGCCCAGACATCGCTCGAGCCCGAGCCCCACACACCGATCAAGCTCGGCTTCTTTCCCGGCGCGAAGGCTGCCGTTGCGGCGCTCCACTTCGTCCCGTCGTAATGAATGAGCGCGCCGTCGGCGCCGACCGCCCATACGTCGGACGGTCCCGAGCCCCAGACTCCACGAAGCTTCGCGGTCGTGGGGGATTCGACGATGGTCCAGCGCGTGGCGCCCGCGGTGAAGTGGCGGATGGCCCCGTTGTCGCCCACGGCCCAGACGTCGCCGGGACCGCTGCCCCAGACCGCGTAGAGCACGTCCGCCGACTGCGTGTCGAACTCCGTCCACACCGGAACGCCGTCGGCACCGAGAGCTCCGTTCGAGTGTGCCGCAGTCGATCCGGCATATTCCAATCCGTACAAGCTCGGGCCGACCACCCAGATGTCCTCGGGTCCGCTACCCCAGATCGCGGTGATGAAATAGGTCGATGCCGGCGTCCAGGTCATGCCGCCATCGGCAGCGCCGCCGCCGTCGATGGCGCTGGTCCGCCAACCGCCCCACATCGCGGTGGAACCTTTGCGCTCGAAGCGATCGCCGCCGACCCAAACGTCGCTCGCCGACGTGCCCCAGATCGCCCGAGAGAGCTTGCCCAGCGACGCGGTGTCGACAACGGCGTCGGCGATGTTCGTCGCGCGAGACCACTGCGCCGTGCCACCGACGAACCCGTTCGTGTGGAAGATCGCGCCAGGCGTGCTCACCGCCCAAACATCGTTCGGACCGCTCCCCCAAACGGCATAGAGCGACTGCGTCGTTCCGACCGTCATCGTCGTCCAGGCGCTGCCGTCCCAGTGAAGAGCCGTGCCGGCGGCGCCTACGACCCAAACGTCGTTCGGACCGCTGCCCCAAACCGACGAGAGTCCGATCCGTTCGTCCGTGAGGTTCGTGGCGACCGGACACCACTCCGCTTTGCACGAAGGCTCTTGCACCCCGCACTCTGCGGAGTCGTTCCCGCATCCGGCGGCGGTCGCGTCGAGTTCCGGAGCATCAGCGCCGGGAATCGTGGAGCTGCCCGCGTCGTGATCTTCTTGTGGGCTGACCTCTTCTTCGTTTCCCGCACAGGCAAAAGTGGCGGCACCGAGAGAGAGCCCGAGCAACACCAGAGCGAGAGGCATGCGGAGAGAGAGAGACAAAGAAGTGGACCTCACTTCGTCACCTCACCGATTCCGGCGTCACACTCGACCATGAGGCACTTGCCTTCGATGCACGGCTGACCCGTGGAGGCATCGCAGCGGTGACCGCATGTCCCACAGTTGCCCGTATTGACCATCAAGTTGGTCTCGCAGCCGTTGCCGGTATTGTTGTCACAATCCGCATAACCCGGCTCACATTGATAATCACAGAATCCTTGCTGGCACTTCGGGAACCCGTGATTACCAGCAGTGACCGAGCCGGGGCACACGTAACCGCAGGCACCGCAGTTCTTCGTATCCCGCGTGAGGTCGGCGCAGATTTGGCCGGCGCTCGGAGTGTTGCAGAATGTTTCGCCGCTGGCGCATCCGCAGTAAGGCGAGCCAAATGTCGGGACAACGCACCTCTCACCCGCCGCGCACTTGACGCCGCAGCCGCCGCAATTGTTCACATCAGTGATGTTCGTCTCGCAACCGTTCGGGTCGACAACGCCGTCACAATCTAGCCAACCGTTCTTACATTTCAGTTCTCCGCACTGGGCATCGACGCAGCCGTAAGCCATATTGGGCGGGGGCGTGCCGGCGTCCGCCGGATCTTTGCATTTGACTCCGCAGCCACCACAATTGTCGTTGTCCAACGAAGGGTCCTTGCAGGCCTTCGCTCCGGTGCGGGGAGGTCCGCAATAGATCATTCCGGTCGGACATCCACACTTGCCGTCGACGCAATGGTCACCTGGCGGGCAAACGATTCCGCACGCTCCGCAATTGTCGAGGTCGTTCTTGGCGTCGGCCTCACAACCGTCGTTCACGTCACCGTTGCAATCTCGGAAATCGACATAGATCGGGGGGACGCCAGAAGCCGCGGGGCTGCACTCGCGCTGGCACTTGCCTTCGACGCACCGCGTGGTCATGTTCAGCACGCCGAAGGTGCTCGCTCCCGGGCAAACATGGCCGCACGCCCCGCAGTTGTTCGAGTCGCTGCGGAGATCGACGCCGCAGATGTAGTCGTTGTTGCCCGTCGACGACGGGCAGGTCGCGTACGGCCAAGGGCATTCGGTCCCGACACAGAGCTCGAGCTCCGGTGGTGGCGCGTCGACTGCCGCGTCTTGGCTTGGGACGAACGGCTGCGGGCCACCGGCCTCGACGAGAACGTCCTCGTCGTCGTCGAGACCGACGCTCATCTTCTGCGCGCACGCGATCGTGGTGACGAGCACGCCGACGAGGAGCGGCACGACGTGAATGGATCTTCGAGCTCGCGGTCGATCTTGCATTCGATGCCTCGTTCGTCAGTGCATGGCTGCGCCCGCGCACGACGCGCGCAGGGGCTCGAGGTGGGAAGGGAGGAGATTGGCTCGGACGAGGTCATCGGCCGCGCGCCGTGCGGGCTCGGGTCGACCTTCGGCGCAGAGGACCAGAACGTGGAGCACGAGACGCTCGTCGCGGAGCACGCCATTTGGAAACGCACGCGCGTGCGCGTCGAGTGAGCTCCGTACACGCTCGAGATCGCCTACGCGGAGAGCGATTTGCGCGTCGCGAATGAGGCGGACCTCCTTGCCGAGGAGATCCTCGGGTCGGTCGCCCTTCGTCGGCGACGATCGCTCGTCCTCTTTCGAATCGTCACGATCGGGACCGCGAGCGTCCTCCGGGCGCCGAGCTTGCGTCGTGACGCCCTTCGTCACGCTTCGGTCACGACGCGCATCGGGGAGATCGTAGGGTGATCCGAGCGTCGGGAGCGATGGTGACGAGGAGCGTGCCGTCTCGTTGTCGATGCCGTCTTCGCCCGCCGCCGCGCAGCCCGGCTCGATACAGCCGACACCCGGAGCGCTGGGGGCCCTGCCAACCGCCTGCGCCGAGACCGGCGACTCTTCGTGCTCGGTCACGTAGTTCGTCGCAAACACGCTCACGGCGAGAATCACGAGCGCACCCGCCAGGAGCTGGCCGTAGCTGCCTCGCAGCACGAGGCGTATTCCGGACTCCGGTGCGCTCGCGCGGGTGCTTTCCGCCGCCGCCGCCGCGCTCGCTTCGGCGGCGCGAGCGAGCACCGCCTCGCGCATGCGCTGGCGCACCTCTTGGCTCGGGGCGAACGCCGGTTGAAGGCGCTCGAGCACGATCGTTGCTTTGGGACGTAGGTCGCTCATAGGTCGATTCCGTATCGCTCGATGAGTCGTTCGAACTCGATGCGCGCACGACGGCTGCGCGTGTAGACGGTGTTCACGTTGATGCCGAGGAGCGACGCCACCTCCTCGGCGGTCATCTGCTCGAACTCCATGAGCGTGAAGCAGATGCGCTGCTTGTCATCGAGGAGATCGAGGATGCGTTCGAGGAACGCCTTGGCTTGCCCCAGCGCAGCTTCGTCGTACGGCGTCGGGCGTGGATCGCGGAGGCGCTCTTCGATGACGGGGAGGTCGTCGCGCGGCGCCCGCGCGCGACGGTAATTGCGAGCGACGCGACGGGCGATCGCGAAGAGCCACGTCGTCACCTTCGCGCGCCCGTCGAAGGATGCGAGGTTGCGGTGGACGACCAAGAAGACATCTTGCACCGCGTCCTCGAGCGCGTTGTCGGTGACGCCGAACGCGCGGAGCGTCCGCCAGACGAAGACGACGTGTCGTTCGTAGATGGTGTCGAACGACACGGTCACGCTGGTTTGGCCCTCGTCGATGCACGCCCGCTCGGTCGACAGCGACGTCGCCCGCGGGAGTGGCATCGCCAAGAGCATCTGCTTCACAGGGTCGTGTGAATGCACGGGCCTCGAAGAACCGTTCAACTTTCTTCACGGCCCTGCAGATTTCGGCGCCGCCCTGGTACGTCGTTCTCTTCGGTGATTTTCGCCGTCTGTCGAGGCGACTCTCCGCGGGTGTCAGAAGAGCGTCGTCTCGACGCTCAGCACGAAGCGAAAGAGAGCGCGCGACGGCGTGTAGACCGGGCCGCGTCGCTCGATTCCCACGTCGCCGTAGTACAAGGGCGTTCCGAGCTCGAGATTGAGGCGCGATGCGATTCCGTTCCATTCAAACGGACGCGCGGCGAGCCCGACGAAGCTCCCAAGCCAGAAGCCGTTCGCCGTCGAAGGGTGTCGGATGCCGAAGCCCGTCGCGCGGAGATGGCCACCTTCCACCCGGAGGCACGTCGACAGCTCGACAGCAGGAAGCAACGTCAGGCAGCCCGCGAGCGAACTCGCCCGTAGGGACACGTACGCTCCAGCTCCCGGCAGCAGCGAAACATCGGCGCGACTTCGCGGCCAGAGCATCGCGGAGATCTCGCCTCGAGCGCGACCGTAGCGGACGAAACCGTGCACGCCCCCGGCCCAGCCGATCATCGGGAGCGTCCCTACGTCGACCGCCACGTCCGCGCCGAGGCCCCCGTCGATTCCGCGAGCTCTGCGTGACAAATCCCGCGTCAGGACGCGCGAAGCATCATGCGTCGAGCGCCTCGCGGGCGCCGGGCGCGGTTCGAGAAGTGGAGGTCCTCCACCCGTTCGAGGAGGTTCGGCCGTCGTCGTACTCTCATCTCGCGCGCGTGATTGCAAGTCGAGTGCGACGATCACCGCCGCCGCTTCCGCGAGCTTCTCACAATCTTCGCTCTCGATGATCCGCGCGATCTCTGCGCGTGGACCAACGCGCAAATCGAGCCGATAGCGATGATCCACGGTCTCGCTCACGAGTCCGCGGACCAAGAGCGGCGTTCGTGCGAGCTCCTCTCCGACGATCGCTGTCACCTGTGCGGTGACGACTGGCTCGCTCGGACACTCGGGAGGAACGTTCCATTCGAGGAGCATCGCTGTTTTGGACGTTTGCGGCCGTCACACGACCGACGGGCAGCACAACGTATACGCGATCTCGACAATACCCGCCGGTGAGCATGCGCGAGCCGATCGCGTTCGCGGGCCGCAGGTCACACAAGCTCATCCAGTGACAACACGCGCTGCCTTTGTCCGAGTGACGGCGCCGACGTCATCTTCCCGCGAAGCTCCTCCACCGCGAGGTCCGGTGGCACCTTCGTTTCGTGCACTCCCTCGAGCGACGCGACGATGTCGAGCCACTCGCCGACGAGGAGATGAACGGGCAGGTCCGGCTTCTCGGGAGCAAAGCCGTGCAACGGCCAGTGCATCGACCTGCAGAACGATCCGCTCAACTGCGGAGCGTGCGGGAAGATCTGTCCGTCGAACGTCTGCGTCGCCGGGGGGCGCCAGGGCTCGACGCCCGAAGACGTCGTCCTCGCGCCAGACGAGGTCGTTCGCTGGGCGAACGTTCGCTCGCGGAACGACCCTGCGACGGGTCGCCGCCAGCCAAGGTCGTTCGCTGGGCGAACGTTGGGTGCAAACCGGCTGCGGGATTCCCGGTGAGGATGCGCGAGCCGGGTGAGACCGGGGCCGGGAATCCCGGGGAGGCTGCGCGAGTCGGCCGAGACCTGGCCCTATGAGCCTGCGAAGGCAAAACGCCGCGCCGGCCTCGGTCGCTCCGCTTGGACAGACGCGCTCAGGGAGCGAAGCCGAGCCCCACGCTCGCGCCCGCGAACGCGCCGGACGCCGTGAGCGCGATGCGATCGCCCGCGCGAAGATCGAGCCCTGGGACCAATGCGCCTCCTTCGATCGCGAACATGACGAAGACAGCCCGCGAGACCGGCCAGCGCGCGTCGAGGAAGCCGGCCGTGGCCACGCCGAACCCCGACGCCGTGTGGGCGCGCCCGCCGTCGCCCTCGCCCTCGATCCAACCGAGATCGACGTCCACTCCGGCTCGGATCGCGAGGAGACCCGCCTCGACGAGCCGGTAGGCTCCGACCACGCCCACACTCGCGATGCGCGCCTTCACGGTGCCGAGCGCGACATTCTCGGACGCGACCGCGTAGCGACCGACGACGGCGAGCTCCAGGCGATCGATCTCCATGCTTCCACCGAGGAACGGTCCGAGGAAGAGCGCGCCGCCGGAGGTGAAGGCGCGGCCGCTCATCCCGGCGAGGATGCCAGGTGACGCGCCGGATGGGCGCTCCACGGGCGTAGGCGCCGAGCGATCGGGCGGTGGTGGAGCGGGTATCGTTGCCCGCGGCGGCTCCGGCTCCGGCTCCGGTTCACGCGACAGCTCACCGACGAACAGCGCCATGGTTCGTTCGACGTCACCGGGCCCGTCGGTCGGAAGGTGGACGCTTCCGGTTCGCGATTCCCCGGTCCGACGGCGCAACACGACGGAGGCGCTGCTCCCCGAGACATCGATGGTCACCTCGTCGACATCGGTGTTGCCGCCGAGCTCGAGCTCGACGAGGCCGTCGAGCTTCGGCTTGTCGACGGTCGTCGTGTCGCCTCGGACGACGACGTCGGCGTTTGCGCCGACGTTCCAGAGGGTAACCGCGAGCACGGTGGCGATCGCGAGCTTGTTCACTCCTTCTTCCAGCGTCGCACGCGTCCGACATGGCGACCCGTCGGGAAGTTGGTCTCATAGCGGACCGCTGCGCGTGCAGCCTCCTCGGTGCGGCCGGCCCGGCCGAGACACTCGACGACCCGTGCATGCGCGTCCTCGTCGAGACCCGCGGGCAGTCCGAGCCGGATGGCCCTCTCGAACCACGATGCTCCCATGCCCGGATCGCCGAGCTCCTCGGAGTGGATCTTGCCGACGGTGAAGGCCGCGAGCGCGGCGCCGGGCTCGTCGTGCTCGACGACGCTCGTGAGAATCGCGATTGCCTCGCGCGGTTGACCCGCCCTTCGCGCAGCGTCCGCCTGGGCCATGCGATCGACGGGTGGCTCCAGCTTGGACGCTGGCAGACGACCGGAGCGATCCGGTTCGGGCACGTGCCGCGCGATTGCGGCTGGTGAGACGGACTCGGGTGGTGCGTTCGCCAAGGCCTCCACCGGTACCAGTGCGGTCGGAGATGAATCCTGGTCCTCGGCACCTGCTGAATTGCCCTCACCGATGTCGATCGCGTCTCCGGCGACGAGATCCCTCGCGTCACCGGGGATCCGCGCGCTCTCGACGCGCACCTTTCCGCGCGCGACCGAGACATGTACGTGCTCGCCTTCGCGCGCGACGGTGAAGCGGGTCCCGAGCACGCGCACTCGCACCTCGCCTGCGTGGACCACCCACGCGCGTGGTCCGCCCGGCTTGATGTCGAAGGTCGTCGTCCCAGCCTCGAGCGCGAGCTCGACGCGCGTGGGATCATGCGTTCCCATCGGATGGAGTTGCGCGGTCGGATCGAGCTCGAGATGGGACCCGTCGTCGAGAGCGACGATGCTCGTCGCCGCGCCCGACCAGACTTGGGGGAGCGGCGCCCCGTTCGCGAGCGCGATCACGTGCGGTGCGCTCTCGAGCGGAGCCAAAGGCGGTCCGCTTCGGCGGAACACGAAGACGAGGCTGAGCCCGAGCGCAACGGCGATCGCGCTCGCCCGGACTGTGCGGCGCACGCGTCGTGCTCGGCCCCTGCGCGCGCCGATGCCTTTCCACGCGGCATCGAGGGTTGCCGAATCCACATCGGTCCCGAACGCGTCGCGCAGGGCGGGCGCAGGCGAGGGAGGGGCTGAGGAAGCGAGCGGCTTCACCGATCATCTCCATCTTCGAAGTGGGCGCGGACGACCGCATCGGCAGCGGCGATGCGTCGCTTCGCGGTCGCGAGCGAGCACGCGCACGCCTCGGCGACCTCCTCGAGGGCGAAGCCGTCGATGTGGCGCAGCATCCATGCAGCGCGGTTGCTCTCGGAGACGGCGGCGAGCTTGCGATCGAGCAGCCGCAGCTCTGCACGTGCCTCGGGCGAGGTCGAAGGAACGGAGAGCTCGTCGAGCGAGGGCGGCTCGGCCTCACGTCCGAGACCGAAGAGGCGGCGGAGCTTCCTTCTCCGAAACCGCCGGTGGACGAGCGACGCCGTGACGCGGAGAAGCCAGGGACGGAACGCGTCGGGCTCGCGCAGATCGCCCAGTCGCTCGAACGCGATCACGAACGCGTCCTGGAGCACATCCATGGCCTCTTCGCGGGAACGGAGCAGGCGCGTCGCCAGCCCGAGGACTGCCCCCGCGTGGCGCCGGTACAGTAGCTCCTCCGGCTTACGATCTCCGGCGCGGATCGCGATGACGAGGGCCGCGTCGCGTATTCCGCCCTGCGGGATCGGACGGGGCGGTACGTCGCCCGCGGCGTCTTCGGGCGCCTCCGAGCCGATGAGCGAATCGACCAGCGCGCCCACGGCGGGCTTTCCTAGCACGCCGTCGAAAACGGAGCCACGCGCGAGGTTCACTCCAGGTTCAGAGCCAGGAGCGGCCTCGAACGGCTCACGACGATCTCGGAAATCGTCCACGACGACAAAACGGCCATTCGGTGAGCCGTTCGTCGATCCTCGGGGCTCTTCGCGTCATGAAATTGCGTTCCCTCGCACTCGGTGCATCCCTGGCGCTCTTCTCGGCCGCCGGCTGCGATGCCAAGATCGCAACGGTCCTCGAGAATCCGTCGACGCCGGGCGAAGGAGCAGACGGCGGCCTCCAGGACGAGGACCGCCCGCTCGTCCCGGCATCGAAGGTCGACCTCCTTCTCGTCGTCGACAACTCGGCAGGGATGGAGGACAAGTCGTCGCGCCTCGCGACCTCGATCGGCACGTTGCTCCGCAACGTCGCGACGACCGGCGACGTTCATGTCGGGGTCATCTCGTCCTCTCTCGGTAACTTCGGCGGAGACGTCTGCCCCACGGGGAATCCGGAGACCAATGGCCACGCCTACCTGCGGACCAAGGGGCCGAACGGCGCGGCTGTCCCGGGAGCGGAGTCCGGTGTGCTCGCGTACACCGGCGGCGACGTCGACACGTTCGTGGCGAGCACCGAAGCGCTCATCCGCGGCGTCGGGGGGAACGGTTGCGGTCTCGAGGCACAGCTCGAGAGCATGTACCGGTTCCTCATCCAGCCCGACCCCTGGACCGACGTGAGGCTCGACGGCAGCGCCCGGGCCGACCTCGGCGCCGACGTCGACGTGCAGGTGCTCCTTCAGCGGAAGGCGTTTCTTCGACCGGACTCGGCGCTCGTCATCGTGATGATCACCGACGAAGACGACTCGGCGGTCGATCCGCTGTCCGTCGGCGGTCAGGGGTGGGCGTTCATGGCGAAGAGTTTCCCTGGCTCGCAGGTCTATCGCGCAGGCCAGGGCCTGGGAACCACGGCACCACGTGGGACGTCCATTTGCTCGACCGATCCGGGCAACCCTAGCTGCACGTCGTGCGGGTACCAATCGCTGTGCGATCCGACCGACGCGCGATGCCAGGCGATCAGGACGGACAGGAATTGCACGACCTCGCCCGTGCCCGGGCGGAGCGGCCCTGGGTACGACGGGTACTACGGCCCCTCGGACGACGACCTCAACGTGCGGTTCCATCGCATGAAGGAGCGCTACGGCGTCGATCCGCAATACCCGCTGTCGCGTTACGTCGACGGCCTCACCCGTTCTGTGGTCCCGAGCCGGGTGTTCGAGCATCGGAAAGAAGTCCCGGGCGACACGAGCAGTCCCTCGACGTTCACCAAGACGGACGAATACGTCGGGACGCCGAGCTGCACGAACCCCATCTTCGCGGCGACGCTCCCGTCTGCGGTCGGCGACGAGCTGTGCCGCGTTCCGCGCGGGCCCCGCTCGCGCGAGCTCGTGCTGTTCGCGGTCCTCGGCGGCCTACCGACGGCGCTCGCGACCGATACACCCGACTGGACCAAGATCCTCGGGCGCGATCCGGGCAAGTTCGACTTCGACGGCATCGATCCCCACATGATCCAATCGATCGAACCGCGCCCCGGTCTGCCCGGTCCGACGTCGAGCGCGACCGACCGGGAGTGGGACACGGAGAAGTCCGACCTCCAGTTCGCGTGCACGTTCGCGCTCGCCGCGCCGAGGACGTGCGAGGCCGCCGATCCGTCGTGCGCGTGCCCGCCGGAGTCGACGACCAGCTCACCGCTTTGTTCGGCACCGGGTCAGCAGATTCGCGCGAAGGCCTATCCCACGCCGCGTCCATTGCGCGTCGTCCGCGATCTCGGGGCACGCGGAATCGTCGGCTCGGTCTGCGCCGACTCGTACGACGAGACGATGACGCTCATCGCGCAGCGCCTCGCTCCGCGCCTCGCGCACTGACGTCGACGTCAGACGATCCCGCGGGTACGAGCGACCACACCGTCGTTCGTCGCCCGCGGGCGCTCGTCAGCTTTTCTTCGTCTACTCGTCGAGCTCTGCGGCGAGCGTGCGGGACTCTTCGAGGCGGACGCGCGCTTCTTCGAGCTGCTTCTTGAGCGCGTTCGTCTCGTCGATGACCTCCTTCGGAGCGCGCTCGAGGAAGCCCTTCGAGGACATCTTCTTCTCGATCGCCGCGAGGTCCTTGTCGATGCGCTTCACCTCGCGGTCGATGCGCACGAGCTCCTTGTCCTTCGTGACGAGGCCCTTGAGGCCGACGTGCACCTCGATCGGTCCGTACGGCGTCGGCACGATGCTCGTCGTCGTGCCGGCCGCGCGCGGTCCGCCCGTCTTCTCGACCGCCGGCGACTTGCTCTTCACGAGGAGCGCGATCGTCGGAAGGCGTGACTCGAGCAGCTTGCGCGCGTCGTCGCCGTCGGCGCGGAGCGAGAGCGGCACGTCCGCCTTCGGCTCGATTTCGTGCTCGCTGCGGATCGTGCGCGCCGCGGAGACGACGGACTTGAAGACGTCCATGTCACGCAGCGCCGCTTCGTCGACGATGCCGTCGGACGCCTGCGGGTAGGGGCCGAACGCGATCGAGCTCTTGCGCGAGGCCGGTCGCGGGAGGCGCTGCCAGAGGTCCTCCGTGATGAACGGCATCAGCGGGTGGATGAGGCGGAACGACGTCTCGAGCACGTGCGCGAGGACCGCGCGCGTCTCGTTCGCCTGCTCGGGACCCGCCTCGCCACGGAGCACGGGCTTCGTGATCTCGAGGTACCAGTCGCAGAAGTCGTTCCAGAAGAACCGGTAGCTCTCGTTCGCCGCCTCGTCGATGCGGAACTCCTCGAGGCCCGCGTTCGCGATCGCGATCGATTTACCGAGCTGCGCGAGGATCCAGCGGTTGAACCACGCCTTTGCGGCCGGCGGCTCGCCCGTGAGCTCCTTCGCGTCGAATCCTTGGAGATGGCTCAGCGAGAGGCGCGTCGCGTTCCAGATCTTGTTCGCGAAGTGGCGGTAACCCTCGATGCGCTTCGGCGCGAGCGCGATCCGCTTGTTCGACGGCGGGAACGTCGCGAGCGTGAAGCGGAGCGCGTCGGCGCCGAACGCGGGGAAGCCGCTGCCCATCGCCGCGGCCGACGGGTACGCCTTCTTGAACTTCTGCATCGCCTCCTGCTCGGGCGCCCCGGGCAGGGTCTTCTTCACCATGTCCGTGAACGTGGTGCCGTAGATGAGGTCGAGGGGATCGATGACGTTCCCCTTCACCTTGCTCATCTTGTCGCCGGTCTCGTCGACGACCATGCCGTGGAGGAGGATGCGCCGGAACGGCACGTCCTTCATGAAGTAGAGCCCGAACATCATCATCCGGGCGACCCAGAAGAAGAGGATGTCGTAGCCCGTCTCGAGATCGCTCGCCGGGTAGAACTTCTTCAGCGCCGGGGTCTCGTTCGGCCAGCCGAGCGTGGAGAACGGCCAGAGGGCGCTCGAGAACCACGTGTCGAGAACGTCCGGATCCTGGACCCACTCGGGGCCGAGGTTCTCGGGCTTCTTCCGTGCGACGACGATCTCACCGTTCGGGCCGTGCCAGGCGGGGATCGAGTGGCCCCACCAGAGCTGACGCGAGATGCACCACTCCTGGATGTTCGAGAGGAAGTGGTCGTACGTCTTCGTCCACTCCTCGGGGATGATCTTCGTGCGGCCGTCGTGGACTGCCTTCATGGCCTCGTTGGCCATGCCCTGCATCTTGCAGAACCACTGCGTCGAGATCATCGGCTCCACGATGTCGCCGGAGCGCTGGCACTTCGGCAGCGTGAGCTGGTGAGGCTTGGCTCCGCGCGCGAGGCCCTTCTCGTCGAGCGCCTTCTTCACCGCGGTGCGGGCGCGTTTACGGTCCATGCCGGCGAACGGGCCGCCCTGGTCGTTGAGCGTTCCGTCGAGGTTGAGGATGTTGATCTCCTCGAGCCCGTGACGCTTGCCCGTCGCGAAGTCGTTGAAGTCGTGCGCGGGCGTGACCTTCACCGCGCCGGTGCCGAACTTCGGATCGACGAGGATGGCGTCGGTGATGATCGGGATCTTTCGATCGACGAACGGGTGAACGAGCTTCTTGCCGTGAAGATGCTTGTAGCGCTCGTCGTCCGGGTGCACCGCGACCGCCGTATCGCCGAGCATCGTCTCGGGGCGCGTCGTCGCGACCACGAGGAACTCGCCCGGCGAGCCGTCGACCTCGTAGGCGAACTGGAAAAGCTCGCCGTTCGCGCCTTCTTCGTTCTCGACCTCGAGATCGGAGAGCGCCGTGCGGCACGTCGGGCACCAGTTGATGAGCCGCGTGGCGCGGTAGATGAGGCCGTCTTCGTAGAGGCGCACGAAGGCCTCCGTCACCGCGACGGAGAGGTCCGGATCCATCGTGAACTTGGTGCGCTTCCAGTCGGGGGAGGCGCCGAGCACGCGCTGCTGCTTCGTGATCGTGCCGCCGCTCTCCGCCTTCCACTTCCACACGCGCTCGACGAACGCCTCGCGACCGAGGTCGTGACGCGTCTTGCCTTCGCGCGCGAGCTGGCGCTCGACGACGGTTTGCGTGGCGATGCCGGCGTGATCGATACCGGGGAGCCAGAGCGCATTCTTTCCGCGCATGCGCTCCCAGCGGGTGAGCGCGTCCTCGAAGGTCGCCGTCAGCGCGTGCCCCATGTGGAGCGAGCCCGTGACGTTCGGCGGTGGCATCGGAATGACGTACGGCGGCCGCTTGTCGTTCGGATCGTCGGTCGCGTCGAAGACGCCTTCCTTCTCCCAGAACGCGTACCAGCGCTCTTCCACTTCGCGCGGGTCGTACGGCTTTTCCAGGTCCGCCTTGGGCTCGGTCATGATGCCCTCGCTTAGCACAACGGAGCGACGCTTGCCTTCGCGGCACCGCGGGCGCCAAGCGAGGCTAGAGACGTCGCGACGTACCTCGGACGTCGTGAAGAGCGCATCAACGAAACAGCGCCGTGCTCTCGCAGAGAGCGTCGGCGCTGTCGTGCGTCCGGAGACGAAGGATCAGGTGTCGCGCGAAGGATCAGTCCTTGGTGAGCCGTGCGATCTCTTCCTTGATGAGCGCTTCCGCGAGCTGGGGAACGACCTCCCAGACGACGCGCTCGACGACCTCACGCGAGAGCGCGAGCACCGCGTCGGCCTGCTGCGGCGTCAGGCCGAGCTCGCCGAGCTTGCCCTCGAGATGGCCGTTCACCGCGCCCGAGACGGCTGCCGGCGCTGCCGAGCGGGGCGGTGCCGCGGTCGGCGCAGCGTTCTCGCCGAAGAGGAGCGTGCCGGTGCGGACGCCGGCCGAGGAGCTGAGCGACGGCTGCGTTCCGCGGCCGAGCCCGGGCGAGACCGGTGCCGCGGCAGCCGCAGGT
>JAEXCN010000514.1 GCA_023402175.1 Pseudomonadota bacterium | reverse complement strand
GCTTCGCTCCGCGTCGTCGGAGAACTGTCCCATGGCCCGTCGTCCCGCCACGAGCCCCCGGAAAAATGCCACTCAGGAGCGTTCGCGGGCGACCGTCGACGCGCTGCTGGCTGCAACCGCTCGCGTTCTCGTCAAGGAGGGCTACGACCACACGAGCACGAACAAGATCGCGCAGGCCGCCGGCGTCAGCATCGGATCGCTCTATCAATACTTCCCTACGAAGGCGGCCCTCGTCGCGGCGGTGATCGAGCGTCACATCGGCAGCATGATGGACCTCGTTCGCGCGTCGCTCGCGCGCGTCGCGCACCTGCCCTTGCGGGAAGCTGCTCGCGAGCTCGTCCGCGTGATGATCGAGGCGCACCGGATCGAGCCCAAGCTCCACCGCGTGCTCGTCGAGCAGATCCCGCGTGTCGGCAGCATGGAGCAGATCGGACGCGTCGACGAGGAGGCGATGACGCTCGTGCGCGCCTACCTCGAGGCGCATCGGGACGAGATCGGCGTGGACGACCTCGACATGGCCTCGTTCCTCGCGGTGAGCTGCGTCGAGGCGATGACGCACGCCGCGGTGCTCCGTCGTCCCGAGCTCCTCTCCGAGCCGCGCTTCGTGGACGAGGTCGCTGCGCTCGTCGTGCGTTACCTCGAAGGGGACGCCGACACCTCGCGTGTCCGCCCTGCTATGCTGGCCGCAGAATGAGCTCGATCAAGAAGAGTCTGTTGAAGCAAGGCATGAAGCTCATGACGGACCCGCGCGTCATGAAGATCATGCAGGACGAGCGCGTGATGAAGGCCGTCATGCAGATGATGAGCATGCCCGGCAAGGTGCAGACCTTCACGAGCGACCAGGTGGAGAAGCTGGCGAAGGCGATGAGCCTCGCAACGGAGGACGAGGTCAAAGATCTCAAGCGGCAGATCCGCCGCCTCGAGGAAGAGGTCTCGCGCCTGGAGAAGGATCGGAAAAAGAGCTGAAGGTCGCGCACGGCTGGTGCGCCGCGACGCCGCTCAGGCCGCCGTCCGTTTCAAGATCCAGTTCGCGACGAGCGGCCACGTCGATAGCGGCGCGTCGCGACCGACGAGCATGTCGATGTGCCCGAGCGGCACCGTCTTGTACGTCCTGTCCTTCGACCGACTTCGCTCGAACGCGGGACGGACGCTCGCGGGCGGAGCGAGGTCGTCGTTCATGCCCGCGAGGACGAGCAGCGGGAGGTCCATCGACTCGAAACGCTCGACGTAGTCCTGCGTCGGGCCGCCGAAACGCTTCTGCGCGGCCCAGTCGAACATGTTCCGCAGCTCCTGGATGCCGGCGCGATCGAACGCGAGCCGGAGGTGCTGATCGAGCACGTGCGGCTCGAGGGCGCCGGCATGCCAGCCGCGGAGCGGGATCGGATAGAACGGGCTGTCCGCGACGCGCCGGATCGTGCGCATGAACGCGCCGATCGGATAGAGCGGCACGGGCAGCCCGACGTGGGGGACTCCGACGCGACGCATGGCGTCGAAGAACAGCGAGATGGCCTGCAGAGAGAACGAGCCGCGGGTGAAGTGGTAGGGGCTGCCGATCGACGCGATGCCTGCGACCGCACCGGCGAGCTTGGGCGCCGCGGCGTAGCTGACGAGGCCGCCGAGCGAATGCCCGACGAGGTACGGCGCGCGGTTGCCGGTATGCGAGAGCACCTCTTCGATTGCGATCGGCAGGTCCTCGCTCACGTATTCGTCGACGCTGCGCGGCGTCCGCGCGCCGAAGTGCCGCGAGCGACCATGTCCGCGCAGGTCGAGATTGAAGACGTCGAAGCCGGCGCTGGCGAGATGGTTGGCGAAGCTGCGCGCCGGGAGATGCCAGGCGTAGCGGTTCTGGCCGAAGCCGTGGACGAGCAGGACCGGGGCACGCGTACCGCCGCCGTTCGAGACGAGCCGCTTCCGCACCATCGCCAGCGGAACGCGGCCTCCACTCACGACGAGCTCCTTCACGAACGTCGCACGCTCGTGTCGGTCGATCGTCTGTTCGAGGGTGCGTCCGTAGAGAATCAATCGAGATGGGAAGGGAGAGCTCCGGGTGGTCGATCGACGAAGTCGAGCGTAGCGAGGCTGAGGAGATTTGCGGGGGTGTCGGGGGTGTCCCCCGACCGAGATCGAGGATCTGCGCCCCGGTATGTAGCGCACCCCCAATTTATTCTGGAATCTCGCACTCAGTGTAGCATCTGGCCGAGCTTACGGGGCAAACTGCGCCCCGCGCTCGGGCTGACGAGCCTTCCTTCCTGCGAGGCACTCGCAATGCGATCGACGACGCTGATCAATGCTCTAACTTTCGTGACGGCCATGCTCGCTCTTCCGAGCTCGGCGCTCGCCCAGAAGAAGGGCGACACGAAGAAGACCGAGGCCGCCGAAACCGCCGAGAAGAAGGCGGACACCGAGGCGAAGCCCGCCGCGTCGGAGGAGAGCGAGCCGAAGAAAGATTCCTCTGCGGTCGAGTCGCCGAAAGATGCCTCCGCGGTCGAGCCGCCGAAAGAAGAGTGGGACATCTACGACGTCGAGGAGCTCCCAGGCCGGACCTACTTCTTCGTCGGCCTGCGCTACCGCGGAAACATCGTCCCGGGCTTCATGCTCAACATGTTCGTGGATGAGGGGAAGACCATCTACACGAACATGATCGGAGCCGAGTTCGACATCCGTAAGGACGGCTTTTCGCTCATCCCGGCGCTCTCGTACCACGAGCTCGGAACCGGCGACATTCTGTTCAAGCAGAAGAACACGCCCAACATCCCGGGCAATTACTCGCTCGTGAACAGCGGGATGAAGATCGTGTACGCGCAGGTCGATCTCCTCTGGTCGACGAAGCTCTCGAAGGACGCCGAGTTCGAATACGGCGCGGGCTTCGGCCTCGGCGCGGTGTTCGGCGATCTCGAGAACAGCTGGGTGCACGAAGATCCGAACGGCGAGCTCGCGGCCAGCACCGGCCGACGCTACAGCCGCTGCAACACGGTCGCGACCGCGCCCGGCACCGGCTGCCATCCGGCCGATCACCAGAACTCGGAAGTGAACAAGGTGAACGGCTACAAGGAGCCGAGCTGGTTCAACGGCGGATCGAAGCCGGCGCTCTTCCCGTGGATCTCGGTTCCGCAGATCGGCCTCCGCATCAAGCCGATGAAGCAGCTCGTCGCCCGCATCGGGCTCGGCTTCGCGCTCACCGGCTTCTGGTTCGGCATCAACGCCCAGTACGGGCTCGAGAAGAAGCGTGACTGACGCACCCCGCGTGTGACGCGCGGCTCAGGTCGGCATCGGCACGTGCCGCACGGGCGGTGCATGGCACAAAAAGGCCCTGGCACAGCCGTGGCACGGTTATGATGAAAACCGTGAGCGCATCCAGCGTTCCGACGTCGAGCTCCGCTCCGCCCACGTTCAGGATGCCGGCTCGTTACGAGCCGATGGCACTCCTCGGCAAAGGTGGTGGCGGCGAGGTTTGGGCCGTTCGCGATCGGGTCACGCGCCGCGATCTCGCATTGAAGGTCCTCGCCGAGGACGCCGGCGAGGCGGAGGTGATGGCCCTCGTCCGCGAGGCTGTGACCCTGAGCGGCCTCGAAGGTCTCGGCGTCCCGCAGGTGCTCGCGTTCGGGCGACTCCCCGGCAGCGCGCGCCGCTTCCTCGTCCGCGAGCTCGTCGACGGGCAAAGCCTCGAAGAGGTGATCGCGGACGCATCCGGTTCCGGCGACGGCGCGGCACGTGAGTGGCTTCTTCCGCTGGGGAGCGCCGCCGATCAGCTCACGGTGCTGCACCGTGCGGGCCTCCTCCACGGCGACATCAAGCCGGCCAACGTCATCGTCGGGAAGGACGGCACCGGCACGCTCGTCGACCTCGGGCTCGCGACGCCGTGGCGCGAAGGCGGCGCGCGCGCACGCGGCCTCACGCCGAAATATGCGGCTCCCGAGCTGCTGCTCGGGGAGCCTCTGACCGTGCGCGCCGAGGTCTACGCGCTCGGCGCGACGCTGAAAGACGCGCTGAAGCGCCGGCGAGCTGATCTCGACAAGGAGACGTTCGGCGCGCTCACGCGCATCGCAGCGCGTGCGACCGAAGAGAAGCCGGAGGCGCGCTTTCCGAGCGTCGACGAGCTGGGTAGCGCGTTGAAGAGCGCGGCGAAGATCGAGACGCGCGCGCTCGAGGGGACCTCCGCATGGCCCGTCCTCGGCGCCGACGCCGCCGCTCAGGCGCTCGCCGCCGACGTCTCGCGCCTCGGTCCCGGCCAGGGGCTCGCGATCGTCGGACCGCGGCGGTCCGGACGGAGCACGCTAGCGAACCGGCTCACGTGGTCGCTCGGCGTGAGCGGAGCACCGGTCGCCAGCATCGAGCCATCACGCGACGCGATGGTCAGCGCTCGCGAGGTCGTCGATCTCGAGCTCGAAGGCTGGAGCGCCAGCACCACGCCGTCCGGGCTCGTGATCGTCATCGACGATCTCGCAAATCTCGACGATCCCTCGCGCACGCGGATCCGACGCGCTACCGAGGAAGGCGCACGCATCGTCGCGGTCGGTGACGAAGACGCCGTGGCGGCGCTCGCACCGCGCGGGGTGCGGACGTTCGTGGTCCCGCCGCTCGACGACAAGAGCGCCGCCGACCTCGTCAAGCGGGCCATCCCTTCCCTCCCCGATCGCCTCACGAAGCACTTGCTCGATCGCACCGGACGGCGACCAGGGCTGCTGCGCTCGTTCGTCAAGCGGCTCGAGGGACGGGCGGTGACCTCGACGGAAGAGATCGACGAGGTGCTCGACGCCTCCTCGAGTCGCAGCATCCCTCCGGTGTCTCGCTCGCGTGAAGAGGCGCTCGCCGAGCTCACGAGGGCGCTCGACACGGGACGCTTCGACACGGCCGCCTCGACGCTGGAAGGCCTCGGCGCGGCGACGAACGATCACGAGCGCGTCGACTTCGCCGTCGCGCTTTCGAGGATCCTCCTCGCACGCGGAGATGCCGCGGGCTCGGCGAGCGCTCTCGACGAGGTCGCGAAGCTCGCACCGGAGAGCCCGTCGTCGAGGGCATGGCAGATCGCGCGCGCGCGGACGCACATGCGCGCGGGTGATTCCGCGGCGGCCGCGCGGCTCACGGAGACCGCCGCGAGAGGACCGGAGCGAGACGCGCTCACCGCGGACGCGCTGTCCGTCCACGGGCTGGCGCTCGCCTTCGGTGGCGACGAGCCGAACGCAAAGAAGGCGCTCGAGGAGGCGGTCGCGGTCGCGCGAGATGTGCAAGATGCACGCATCGAGGCCGTCGCGCTCGTCTCCCTCGCGATCGCGCATCAGCGCGGAGGGCGCGGAAAAGAAGCTCGCGATGCCTACGAAGCTGCACTCGCATCGGCCGAGCGCGCGCGCGATGCATGGACGCTCGCCACGACGCGCTTGAATCTCGCCGGACTTGCGAAGGCCGACGGCGACCTCGCCCAGGCGCTCGTCCACTACGAAGGCGCGCTCGACATGGGGCGGCGCGTCGGCGGGATCGTCATCGTCCAGCAAGCGCTCTTCAACCTCGCGAACGTGGATCTCTACCTCGGCCGATATGCGCGCGCCGCCGCGTCGATCGAGAAGCTCGCCGAGGAGCGCGACAAGCTCGCGCCGAACGCACGCGCACAGCTGCTCGGGCTGCAGGCCGAGCTCGCGACGCGCATGGGCGACATCGATCGTGCCGCGCAGCTCTACGATCTCTGCTCCGACGCCTACGACGCAGTCGGGCGTCCGCTCGACGCGGCGGAAGCTCGCCTGGAGAGCATCCTCACGCGGCTCGGGGCGGCGGGCGACGCCGCGCGCACGGTCGATGTCCCCGCGCTCTCGCGCGAGCTCGATTCGCTCGCTGCGAAGCTCGGCGAAGGAGGCTTCCAGGAGCACGAGGCGCTCGCGTGCATCGTCCGCGGCTCGCTCGCGCTCGCACGCGGTGACGAGGCGCTCGCACGCGAGGCTCTCGACGAGGCGCACCAGCGTGCGATGAGCGCGGGACAGCGCGAATGGGCCTGGCGTGCGCTCGACGCGCGTGCGCGACTTGCCGCGGGCCAGGGCGCCTGGGCGCTCGCGCGCCGAGACACCGATTCAGCGCTCGCGTTGCTCGAGGAGACCGCAGCGAAGCTCCCGCGCGATCTCCGTGAGGTGTTCTGGAACGATCCCCGCAGGCGTGCCCTTCGCCAGGCGCACACCGCGACGCTACCGGCAACGTCGGTCGGCTCATGGTCCGCAGGTCTCGGTCCGATCGCGCGCGGCGTGCTCGCCGACCCGCGGACGCCCACGTTCACGGGTGCGCTCGCCGGAAGAACGGCGTCGATCACGAGCATGGGGACGGCGATGCCGGCCGAAGATCGGCTGCAGCGCATCTTCGAGATCACGCGCGACCTCGCCCGCGAGCACGACCTGGACCGGCTTCTCCAGCGAGTCACCGATCACGCCGTCGGCCTCCTCGGCGCCGAGCGCGGGCTCATCGTCGTCGTCAACGATCGCGGAGACGTCGTCGCGCACACGTCGCGTGACAGCAAGGGCGAGGAGACCCATCAGAACTTCTCGCGGAGCGTCGCCGAGCGCGTGATCCACGACGGCGAGCCGGTCATCGCGACGAGCGCGCGCGACGACGAGCGCCTCGCGCAAGCGGTCAGCGTTCACCAGCTGATGATCCAGTCGATCGCATGCGTCCCGATCCGCGGAGCTCCACCCGCGGGGAAGACGATCGGCG